>NZ_CALXRM010000001.1 GCF_944390845.1 uncultured Brachyspira sp.
TTCTAGTAATTTAAATTATAAGGAATACCTTCTTTTTTTAAAATAAAAGTGTGCAATATCTATGGCTCTTAAACAATCAGTATAAAAAACATATATTTACAAACATAACTTTTTATATTATAATATTTCAATTCAAAATAGAGGTTGTTATGGCATCAAAGTACGAAGAAATTTATAATAATTTGCTCGATAAAATAAGATTTGGATACTACAAAAAAGGGGATATACTTCCAAGCGAATATGATTTGATGAAAGAATACGATGCTTCAAGGGATACCATAAGAAAGTCATTGCAGCTTTTATCTAACAATGGATGCATTCAAAAACATAAAGGAAAAGGTTCTATAGTTATCAATTCAAATATATATAATTTTGAATTCGGAGGAATATTCAGTTTTAAAGAAGTTGCTTCAAAAATGTACGGTAAAGTAGAAACTATAGTGCATAGATGTGAATGCATAAAACCTGATGCATTAGTAAAAAAAGCATTGAAACTAAATGACGATGATAAAGTATGGGCTATAGAGAGAATAAGAAATATAGACGGAGAAAATATTATACTTGATATAGACTTTATTAATGCATCTATTATACCGTTTATAGATGAAAATATTTTAAAAGACTCTTTATATGAACATATAGAAAAAAATCTTCAGTTAAAAATATCTTATGCTGAAAGAGAAATATCATGTGAAAAAATAAATAATAATGATAAAAAGCTTTTAGATTTAAAAGATTATGATATGGTGATAAATGTAGAGTCTAGAACATTTTTATCAGATACAAGAGTTTTTCAGCTCACATCTGCAAGACATAGACCAGATAAATTTAAATTCAGAGATTTTGCAAGAAGATAATTATTATTTTTTTATTGTGAATTTACAATTTGGATAATTACTGCATCCATAAAATTGTCCGTATTTTCCCTCTCTTAAAATTAATTTTCCTTTACATCTTGGACATATACCATTACTTATTTCTTGTTTAGTATCATTTATATTTTTTATATGTTCCGAATTTGAAATATTATTATGATTTGATATTAATTTCTCATAAATATAATTCATTTCATCAGTAGTATAATTATTTCCTTCATTAAAATTATTTAAATAATTTTTTAAATCACATAAATTAATTACATTATTTATATCTATTTTATCAGCATTATTTTGAGTAAATACAATTAATGAATAAACATTATATTTATTATCCAATAATTTTTTTAAATGAAATATATGAGATTTATTTTGTTTTAACGGATTATAAAAATAGTTCTTTTTACCATGTCTTAAACATTGAGTCCATTTTTCCTGATTTTCACTGCCAAATATAAGTCCGCTGTAATTTTTAGTTTCTATGCAAAATATACCATTTGCTCTTATTTCTATATGATCTATTTGATGACTTTTTCCATTATCATCAATTATTACTAAGTTATTTATTTGCCTATGTTCTGCTTTACCAAAAAATAATGGATTTAAAGCATTATCTACTTCAAATTCTCCTACTTTTCCTTTAAGTGAATCAGTATATAAAAAATTAGGAATAAGTTTTTTAGTGAAATCATTTAATAATCCCATAATTACCATACCTTATGATCTAAATATAAAATAATTATAATCTTCTATAAGTATTTATCAATTATTAAAATTAATAAAAAATCATTAAAAGAGAATTGACAAACTTGTACGTATATGTTAATATGTACGTACAAGTTAATGATAATAAAAATATATAAAGCTATGGAGGCATATTTATGGGAAAATTCACCGAAGACGCCACACTTCTATTAAAATATGTTGGCGGAAAAGAAAATGTTAAGGCAATAACTCATTGTGTTACAAGAATGCGTTTTGTTTTAATAGACCCTAAAAAAGCAGATATCAAAGCTATTGAAAATTTAAAATCTACTAAAGGTACTTTTACTCAATCAGGACAATTTCAAGTTATAATAGGTAATGAAGTTTCAGAATATTATAATGAATTTGTTAAAATTTCTGGTATAGAAGGAGTAAGTAAAGATGCTGTAAAAGAATCAGCAAAAGGCAATCAAACATTCTTGCAGCGTTTAATGTCTAACATAGCAGAAATATTTTCACCTCTTATTCCAGCTATTATATGCGGAGGTTTTATATTAGGTTTTAGAAGCGTAATATCAGATATAAAATTTTTTGAAGAAGGTACAAAGAGTTTAACTCAAATATCTCAGTTCTGGGCTGGAACAAATGATTTTTTATGGTTAATAGGTGAAGCAATTTTCCATTTCCTTCCTGTAGGTATCACATGGTCTATTACTAGAAAAATGGGAACTACTCAAATATTAGGTATTGTTTTAGGTATAACATTAGTATCTCCTCAGCTTGTTAATGCTTATTTGGTTGGAAGTGTTGATCCTAAGTTTTATGATTTCGGAATATTTAAAATGCCTATGGTTGGTTATCAGGCACAAGTTATACCGGCTATAATGGCGGGATTTATATTGGTTTATTTAGAGAAGTTTTGGAGAAAAGTTGTCCCTGAATATGTTTCTATGGTTATAATACCTTTTGCTTCATTAATACCAACAGTTATTATAGCACATGCTGTTGTTGGTCCTATAGGTTGGAAAATAGGTGAGGCTGTTTCTTATGTTGTATATACTGGCTTAACATCAAAATTTGGTGTTTTATTTGCTGGGGTATTCGGATTCTTCTATGCTCCTTTAGTAATAACTGGTCTTCATCACATGTCTAATGCTATTGACTTACAGCTTATGAGTCAGTTCGGCGGTACTATGTTATGGCCTATGATAGCTTTATCAAATATAGCACAAGGTTCTGCAGTAGTTGCTATGTCTATACTTCAGAAAAGAAATAACAAAGCTAAACAAATAAATATACCTGCTTTTATATCATGTTATTTAGGAGTTACAGAACCTGCATTATTCGGTGTAAATTTAAAATATGGTTTTCCATTTATATGTGCATTGATAGGTTCTTGTGTGGCTGCAATTATATCAGTTGGTTCTAAGGTTATGGCTACATCTATTGGTATTGGCGGTATACCTGGCATACTTTCAATACAGCCTCAGCATATGTTAATGTTTGCTGTTGCTATGATTTTTGCTATAGCTATACCATTAGTATTAACTTTTATAGTAGGAAAGAAAAAATTAAAACCAGAAGATTTAACTGATAATACAGATATTTCAGAAAAAACAGAAACTGTTTCAGATAATGCATCAGCTGCAGAAAGTATAGCTTTAGATGATGATAATTTTGTTTCACCTATGAATGGAAAAGTTTATAAATTATCAGATATAGCAGATGAGGCATTTTCAAGCGGTGCTATGGGAGAAGGTTTCGCAATAGAATTAGCTGATAGTATAGTTACTTCTCCTTGTGATGGTGAAATAATAGCCGCTTTCCCTACAAAACATGCTTATGGTATAGAAACAGCAGGAGGAAATGAAATACTTATTCATATTGGAATGGATACTGTAGAACTTAATGGAGAAGGTTTTGAATCTTTTGTAAAAGTGGGAGATAAAGTGAAAAAAGGAGATAAAATAGCTAAAGTTGATTTAGAATACGTAAAAAATCATGGAAAATCTTTAGTATCTCCTGTAGTGTTTACAGACGGAACTAAAATTAATATATTAAAGGAAAATACTATCATAAAAAACGGTGAAGGAAAAATTATAGAAATAAAATAATAAAGCGGGGTAAATATTTATAGGTTTTTATTATATACACGGCAGTTAACTATAATTATTGGCTGCCGTTATGAAACTTATAAATATTATTATAAAATTATTTAATTAGGAATCATTTATGAATTTTAAAAATAAAGTTGTTTATCAAATATATCCAAAATCTTTTATGGATAGTAATAATGACGGATTTGGAGATATAAGAGGAATAATATCAAAATTAGATTATTTACAGAATTTAGGAGTAGATATTATTTGGAGTACTCCTTTCTTCGTATCTCCTCAAAAAGATAATGGATACGATGTTGCTGATTATTATAATGTTGATCCTTCTTATGGTACTATGGAAGATGTTGAAGAACTCATAAAAGAAGCTAAAAAAAGAAATATAGATATAATGTTTGATATGGTATTCAATCATACTTCTACAGAACATGAATGGTTTAAGAAGGCTATTAATGGAGAAGAAAAATATAAAAATTATTATATATTCAAAAAGGGCAGAGTAGTTGATGGAAAAAATGAAAAAAAAGTACCTCCTACAAATTGGGTATCTAAATTCGGCGGCAATGCTTGGCAGTATATAGAAAAATTTGATGAGTATTATTTGCATCTATTCGATGTTAGTCAGGCTGATTTGAATTGGGATAATGAAGAAGTAAGAAAAGAAATTTTTGACATAGTTAACTTCTGGATAAAAAAAGGGGTTTACGGATTTAGATTTGATGTTATAAACCTTATATCAAAACCAGAAATTTTTGAAGATGATTTTGAAGGAGACGGCAGACGTTTCTATACTGACGGAATAAATATACATAAATATTTAAAAGAATTAAATAAAAATACTTTCGGAAAATATGATAATGCTGTTACTGTAGGTGAAATGTCATCAACAAGTATAGAAAACTGTATTAAATATTCTGGTGAAAAAGAAAATGAACTTAGCATGGTATTTAGTTTTCATCATCTTAAAGTTGATTATAAAAATAAAGATAAATGGCAGTTAATGGATTTTGATTTTCAAGAATTAAAAAATCTTTTATTTTCTTGGCAGGAAGGAATGCAGGATAATAATGCATGGTCAGCCTTATTTTGGTGCAATCATGATCAGCCTAGAATAGTTTCAAGATTCGGAGATGATAAAAAATACCATAAAGAATCTGCTAAAATGCTTGCTACTGTTATGCATTGTTTAAGAGGTACTCCTTATATTTATCAAGGCGAAGAAATAGGTATGACTAATGCTTATTTTGATAATATTAATCAATATAAAGATGTTGAATCAATAAACTATTTCAATATACTTAAAAATAATGGCATAGAAGAAAAAGAAATATATAAAATACTTCAAAGTAGATCAAGAGATAATTCAAGAACTCCTATGCAATGGAATGACAAAGAGAATGCAGGATTTTCAAATGCTAAACCTTGGATAGAAGTTATTGATAATTATAAAGATATTAATGCTGAAAATAATATTAAAGATGAAAACTCTATATTTAATCATTATAAAAAATTAATAAAATTAAGAAAAGATTATAAAGTTATTTCAGAAGGTAAAACTATACCTATATTAAAAGATGATAAAAATGTATTTGCTTTTATAAGAGAATACAATAATGAAAAACTTTTAGTAATAAATAATTTTTACAGTAATGAGTGCACTATAGATTTAAGTAATATTGATTTTGATATAAAAAAATCGAAATGCCTTCTTTCAAATTATGATGAGGCAGTACTTGATAACACATTAAAGTTAAGACCTTATGAATCTATAGTACTATATAATAATTAATTGCAGATTGATCCTTCATATAAATTTTTATTATCGTTATTAAAAGCCTTGCATATATTAGCCTTTATATGCAAGGTTATTTTTTAATTTTAATAAAACATATATACTATCTAGAAGCAAAGCAAATAATATACATATTAAACAAAATAACTGAAAATTATTGAATATCTTAAAAGCAAGAGAATTTGCTGATTCTAATTTTATTAATGCATTCATAAAATTAATATTAATTACATTGTATGATAATAGCCATAATGATGATGCAATAGCTGATACTATATCAATACCAATAAACAATGCAACTGTTTTTTTATTGTAAGTGTCTGTAAACATTTTGATGATTTCTCTTGATATAAGCATTAAAATGAATATTAAAGGAAATAAAAAACTATTCTTCATAATGTCTATATTAAAGAATGCAAAATATTCATTATTTATTTTTATTGAAAATAAATTTGGAGATAAGAACAAAAGAGATAAAAATATAATTGCTGCGGATATCTTAATAATTGAATTATATAAATTTATTTTTTTATTGGGAAGTTTTGGAAGATTATCAAAATCTACTGTTATGCTGGAAATATCTATATTCTTATTTGAAATAAATACAAATATTAATGTTACAAATGAAAATGCTAATAACAATGCAGTAAAAATATTGCTTGCTGTATTAATTATATTGAAAGCTTCATTATTTATAATTATATTAATTATTGATGAAACTACTATTCCAAGCAATGTTGAAGATAATACAATTTTTAATACAAATTTATAATATATATAATATGGATATCCTATTAAGCATTTATTGTAATCTGTATCATATTTACATGCAAGTTCATAAGGATTTCCGATTTCTATTAAAATATTTTTTATATCATTTATTTTATAGTCTGAGTTTGAAAATCTTTCTTTGATTATATCATCAATAAGAGTTCTTATTTCATTAGAAACATCTTCTTTAATTTTATCGGGCATTGATTTTGTAACAGTATAAATATATCTTTCAATAATATCTTCCGCTTTTTTATTTTCTTTATTGTTAATCATATAAACTCCTATATATTAAAAAATTAAAAAAAATTATTCATCTATTATTTTATTAACATTAGATGAAAATTCCTTCCAATGATGAACAGCTTTTTTTAAAACTTCTTTTCCGTCTTTTGTTATAGAATAATATTTTCTTGGCTTATCTTCTTTAGTATTCCATTCACTTTTTAAAAGCCCTTGATTTTCTAATCTTCTTAAAAGAGGGTATAAAGTATTAGCTTCAACCGTAATACCGTTTTCTTTTAATTTAGTAATCAAATTGTATCCGTATTCTTCTTTTTTTAATTGACTAAGTACAACTATTATTAAAGTTCCGCGTCTTAGTTCCTGCATCAAATTTGATACTATATCATCATAGTTCAATATTAAATCCTTTATATATTATATAATACATTATAGTGTGTAATACACAATATATCAATATGTGAAATAAATTTTATTTAAAAAGCTTTATTTTTATTCTAATATATGGCATACTATACAAATGAAGAACGATAAAAAAGACTTAAGAATATTGAAAACTGAAAAACTTTTAAAAGAATCATTGCTTGAACTTTTAAAAACTAATTCATTAAAAGATATAAGTGTAACAGAAATATGCGATAATGCCATGATAAATAGAGTTACATTTTATGATCATTTCAATAATAAAGAGGAATTATTAAATTCAATTATAGAGGATATTAAACAGGATATTATAAAAGAATTAAAGAAAGATAATTCAATATATGATTTCAAAAAAAATTATAGAAAAATATTAGAAAAAGTTATTAATTACTTTGATGATAATAAACAATATTTTAATGTGTCATTAATAGATTATAATAATACATTGCTTTTCGTTTCATCATTATACAAAATATTTACAGAATATTTAGATGAAACCATGAAAACTGATAATATTGAAAACACAAAAATAACTTCTCAATTCTTTTCTGGAGCTTTGGTTTCAGTAATATTATGCTGGGTTAAGGATAATAATAAAATCAAAAAAGAAGATTTACTGAATGGTATATGCCTGCTATTAGAAAAATCATTAAAAGAATAGTTTACATAATATTTTTACAATTATGTCTTGATAATAGTTATTTTTTATATATACTAATATCATAATAAATAGGTGGGGTATATTATGGCAAATGTTGGAATTATAGGTGCTGGCGGTTGGGGACTTGCACTTGCTAATATTTTCTCAGAGAAACACAATATTAAAGTTTGGGTGCATAGCGAAGAAAGCTATAAACTATTAAATTCTTCACATCAAAATGATAATTATTTGAAAAATATTAAATTAAATGAAGATATAAATTTCACAATGGATATAGGCGAGGCTGTAAATGATAGTGAAATAGTTATAATAGTAACACCATCTTTTGCATTTTCTGAAGCCTGTACAAATATAGAACCATATATAAGTAATGAACAAATATTAGTGTCTGCTACAAAGGGGCTAGATAGAAATACAGGTAAAACTATGAGCGAAGTGGCAAGGAGTATAATATCTGGAGATTTATCAATATTAACTCTTTCAGGCCCTTCTCATGCTGAAGAAGTTGCCAAAGGTGTTCCAACTGCTGTAGTTGTAGGCGGTGAAAAAGGTGTTTCTGAATATGTAAGAGATACATTAACAATACCTCCTAAATTTAGAATATATAACTCTACAGATCAAAAAGGTGTTGAAATAGGCGGAGCTTTAAAAAATATTATAGCTATTGCCGGCGGTATAGTAGACGGACTTAAACTCGGCGATAATACAAAAGCAGCACTCATAACTAGAGGATTGCATGAAATAGTAAGATTTGCATTAAGTAAAGGTGCCAGAACCGATACTATGTACGGACTTTCAGGAATAGGGGATTTAATAGTAACTTGTTCCAGCGGACTCAGCAGAAACAATAGACTAGGCAGAGAACTTGCTAAGGGAAAAAAATATCAAGATGTAATAGCTGAAAGTCATGGGCAGGTTGCTGAAGGAGTATATGCTACTACTGCGGCTTATGAATATTCTAAAAAAAATAATATTTATATGCCAATCACAGAAGCCATATATAATATACTTTTTAATAATGCGAATATACAGGATACATTAACAGAACTTATGAGTAAAGATGCTAAAAGCGAAGGATTCTTTTAATAGTATTTATTGCTGCTGCTGTACTTTTGTCATTGGTAATACTTGCTGTACTACATTTTTTAATATTATAGAAGCTTGAGCATTATTTAAGTCTTTAAACTCTAATATAACATAAGTAATATTATCTATATCTAGTCTAAATTTTGTAGCTTCAGATGATGGATCCCCAACTTTTACATATCCCCTATAAACCATCCATCCTTTTAATACTACATAAGCAAATCCATTTTGTTTTAAATCAGCATCAAAAGTAAAATAAGGACTTTTACTTTTATAGTATCCAGCTCTATCTTTTAAAATAGTTGCTTTTGGCTTTTCTACTTCTACTGTTTCTTTATTATGATGTTCTGATACTTCTATCATTTGTACATTTGTGCTTTTGCATGAAATAAAAGCAAGAATAATAAAATTAATAATTAATATTAGTAAGGGCTTCATACCATATAATATATAAATTTTTTTTACAAATTCAAGTTTTTTTTATGCTTGAAAGAATATCATATTTAATATATTATATATTTACTTTAACTTTAAAATAGATGAGGTGTATAATTTGAGTAAAAAATTAGATGAAAATAGAATAAAAGAAGGAGTAGGCGGTCAGGCTGTTATAGAAGGCATAATGCTCAGAAATAGAAGTCATTATGTTGTTGCTGTAAGAAAACCTGATAAACAAATAGATTTTATTAAAGCATCTATTCCAGAAAATAAAAATAAATTAACAAAAATGCCTTTTGTAAGAGGAGTTGTTAATTTTATAGATATGATGAAATTAGGATATAAAACTTTAGTATTCTCTGCTAATACAGCAGGTCTTGAAGAAGAAAACAATAAAAAAGATAATAAGCCTAAATCAGAAAAAAGTGAAAATCTAGCTATGACTTTAAGTATGTTAGTATCTTTAGCATTTGCTGTAGGGCTTTTTATAGCTTTGCCTTATTTCATCACTACACTTATAGGAATAAATGAAAAAGAAAATTTTGTTATTTTTAATTTGGCTAGAGGCGGAATAAAATTAGCAATATTTGTTTTATATTTATTAGTAATTTCATTTTTTAAGGATATAAAAAGAGTATTTGAATATCATGGTGCAGAGCATATGGTAGTTAATGCTTATGAACATGGATTAAACCCAGATACAGGAAATATTAGACAATATACTACTATACACCCTAGATGCGGTACTACATTTATGTTTTTAGTATTAACTGTTTCTATATTACTATATATGTTTACAAGTTATTTTGTATACACTTATATATATGCTTCTTATACACCTGCAAAAATTGTTGGAAATTTAACAGTACTTGCTATAAATATATTATTATTACCTATTGTTTCTGGTATATCTTATGAAATATTAAAACTAGGTTTCAAATTCTACAATTTCCCTCTTATGAGAATAGCAATATTACCTGGTCTATTGCTCCAAAAAATTACTACAAGAAGACCTAAAGATGACGAAATTGAAGTTGCACTATTTGCTTTAAATAAACTAATAGATGATTCAGTAGAAAACAGAACAGAAGAAGAAGTTCAGGCAGATATTAAAGCAAACCTAGAAAATAATAATACAAAAGAAGATAATACAGAAGAAAAGTTATGTATATAAGAAAACGTCTTGTAGCAAAGAAAGATGATTATTACGAATATTCTTCCAGCTATATAAGGAAGTATATCGTTTTAATCTCTGCAGCTTTAATAATTTTATTATTTACATTAATATTTATACATGTTAATTACAGAGTCATTCCTAATAAATCATATATGAGAAATGATACTCCTGTATTAGATACCAATTCTTCTATAGTTACTATAACAAATAATAATGGGGTATATTATACTGGTGATTTTAATAGTATACCTCAATCTATTCAAATAAATGATAAAATGGTTGAAAATCTATATTTGTATTTGTTTCATGATAATCATATTATATTTTGGAAATTATACAAATATGGATTAAAAAGATATTTTTCATATTATGCATTTAATATATTAGATGGTGATTCTCAAAAGTTTATAATAAAGGAAAATGAAAAAGACTTTTTAGACTTTTATGATAACTTTATAAGATCCCAATTTAGAAAAAGTGTAGGGTATTTGGATTTAGAAATACCTAATTTTTATAATACAAAAATTAATGTAAAAACTTCTATTAATGATTTAATAGAAACAGAATTTTCATTCAAATTTACTAATTATAGTGCTTCTATGGTAAACTGGGCAGCTAATAGAGCTTTATATGTATCTTTTTATTATGGACTTCCTTCTGGATATTTAATAGTACCTGGAAGTGAAAACTCTATCACTGATACAAGTTCTGTTTTAGCAATAAATACTGTTGGAAGAAATCCATCAAGATATACACATAATATAATAGCGGCATTAGTATACACTTCTTATAATACTGAACCTATACCTGTTTTTATTTATGATTCTAAACCGGAATCACAAAATTCAAGAATAGTAAAATTTTTATTTAAAAATAAATGGTATGTATATAAAAATGTTGATTCTCATGAATACAAAGATGTTATAGACTTTTATTCAAAAGAACAAGGATTTAGCTTTGTATTTACTGTAACAAGCGACTATTCTTATGATGATTTTGGCAGTTTCACTAAATTAGATTTAGAAACTACAAAGGGTGTATTAGACGGATATTTTACTGTAGGAGATGAACAATTTAAAATTAATGGAAATGCGGTAAGAGAATTCGTTCATAGTGTATTTTGATGTGAGGAAATATGGCTGAAAATAAAAAATTTGTTAGATTATTTGAAATATATACTTCATTAATATTAGATGGTTTTGTATTAAAAAATACGCTTGTTGAGTTAAATAATATGTCTGTAAGGACAGCTCAAAGAGATATAGATGAAATTAAAAGATACTTACATATTAAACTTGTATCAGAAAAAGATAGATACATTATAAAGCCTGAAGATTTAAAAAAACTTAGAAGAGGTTTTCATTTAAATGAAAATGATCTAAAGCAAAATTTAGATATACTATTTTCTGTTTTTATGAAAAAAATAAGCAGTAATTTATCTTTAATACCTAATTCTACTATATCAAAATTATTGCCAAATAATGTAAATAATGATTATTATGATATAATAGTAATTGCTAGTAATGATATAAACAATATATCAGGAAATAGTGAGAACATAGATAAATTATTATCTTGTGCTAAAAATTTGAATGATATAACTTTTAATTATTATCTTGAAAGTTCTGATGTTAATTTTAAAGTAGAGGCTGTAGCTTATCTTATTTATTATTTTCAAGGAATATGGTATTTAGTTGCCAATGATAATAAAAAAGATAAAATAAAAACATATATAGTCAATAATATTTCCAATATAGAAATAATCAAAAAGATAAAATTCACAAATAAAAAAGAAAAAGATGAATATGACAAACAATATGAAATTAGATCAGCTAAAAGAGAAGAATTAATAAAATTTTTAGAAAAGAAAAGAAGTATTTATTGGGATAAAAATAATTTAATAAAAACTACAGTAAAATTTCTTCCAGATGTTGCACATTATTTCAAAAATAGAGATTATGGATTTAATCAAAAAATAAAAAAAGAATTGGAAGATGGATCTATACTAATTAGTTTTGATTTTTCATCTTTTACAGAACTTAGAATATTTTTAAGTCCTTGGATTGGATTCTTTAAAATTATATCGCCTAAAAAATTTAATGAAGATTTTATCAAATATTTAAATGATTCTTTAACTGTTATGAGTGATAATTAAAAAAATCAGGTATGAATATTTAATATATTTACATACCTGATTCTTATATGATAATTACTTATGATAAGCTGTATAGCATATCACCATAAGTTGGAAGCTTCCAATATTTTTTAGATACTATTTTTTCTAATTCATCTATTGTTACTCTCATATCTTCTAAGCAAGCAAATATTTTATCTCTATAAAATATAGCAGATTGAGATATATCAGTAATTTTCTTTCCTTCTACAATATAGTTTTCTAATTTTCCTAATTTTGTATAAAGACTTTCAATTAAATCATTTAGTTTATTTGCTAAATCTTTTTCAACATCGCATTTTAATTGTAAATGACTTTTTTTATTAGCTATAGATGCCACTTCTCCAGAATATTCTATAGAACTTGGTAATATATCTTTATGAACCATATCTGCCAATGTAAGAGCTTCTATATTAATTTCCTTAACATATTCCTCCATGCTTATTTCATATCTTGAATGTATTTCAGTTTCTGTTAGTACTTTATGTTTTGTTAATACATCTATATTCTTTTTAGATATGAAATGAGGTAATGCTTCAGGAGTTGTTTTTAAATTAAATAGTCCTCTTTTTTCTGCTTCTTTAACCCATTCATCTGAATAATTGTTTCCATTATATATTATTCTTTTATGTTTTTTAATAGTATTTCTTATAAGCTCATCAACATCTTTATCAAAATCAGATGATTTTTCTAATATATCAGCAAATTGAGATAAAGCTTCAGCAACTATTGTATTCATTATAATATTTGGTCCAGAAACAGAAAGACTAGAGCCAACCATTCTAAATTCAAATTTATTACCAGTAAATGCTAAAGGAGAAGTTCTGTTTCTATCAGTTGTATCTTTAGTGAGTCTAGCTAATGAATTAACTCCCATTTCCATTTCAACTTTTTCTTTTCCTGTATATTTAGTATCATTTTCCATAGATTCAAGTATTTCAGTAAGTTCATCACCAAGGAACATAGATATTATTGCTGGAGGAGCTTCAGAAGCACCAAGTCTATGGTCATTGCTTGCACTTGCAGTAGTTACTCTAAGTAAATCTTGATACTCATCAACAGCTTTGATAATAGCAACTAAGAATAATAAAAACTGTTTATTATTAGCAGGATTATCAGTAGGATCTAATAGATTCAATCCTGTATCTGTAGCTATAGACCAGTTATTGTGTTTACCGCTTCCATTAACACCAGCAAAAGGTTTTTCATGAAGTATGCATGCCAAATTGTGTTTTTCAGCTATTACTTTCATAAGCTCCATTGTTATTTGGTTTTGGTCAGTTGCCATATTTGTAATTGTAAATTCAGGAGCTAATTCATATTGACCTGGTGCTACTTCGTTATGTTCAGTTTTTGCAACTATTCCTAATTTCCAAAGTTCATTATCTAATTCTTTCATAAATTCTGAAACTCTTGGTTTTATTGCGCCGAAATAATGGTCTTCTAATTCCTGACCTTTAGGCGGACAAGCTCCAAATAATGTTCTTTTACAATATCTTAAATCCGGTCTTTGTAAATAAAGTTCTCTATCTATTAAAAAATATTCCTGTTCAGCTCCTACAGTTGTGAATACTCTATTAATATTATTATGTCCGAAAAGTTTTAATATTCTTTTAGCCTCTTTTTCTATTACCTGCATAGAACGAAGTAGGGGAGTTTTCTTATCTAATGATTCACCACTATAAGAACAGAAAGCACTTGGTATACATAAAGTATCACCTTTTATAAAAGCGTAAGAAGTAGGGTCCCAAGCTGTATATCCTCTAGCTTCAAATGTAGCTCTTAGTCCTCCTGAAGGAAAGCTAGAAGCATCTGGTTCACCCTGTACTAATTCCTTACCAGTAAATTCCATACGTATATCGCCGTCACTTGTTTGTGTTATAAAGCTAGTATGTTTTTCAGCAGTAACACCTGTCATAGGCTGAAACCAATGAGTAAAATGTGTAGCACCTTTTTCTATAGCCCATTCTTTCATAGCATGAGCAACAACATTAGCAACTTCTAAATTTAAACGCTCGCCATTTTTTATGGTTTTTATTAATTTTTTATAGATATCTTTAGGAAGTTTATCCTTCATTACATTATCATTAAAAACCATACTACCGAATATTTCTGGTATTTTTTTCATTTTTATTCTCCCATAAAGTATTATTATAAATAATAATTTAGAATATTATATCATTAGTTAGAATTAACACAATATTACTGTTAGTAGTTATTTGAAAAAAAGATAAAAAAGTGAATTTTTTATAAATTTTCTTGTACGATTTGTTTTATTTTGTATAAAGCCTGCAAAATTTCTTTTCTGTGAAGATTATTTCTGGTAGAAAATAATACTTTAATATCATTAATTTCAGAAAGAGACATATAATCATCACTAGCTATTTTTTCGTATATATAATCAATAGCTTTCAATACAGCCTCATCATAATCTCTAAATCTAAAATATTCATTAGGAAGGTTCCATATAAGAGCTTCAATTATACTAGAAGAAAGCTCATTTAATGATTTAATTTCAGAAGCAAAAGTCAAAAATATATGTTTAAATATTTTTATTAAATTAATAAAATTTACTCCGCATTCCTGTTCTTTCTTATCAAAATTTTTATTATCTAATTTGGGATAAAATATTTCATTAGAACCATCAGAAGTAGTAACTAAAGCACCTTCCACATTATTTTCAATGTTTTTAAAAGAGGGTAGAAGTAATATCTTCTCATTATCATCTTGTAATATTAAATAATAAGCTATTTCATTAATTTTATCAGAATATGCTTTATTAGTTTTTATTGCATTTAGAATAGAAGTTTTAAAATTTCTTGTATCTAAAGAATTTTGATTTTCATCTAATATTAGATACACATTTAAATATTCCATATAATTCACATCTGTTCGATTTCTCTTAGCACCAGATGGTATAATAGAAATATTCTCAAATGATTTATGAGAAGATATTAACTTTGATATTAAATCTAATTTTGCATCAATTTTATAATAAGGGTAAGTAGTGGAATTACCTACCCATTTATTCATATATTCGTATAAATCTATATTTTCTTTCATTTTAGATTATACTCTTTTCAAAGCTGCAGCAAGTATTTTATCTAAAGGTAAAACCTCATCTACACCACCTCTTGCTATAGCTTCTCTAGGCATACCAAATACTGTACAAGTTTCTTCATTTTGTGCTATATTGTATGCACCAGCATCTTTCATTTCTTTCATACCATTAGCACCATCATCACCCATACCTGTTAAGATAATACCAATAGCTTTATTTTTAGCATAAACTGCACCGCTTCTGAATAATACGTCTACAGAAGGTTTATGTCTAGTAACAGGCTCTCCATCTCTTACTTCTAAGTAATATTTTCCGCCTTTTACTTTAATCATAGTGTGTCTTCCGCCATGAGCTAATGCAGCTTGGCCTCTTCCTATAGGCATACCATCTTCAGATTCAAATACTTCAATTTTAAGAATACTATTTAATCTCTTAGCAAAAGAAGTAGTAAAGTGTTCAGGCATGTGCTGAGTTATTACAATAGGAGGAGCTGAAGGTGTGACATTTTTAAGACATTCTATCAAAGCCTCAGTACCACCTGTAGAAGAACCTATAAGAATAATTTTATCCATAGGAGTTTCTCTTGAAGGTGTAAGAGGTAATATTATGTCTGCAGTATTTTTTTGATAAACTTTAAACCCAGGAGTTTTTGGAGCTTCTAAACTTATAGGAGTTCTTTCAGTAACAGTAGAAGTTGTTTCTGTAGGCATAGAAACACCATGCTTTCTATAGAATTTAGCTCTATTGGCATAAGCATTTTTTATTTTTTCTACCAAGTCAGTAGCTAATTCCTCAACACCATCTCTAACATTAGCTGTAGGTTTTATAATATAATCAAAAGCACCTATATTCAAAGCGTCCAAAGCTAATTCTCTATGTTTATCCAACAAAGAACTGAACATGATTACTGGAATAGGGTTGTTTAACATTAATTTTTTAAGATAAGTTATACCATCCATTTCTGGCATTTCAATATCTAGGGTAATAATATCTGGTTTAAGATTTTTTACCTTATTTTCAGCCAAAATTGGATTAGCTGCTGTACCAACCATTTCCAAAGCAGGATCTGAGTTTACTATCTTTGTTAGTAATTGTCTAATTAATGCGCTATCATCAATAGCTAATACTTTAATTTTTGTAGCCATAAAAAATCCTTAATAATTATTAATATATTAAAACAATGTGATATCTGATTTTTCCTCAAGTTTATGCTGTAAGTTTTTAGAATATTTAATCTCTTGTTCTGCAGAGAATTCTTTAGTTTTACCTTCAAGCTTTTTCATTAAAACCCTATTTTCTGTATTAAAGAAAAATACTTTTCTAGGCCAAGAACCTCCTATATCTTCACTTACTATAGGTATTTTTTCATCTGCTAAGAACTTTTTAGCGAACTGAATATTTTTATCTGGTACTTGAAGAATATTACTAGTCATACCGGAAAGAACATGTCCACCGCCAAATATTTTAGCAGTAAGATTTTCTTTCTTACCACCTAGTTTAATAATTTCATTTATCAGAACCTCCATAGCAAAAACACCATATCTAGTATTGTTGTAATCTTCTGCCGGGTTTTCCCACTCCCTCATTTCTGGCAGCATAAAGTGATTCATACCGCCAAATTTTAACTTATTTTCAAAAAGACAAACAGATATACAACTACCCAAAACTGTTTTAATTACAGCGGGTTCTTTAGATGCATAATATCCACCTATATATATAGTTATTCTTTTAAAATTACTGTTAGCCGCTGCTGGAAAATCTATCATTATTATTACCCCTACTTAAATCTTTTTATAAATATTACTAGCCACATATTTGAATTTATCAGATACTCCGAATAAAGTTTCAGAGTGTCCTATAAATACAAAACTATCTTCTTTAAGATATCTATGGAATTTATTAAATAATTCCTTTTGAAACTCTTTATCAAAATAAATTATAACATTTCTACAAAAAATCAAATCAAATTGGGTATGTATATCAAAGTCTTCATCTTTAAAATTCAATTGTCTGAAAAACAAATTCTTTTTAAGGATATCTTTTACTTTATATAATCCATCATTATCACCTGTACCTTTCAAAAAATATTTTCTTAATAGGTTAGGATTAATAGGTTCCACAGATTCTTCTTTATAAATACCAGCTCTCCCATGAGCAAGTACATTTGTATCTATATCACTAGCTAAAACCTTTATATCATATCGATCATAATTACTTCCAAAATACTCATGAAGCGTCATTTGTATTGTATATGGCTCTTCACCAGTGGAACAAGCTGCTGACCAAATTCTAAGGTTTTTAACTTTTCCATCTTTAAAATTTTTCTCCCACTCAGGAAGTAAAGTGCTTTTCATATATTCAAAATGTTTATTTTCTCTAAAGAAATCAGTCTTATTTGTAGTAACTGCATTTACGAAATTTGTTAGTTCTTCATCTTTAGCATTTTTTACGAAATCTATGTACTCTCTAAAAGAATCCATATTCAATGCCCTAAGTCTTTTACTTAGTCTAGAAGTAACTAAAGCCCTTTTATGATTAGACATCTGTATACGAGTTTTATCATAAATAATTTTAACTAATTCATTAAATTCCGAATCAGTTAAAGCAGGCATATTAGCATTCATATCTTCCATATTATCATACCCCATTAACTACTTTTATACTGTTTTATTGCTATCATCATTGGATTTAATTATTTCATCTATAGGCAAAACCATAATAATTTTATTTTCTAATCTAATAACATTAGAGATTTGAAGACCTCTCATATTATCTATTGGTGTTTCTGTCATTTGACTTTCATAAACAGTTATAACATCACTAACCATATCTGCTAATATTCCGAATTTTCTATTAGTAGTTGATATTACTATTATTACATCATCTTCTATAGAATGATCATCTCTTCTGTCTAAGCCAAACCTTATTCTTATATCAACGATATGTAAAATATTACCTCTCAAATTCATTAAGCCTCTCATAAACTTAGGGCTTCCAGGTACAGGAGTGATATTAGTAACACCAACAATACCATCAATACTTAAAACATCAAGAGCATATTCTTCATTATCAATTTTAAATACTAGAAATTGCTGACTTGGTTCAGTAGAAAGATTTTCTTCATGATCTAAACCAGTACCACCAACCTGAGGTATATTAGCAGCATTTATTTTTTGATTATCTAACATATTTCAATCCTTTATTTTACACCGTTGTTTATTTTTCCTTGTAAAGACATATTAACTAGCCCTTGTATATCTATAATAAGAGCTATTCTACCATCTCCAAGTATAGTACCACCAGCTATTCCAGCATGTTTACTGAAAGCTGAATCCAAAGACTTAATAACTACTTGTTGCTGATCCAAAAGCTCATCTACAAATATAGCACATCTTCTATAACCAGCTTCAACAACAACAACAATACCATCTTCTATATTTTCAACTTGTGTATCTATTTCAAATACTTTATGTAATCTAATTAAAGGTAAATATTCCTCTCTAATTTTTATCATTTCACCTTTACCTTCGAAAGGCTTAACTTGTTCATTTTTTACTTTAATTTGTTCTATAATAGAAATTAGAGGCATAATATATATTTGTTTACCTAAAGCAAAAGTAATACCTTCAATAATTGCCAATGTTAAAGGAAGTTTAATAATAAATGTACTACCTTTACCTTCTGTTGATTTAATTTCTATTTTACCTTTCATCTTTTCAACATTTGCTCTAACAACGTCCATACCAACACCTCTACCAGATATGTCAGTAACTTTGTCAGCAGTTGAAAGACCAGGTGCGAATATAGTTCTGTATATTTCTATATCAGAATATTTTCCATCTCTTGAAAGTAAACCTTTTTCTACAGCTTTATTAAATATTTTTTCTTTATTTAATCCATTACCATCATCAGATACTTCTATAACAACGTGACCTTCTTGGTGAGCAGCTGACATAGTAATAGTACCATATTCAGGTTTACCTCTTGCTATTCTTTCTTCTTTAGTCTTTTCTATACCGTGGTCCATAGAGTTTCTTATAATATGTTTAAGAGGGTCAGATAACTGCTCTAACATATTTTTATCTATTTCTGTTGTTTCACCTTTTAATACTAACTTAACTTCTTTATTTAATTCCAAGTTAAGGTCTCTAACATATCTATGGAACTGAGTGAATATAGGACCTATAGGCATCATTCGGATATTCATAACTTCTTCTTGTATTTGTCTTGAAGTTCTATCCATTGAACTTACAGCCTCTTTTAATCCATTATCTATATCTAAACTTTGAGTAAGCTGCATTATTCTTGACTGAGCTATAACAAGTTCTCCAATTAGGTTCATTAAACTATCAAGTTTTCTTGTATCAACTCTTACAGTAGAAGGAGCTTGTACTTTAGCTTTTGGTGCAGCAGTAGCAGCTGGCTGATTAGTAGCTGAAGCAGCTGGTGCTTCTGCAGTTTTTTCTTCTGTTTTTTGAGCTTCTTCATGCTTTTGTTCTTCTGCTGGAGTTTCTTGAACTTCTTGAGTTGCTTCAGCAGGTTTAGCATCATCTTTTATTTCTGCTTTTGTATTAACGATATTAATATCATTATCATCTATTACAAATAAGAATATATTTTGAACTTGTTCTTCTGGAGCATCAGTATCAAAATCCAAAGAAAATTGTGTATAACAAACATAAGGGTCTTCAAGATTTAGAATACTTGGAAGACTATTACATTCTATTTTCAAATTACTGATAGTACCAATAGCTCTTAAATCATTTAAGAACATAAGAGGGTCTATACCATTATCGAAAATAGTATTTTTAAATCCCATATCAATGTGGAAAGAATTACTTCCGCTCTTAACAGCTTCTGGTTCTTCCTTTTCTGCTTTAGGAGCTTCCTCTTCTTTCTTTGGCTCTTCTTTTTTAGGTTCAGGTGCTGCAGCTGCTTTTGGAGCTGGAGTAGAGGATACTGTTGAAGGATCATTTCCATCTGCTATAGCTTTAATTTTAGCCTTTAAAGAATCTATATTATTAACACCTTCTGTTTCACTTTTTCCATCAACGATATTTTGCAACATCAATTTAACAGTGTCCAAAAATTCCAACAACACTGTTATCATTTGTGGAGTTACATCTAATTTACCACTTCTTACTTTCTCCAATAAATTTTCAGCAACGTGGTTTAATTCGCTCATTGTCGTAAAACCAACTGTACCTGCTGAAGATTTAAGAGTATGAGCACTTCTAAATATCTTATTTAAAAGATCTTCATCACTTTTATTATCCTCTAATAAAACTAAATCATTCTCAAGCCCTTCTACAATCTCTTTCGCTTCGCTTAAGAATATGGATATAAATTCATCACTATCAAACATGTATTACACCTCTACCTTTAATAAAATTCTTATTAGCTCATAATAAGACGGTTGACAATCAATTTAAGAAACGTTTTACAACGTCCAAAAGTTGAGTTGGGTTAAATGGCTTTACTAGCCAACCACTAGCACCAGCAGCCTTACCCTCCATTTTTTTCTCATCTTGAGATTCTGTTGTAAGCATAAGAATAGGGGTATATTTATGTTGATCTACCTTTCTTACATGCTTAATAAATTCTATACCGTCCATTTTAGGCATGTTAAGGTCAGTTATTATCATATCAACATTTGGAGTTTTACCTAATACCTCCAATCCTGTAGTACCGTCATCTGCAGACACTACAGTATAACTGCCCTTTTTCAAGGTATATTCAACAGATGCTCTAGCTGTATTTGAATCGTCTACAATTAGTATTGTTTTAGCCATACATTTAACCTCTTATATCATTAATTATTTTTATCATTAATTATTTTTAAATATTCTACAAACAAATTATCCATGCCTTCTACTATAAGATTTTTTTGATTTTTCGCAAGTTCTTTTTTCATAGCATACAATATTTGAAGACCTGCTAAATCTATATGGGCATCACCTTCACAATTAAATTTCACAGTAATATCATCATTGTAATTTGCACTTTTTATAACATTCTTAAAATATTTACTCATGGTTCTTATATTAAGATTGTCATTTATTTCTATAACTGACATAGACAAACACCTCCATTACTTTTATTAGAACATAGTAAAGTCACCGCTATCTGCTCCTACATCTATACTTATATCGACATTAGGGGCTTCTTCTCCAGATAAAATACTGTTTGCGATAGCTCTTTCTTTCTTAATTGTATATGAATTAACTATGTCCAAATATTTATCACTTTCTATTTTCCAGTTTTCTATACCTAATATTTTATAGTATTCATTTTTCTTATCTCTTATAACATTTCTCATGCTATTAAAGATTTCTATTATTTCATTAATCTTAGTAAGCAATGTACTTAATGTACTTAAATCTATTAAAGTTTTATCTATAAGTCCAAACAATTCATCAGCATAACTATCTAATCTCTTAATATTATTATTAATAATATATTTTGACTCATCTAAACGCTTACTAACACTCTCAGTCATAGATTCTATAAATGAATGCTCTGTAGATTGTTGATTAATGTTAGACTTAAATTTATTAATAGAGCTAAATATTGCTGATTTAATATTATGGAATTGCTCCAAACAAGCATCTACTGTTTCTGTAATGTTTGTAGCTATTGATTCCACGCTTTCTATTGAGAAAGTTTGAGAGTTATTGAATATATCGCTGTTCTTTTCTAGTTCTATTTTTGCCAAAAAGTTAATTGAGTTAAATGTTTTAGCAATGTTTTTAGTTTCTAAGAACATACTCTCTAGCTCTTCAATAGAGTCTATAATAGCTATATTGCTGTCTGATATTCTATATTTATTTGTTAGGAATAATTTAAAATTCTCTAAATAAAGTTTAATAAATCCCATATACTCATTAAACAATGATTCTGAAACAGTGAATGGGAATTCTGATTTACCGCTTTCTCCTCCAATCATATACTCAACTATAGTAGTTCTATCTGAAGTTATATCTGATAAAGCATCTTTTAAACCTTTCAAACTTTTATAAATATCAGAGTTTGTTAAATCTATTTCTTCATGTATAGATTTAAAGTTTTCTATTATTAAAGTCAAAACCACATCGTCAAAAGTTAATAAGTCAAGTAATTTGTGTTCTAAAGTCTGATTCTCTTCTTTTTCAAGTTCCTCAGCATCCATTGATTCTACTTCTTTACCATAAAAGTCAATGAAATTCCTATTTTCATAAACTATAGAATTTATAGACTCAACTATATGTTCTGTTTGCTGTCTAACTATATCTTCACGAGGAAGAACCATCATTATTTCAAATATAAAATCATAAGTATTATCTACTCTTGAAATGATATCTGATATAATATTAGAAAAAACAGCAAAGGAATTAACCATATTATTATGTTCTTTATCTAACTGTTCTCTCATGATAGTAAAGTTTTGTCTTTGTAATTCATTAGTCTTTAAAATTTCAGTTTTGAATGACTCAAATCTTACAAACAACTCTTTACCAATCCTATTCATCTGATCAGCTTGTTCATTTGATGTTTCAGACATTTTAATGATGTTTTTAGATATTTCTCCAAAAGCTCTACCGCCGGCACCATATTTAGATGATATTATAATGGCATTCAAAGAATATACTTTAATTTGATCTGCAAGCATTCTTATTTGCTCTATAGAATCCATTATATTACTTGTCTTACCAACATCTTCAACAAGAGAATCTGATAACTCATTATCTTGAGCTATAAACCCTTGCATTCTATCAAATGACATAAAGAAATCTTCTTGGTTTTCTTCCAAATCATTAGAAAAGTTTTTTACACCTTTATCTTTATTAGTAAAGTATGACAACAAATTATTAGCTTTTTCGTTTTCATTTTTCATTTCCTGTTCAATCATAGGAAATTTTTCACCGATAAAACTATATACTCTTCCAACTTCTTCCAAGAAAGAATGTATATCTTTCACGGTAGTTTCAAGTATAGCAGAATAATCAAGAATATCCTGTCGTATATTATTATCTATTATATTTGCTGCCACTATATATAATTCCTATTTATTTTTTTATATAGTTTAAATAAATTACTCTATATAAATATAACATTTATTATCGCTTTTTGCAAGTAAAAATTTATATACTCAATAATTTTAAAATAAAATTTACATAAATATTAATTTTAATATCATTAAAATTTAATTTAAATCAAGTATTTTGTTTTTTAAAGCTAAATATTTTGCTGTATAATAAACTCTATTTTGTGATTCTCTATTTCCAAAACCAAAACTTCTTCTGCTTACAGCAAGTATAGGAGGAGCTTGTATTCTTTTTGATATACCCATTCCCATATATTGCTTCCACCATCTTTCCAAATCATCTACAAATTCATTACCATTTTTAAAATATTTATTTAAAATACCTTTTTGACAGCCTATTTTTTCTTCAAGTTCACCTTTAATATACAAATCTGCAATATCTTCTAATATGGATCTATTCCAAGATTCCATTAAATATTTAAATAAATAATCATGATAATCATATTTTATAGGATCACCTTTGCCTTCATCAACAGCCTGTGCGGTAGATAATTCTGCACTTGGAACAATATTTATAGTACCTTCAGGAATAATTTCCTTTTTAAATACTTCTTTGTTAACATAATTAGAAAGTCCGTATATTTGATATTTCCATAAATCAGCAAGACATGCAAAGAATCCTGCACCATCACCATACATAGTAGAATATCCTACCATAGTTTCTGTCTTATTAGCATTGCAAGTAAATACACCTCCAAAACTTGCTGCGATAGAAGCTAAAACTCTTGAAGATCTATCCCTTGCTTGTATATTTTCTATAACGAAAGATGATACTGTTAAATTACTTTCTTTTCCGTCTTTTATAATAGGGGAGGTTTCTAATTGTTTTACTGTATAATCTACTGATTCTTGTATAGGAACTACCATATATGCACAGCCTAAATTATCAGCTAATGTTTTAGCAAGATTTTTAGTTGTGTTAGAATTAAATTTACTTGGCATATTTACCAAAAGAACATTGTCTTTACCAATAGCATTTACATACATAGCTGATGATAATGCCGAATCAATTCCTCCTGATACGCCTATAACTACTTTACTGATTCCTATAGACTTCATAAATTTTCTTATACCATAAATAACTGTATCGTATATTAATTTATATTCATTTTCCTCTTTTATTTCCATAGGATTTGGGAATATTTTATTTTTTACATCTATATCTGCATAATACAAATTATCTTCGTATCTATTAGCTGTTATTAACAATTTACCATTATTGTCATAAACAGAACTTCCGCCATCAAAAGTATAAACTGTTTTTCCATTATTTTGTATTCCTACATTATTAACATATATTAAAGGAACATTATGTTTACTTGCTATATCACCATACATTTTATGACGTTTAGTATCTTTCACTAAAGTATATGGAGAACTTGATATATTAACAAATAAATCAACATCTTTATTGCTATTTATTATATCTATAGGAGAAAATGAATAATTACTGCTCCAAGCATCTTCACATATTGTCAAACCAAGTTTAATTTTTTCTCCATTGCATTCTATTTCTAATGGCTTTAAATATTCTTTTATATCAGCATTATTTTCAAAAGCCAAATCTTTTAAACTGAAAAAATGTCTTGGGTCTTCAAATTCTTTATAATTAGGAAGTAAAGATTTTATTATAAAAGGGTAGGAAGTGGAATTATTATGTATTAACTTTCCATCTTTTGCTACAAATAAAGCATTATATTTTCTTATTCTACCATCAAAATTTTTCTTAGTTTTATCCGATGCTACATTTCCAAAAATAACATATATGCCATTAGAAGCCTTGATAATTTCTTCTCCAAGCTCCTCACATTCTTTTACAAATCCTTCGCTTTCCCACATATCACCAAGCATATATCCAGATACTGCTAATTCAGGAAATATTACTATATCTGCTTTATTTTTTTTAGCAGAACTTATAGCACTTATGATTCTAACTGTATTATCGCATGGTATTGAGGGTATTATTTCAATTTGAGCAATAGCTATTTTCACAATAAATCTCCAAATATGTTATATTACGACCAATAACTATAATAATATAATTAAAGAAAAAATACAATAAACCGTTATATAATATATATTATTTTTTATTACTGTATGTTAAATATAAATAGGGGAAATGGAATGAGAAGGAAAGATTTTATATTTGAAAATATGAATGAAATAGAAAACATGCTGAATAATATAGAATTTGGTGTTATGGCTTTACCAGATACTATACCTTATGCTGTACCAATTAGTTTTTGCTACAAAGATAATAAAATATATTTTCATGGTGCTATGTCTGGAAGAAAATACGAAATTTTAAAAAATAATCCTAATATTTCTTTCACAGCTTCAAAAGTATATTCATATATACCATCTACATTTATGAACAATAAAATGATACCTACTCAATTTTTCTTTTCTGTATTTATTGAAGGTAAATTTGAAACCATACAAGATACAGAAGAAAGAAGGAGTATTTTGTATGAATTGGTAAAGAAATATGAACCAAATAATAATAATTTATCAATAGACGATAAAATGTTTGACTATGCCCAAAATAACATGTTAATAGGTATTATAAATATAAAAAACATCACAGCAAAAGCAAAATTTGGTCAAAATATGCCTGATGATGAAATAAAAATTATAATTGATGATCTAAAAACAAGGGGAACAAAACTTGACATAGAAACAGTAGATATGATAAATAAAACAAGAAAATAGAAAAAATAACTTGAAAAAAGTATTATAAGTGATAGAATAAAAGTTAAGGTGAAAAAACATCTCTTTTATTCTAAAATATATTAATTAGAATAAATATTAATTGAGGACAAATTAAATGCAAACAAGAGTATATAAAGCAGGCTCTATAGTATACTTTACTGGTGATACTTCTGATAGAGTTTACATATTAAAACAAGGTCAGGCTCAAAGCATATTTTTGTCAGAAGAAACAGGCTATGAAACTAGAGAGCTTATCAATATAGGTGAGTTTTTTGGTGTAAAAAGTATACTGGGAACATATCCGCAAGAAGATACTGTTCAATGTTTGACAGATTGTGTTGTTATTATTATTACTTATGAAGAATTTGAAAGTCTGATTGAAAAGAATAAACCTATCATTATAAAAATGTTGAAAGTTTTTTCTACTCAGCTTAGAAGAATAAATAAGAGAGTTAGAGAATTAGTTGAAAATGATATAAGTGAGGGTACTATTGATACTTTAGAAGGTTTGTATAGTATTGGAGAGTTTTATTTCAAAAATAAGAAATATAGAAATGCTTTATATGCCTATAAAAGATACATACAATATGCTGATGAGGATTCATCATTCTATAATACTGCTAAAGAGAAAATAGAGGAATGTAAGGAAGAATTAGATATAACTGATGACAGCGATATAGCTCCTCCTACTTCTGCACCTATTTCATCAAGTGCTAAACCTGATGCAAAATCTCAGAATGTTACTATTAATGATCCAAATTATAATAAAGCAGTAGAATTATATAATAATAATGATTATATTAATTCTATCAAAATATTTAATAGTTTATTAAAGAGTACAAATGCTCTTGTAGCTGAGAATGCTATTTTCTATATGGGAAAATGTTATTACAATATAAATAAATATGATAATGCTTCTACAGTGCTTCTTTCTGCTGTAAAAAAATATCCTAAATCTGCAAATGTAAAAGAAGCTATACTCTTTTTAGCTAAAACTTGCGAAGCTAAAGGCGACAAAACTAAAGCCAAAGCATATTATCAAAAAGTTATTTCAATGCCTCCTATGGATAATTTCTCTAAAGAGGCTTATGCTAATGCTTCTAGGTTATAATTTTAATTAAGGAAAATTGATATGGATAATAATTTATCTTCTCATACAAAAAAATACAATACTGATGATGTTATATTCTTGGAATATGAAAAAGGCGATAAATTCTACATGGTTCAAAGCGGTTCTGTAAAGATTACTAAAGTTATTAAAGATGTTGAAAAATTATTAGACATAGTTTATCCAGGTGATTTTTTTGGTGAAATGGCTATACTTGAAGACACTACTAGAAGTGCATCTGCAATAGCTAATGAACCTACTGTTTTATTAGAATTAAGAAAAGAAAATTTCCAAAATATATTAGCAAACAATACAGCAATGGCTCTTAAACTTTCAAAAATGTTCGCTAAAAGAATATTCGATGCCAAAAGAAGACTTTTAATACTACAATTAAATGAAACAGATTTAAGAGTTTATGACTGTTTGCTTTTACTTGCTGAACTTCAAAACATTCCTAGAGATCATTATTATGAACCTCAGGAATTAAATGCTACTATAAATGATATTGCAAATTGGTGCGGTGTTAAAGTAGTTGATGTTCAAAAAGTATTGAATAACTTGGTAAAAACAGGTAAAATTGATATTAAAACTAATACAATTTATGTAAAAAATTTAAAAGAAATTCAAAGACAAATTGACTTAAAAAGAAAGAAATCATAATAAAAAATTATTTCTTTCTATAAACTTTATAAAAAAGCTGATGACTGATTATTTAGTTATCAGCTTTTATTTTATTAATAACATTATAATTATGTAAAAAATATTTATTTTTCATTAATTATTCTACTATATTCACCTAAAAACATATATTAATAACATGATAATTCACAATATTATAATATTAATATATATAATACAGAATTTTATTATCGATCATAAAATATTCATATTGACAAAATAATACAATTAATATATACATTTTATAAAATATTTTTAAAAAGAGGTTTATATGAAAAAAATTGTATTAATGGCAGTATTGTATACTTTATTTAGTTTTAATGCTTTGTATCCGGCAAACGAGGAAACAGAAGCACGGTTCTTTTTGTATATAGGATCTGGTAATATTGAAGAAGTTTCAAATTATATAGATGATAAAAAAATCAATATAAATGCCAAATTAGATGATGGTATGACACCATTAATATTATCTATTGTTTATAAGCAAGACGAAATAGCAAAAATGCTTATAGAAAAAGGTGCAAATCTTAATATCAAAGACAAATCAGGATTTACAGCTTTAATACATTCTATAATGAAAAATAGAACAGAAGTATCAAAAATGCTTATAGAAAAAAAAGCTGATGTAAATATAAAGCTTTCATTAAATGAAAATGGAATATATATGAAAAATTTTACTCCTTTATTACTTAATGAAAATAAAGAAATAGCTCAATCGTTAATAAATGCTGGTGCTGATATTAATATAAAATTTACTGCAAAATATGCTGGACAAGATATAAAATTAGAAAATGCTACACCTTTAATGTGGTTTATTGTGAATGATAATACTGAAATAGCTCAGTTATTGATAGAAGCTGGAGCTGATATCAATGCTAAAGATAAAAGAGGAAACACAACATTAGATTATGCAAAAGAGAAAAACAATACTAAAATAGAGCAGTTACTTATAGCAAAAGGTGCTAATTAATAATCCATTATTATTTATAGCGATAAACTTGCTGAAAGATAGCTAGCTGACAACTAAAGTTATCAACTATTTATTTATCACTTTAAAAAGTTCATAAATAATTTTTATTAGTTGTTATATAATTCAATAGTGTAAATAATTTATAGGCAATACAGTAATTAAATGTAAATTCTGTATTGTCTAAATAATAACTAATAAATATAAAATTGAGAAAATAATATATTTTATTATAGAATATTTTTTTAAAAGAGGTTTATATGAAAAAAATTGTATTAATGGCGGTATTGTATACTTTATTTAGTTTTAACGCTTTATATCCAGTAAAATCTGAAAATGAAGCACTGTTTTTATCGTATATAGCATCTGGTAATATTGAAGAAGTTTCAAATTTTATAGACAATAAGAAAATTAATATAAATGCTAGAATAGAAAATAGTACGACACCATTAATATTTTCTATTATTTTTAAGCAAGATGAAATATCAAAGCTACTTATAGAGAAAGGTGCAGATCCTAATATCAAAGACAAGTCAGGATTCACCGCTTTAATATATTCTATAATGTATAATAGAACAGAAATATCAAAAATACTTATAGAAAAAAAAGCTGATGTAAATACAAAAGTATCATTAAATGAGAATGGAGTATATATGAAAAACGTTACTCCTTTAATACTTAATGAAAATAAAGAAGTAGCTCAATCATTAATAAATGCTGGTGCAGATGTTAATATTAAATTCTCTTTTCAACATGCTGGAAAAAATATAAAATTAGAAAATATTACACCTTTAATATGGTTTATTTTTACTGATAATTCTGAAATAGCTAAGTTATTGATAGAATCCGGTGCTGATATCAATGCTAAAGATAAAAACGGAAAAACAGCATTAGATTATGCGAAAGAAAAAAACAATAGTAAAATAGAGCAGTTACTTATAACCAAAGGTGCTAAATAATAAAAAATATATAGTTTTAAAAACTCTATAAGCTAAAGCTGATAGAGTTTTTTTTATTCGTAAGTCATTTAAAATTAAAGTTTTCACTTAATTGTTTATTGATTTAAAAGTTATAATAACTATAAAAGTTAAATGTACAAATTACTAATATACAAAAATAGTTTAAGTAATTAAATTTAATAATTATAAAATCATATACCCATATAAAGTATATAATTGACAAAACAATGTAATTAGTATATATTTTGTATAGAATATTTAAAAGAGGTTTATATGAAAAAAATTGTATTAATGGCAGTATTGTATACTTTATTTAGTTTTAATGCTTTGTATCCAGAGCTTAGTAAAGATGAAAAAGAATTTGTATCATATATAGCAAATGGTAATAAAGAAGAAGTTTTAAATTTTTTAAATAATAAAAAAGCAAATATAAATTTAGATATTATGGACGGTGCTACACCTTTGATGTTATCTATTATTTATAAGCAAGATGAAATTGCAAAGCTGTTAATAGAAAAAGGTGCTGATCTCAATAAAAAAGAGAAAGAAAGCGGTGCTACACCTTTAATCTTATCTATTCTTTATGAGCAATATGAAATAGCAGAGATACTAATAAAAAAAGGTGCTAATGTTAATATAAAAGACAATTCTGGATTTACAGCTTTAATACATGCTATACAACGTGAGAAAACAGATTTATCAAAAATGCTTATAGAAAAAAAATCTGATGTAAATACAAAAATCACATTTAAGACAGATGGATTATATTTAAAAGACTTTACTCCTTTGACATTTAATGTAGATATAGAAATAGCTGAGTTATTAATAAAAGCTGGTGCTAAAGTTAATACTAGATTATCTATAAAAGATGATGAACGAGATATACAATTAGAAAATATTACTCCTTTAATGTGGGTAATTTTTGATTATAATCCAGAATTAGCAAAATTATTAATAGAAGCCGGAGCTGATATTAATGCAAAAGATAAAGACGGAAACACAGCACTAGATTATGCAAGATACAGAAATAATAGCGAAATAGAGCAGCTGCTTATTGAAAAAGGTGCTAAATAATAAAAAGTTACTATAAATAAATTTTTTAGTATTTTCTTTGTATATTTAAATAATAAAAATGAAACATTAAAAAATATTTTAATATTACAAAAATATTTTTTAATATTAATGTATTTCCTATAAGTATAAAATTTATTATTAAAACATAAGTAATTATTTTTTAATAATATGAAAATTAATTTAAATAATATATTGAAAAAATACTTACATTTGTATATATTTAAATATATATATGTTTTTTATTAAGGCATGACTATGAAAAAAGTTATATTAATGATTCTATTTTTTAGTTTTACTTCCCTTTATTCTTATAATGTAACCGAGTAAGAATTTTTATCATACATAGTAAATGGAAATAAAGAAGAAGTTTTAAATTATATAAACCATAAAAAAGTAAATATAAATGCAAAAAATGACAGAGGTTTAACTTTTTTAATTTTATCTATTTTGCATAAACAAAATGAAATAGCTAAAATACTTATAAAAAGCGGAGCTGATCTTGATTTGCAGGATAATTTAGGACTTACAGCATTAGCATATTCACTTTTGCATGATAATGATGAAATGAGTAAAATACTTATAGATTCCAAGGCTGAGATTCATGTTAAAATAACAGTAAAAACGGGATATATGGATGTGAAAAACGTCACTTTCTTAATGCTTACTACAAATCCTGAAATAGCTAAAAAATTAATAGAAGTTGGAGTTAATATTGATGCTCAAGCAGATTTTAAATCTTATATGGAAAATATGTATTTAGAAAATATTACAGCTTTAATATTGGCTATTTTTAATGATAATACACCCAAAGCAGAAGTATTAATAAATTCAGGAGCCAATGTTAATATAAAAGATAGATATGGACGTACTGCTTTATATTATGCAAAAAGAAATAATAATACTAAAATAGTTCAAATGCTTATTGAAAAAGGTGCTGAATAATAAAAAATTATTTTTTATTTTCTTTACTATTTAAAATTATTCTATGTATTATTATGATTAGAATATTATATATAAGTAATGCTATAAAAAATACTTTCATTACAAACATGAAATTTTCAAAAGTTCTAAGTCCATTTCTTAATGAAAAATAAACATAAGAAAATATAACTAAATATCCATAGAATGGTGCAAACAATTTATAAGCAAGACCATAATTAAATGTAAGCACTGTAAAGCCTAAAGAGAACCCAAAAATTACTGCTTGAGGAATTAATGGAATAATAGCTTCATATCTATTTGTAAATTGTATCAACACAATTTGTTTAGCAAATACAATTAAAAATACTGATAAACAAAATGAAGCAAATACAAAAAGTGCAATAGAATAATAAAGTATTTTATTTTCTTTATTTTTCTTATCTTTTTTTGCTATTAAAATATAAGAAAACATTACTGAAGCTATAGGAGTTCCTATATAGAAAAACATTTTTATTACTAATGATATAGTAGAGTAGTATCCTGCACTTGTTTTATCCAAATACCTATTAGCCATAAGTACATCGCTTAATGATATCCAATTAAATATAAAATTTATAATAACAATATTTATTAAATATATTAAAAATCTTGATAAGTTTGTAATTGAAAAATGAGTTTTTATTTCATTAATTTTAATATAGTAGGGTAGTTTAAGTTTTTTTAATTCTATTAAATTAATAATCAAATATAAAATACAAAATAAAGATACAGATATAACAGCTCTTTCTAATGTTAATCCTGTTATAATGAAATATGCAAGCAATATTATTTTAGCTATGAATATTGCTATTAAACTTGCAATATAATCATAAGCTATATAATTATTAATTTTTAATATTGATTGAGATACTATACCTAAAATAGTGGCAAATATACCAATAGATATTATAAAAAGAGCAGTATAATTTTTGATATTGAAAAATATATCCATCAATGGTATAGAAAATATATAAAGTATAGTTATTACAAAAGCCATAAAATAACCGTAAGACCAATAAGTTTTACCGTCTTCTTCATTTCTATAATGATGCATTATATAATAACTAAAACTAGAAACAGTTAAAACAATAATAGAATATATATTGATTATACCATTATAATGTGCGAAATCTTCTATTGATAAACTTCTATTTACATAAATGGAAGAAACATAATTTAAAACGCTGGATATACCATTTATAAATACCAATAATGCATAATTAATATAATATGAATATCTTTTATATAATTTTTTTATATTATCCATATTATATTAACTGCATGCCTTTTATGTTATTTATATCAATTATCTTCTTCTTAAGAACCATATTAATATGCCAAGTATACCAAATAAACAAGGCAAACCTATTTGAGCAACGTATCTTATGAAATTAGTTTCAGTAGTTGTAAGAGTAAGATTTTTAATACTAGCTTCTTTAGGTCTTATAGTAATTTTTTGTCTAGCTTCTAAAAGATAAGCAACAGTATTCATAAATAAATCTTTGTTTCCAGCAAAAGCCACATCTACAGACTGACCTTGCTCAGGATTAATATAAGCATTCAAAGCAAAAGTAGCATCACCAAATACAACTATTCTTGCAGGAGCTTTTCTTCCTTCTATTTCATAAGTACCAGCAATAGCCAAAGGTACAGGTCCCATTATATCAGTTTTAGGATTGAATCTAGCTCTTGATAAATCGAATGTAGCTTCTTCTTTTCCATAACCTCTAGGGCTTGTTGTAATTATATTTTCAAAGCTGCCGTTATATTGATTTTCACCGCTTAATATACTTCTAGCAACAACTAAACAAGCAAATACATTTCCTTCTTTAAGTGTTTGTGTTATTGGGTGAGAAGTGTATTGAGGAACAACGTTAACCGGTATAACTACACTTGAAGCTGAATCTATTATATAATCGTTTTTAGTTTTGAATCCCCAATCTGATAGGAAGTTACCTAAATTAGAATTAAATTTACTTCTATCCATAAAACTATCATATAAAACAAGTAATTTACCGCCTGTTTTTACATAGTTATTTAATTTCTCTATTTCAAAATCACTGAAAGTTTCAACTGGTGCTGCTATAACAATCAAAGCGGCATCTGTTGGAATATTTTCAAGTATTATATTTAATTCTCTAACTTTATAGTTTTCATTTTCTAAATAAGTTTTAACATAAGATAAACCTTCTCCGCCTCTGTCCTGTATCTGTCTTTCACCATGTCCAACAGTAAAATATATTACATAAGATTCATTATCCAATAATGTATATATTGCCTGAGTGAATTTTTCTTCACCTACAAACAATGGATCTGAAGTAACTTTTGACTGAGTAGTTAAATCTTTTCTATAAACTCTAACTTGTTTGCTCTGACCATAAGTAAATACTATTTCTCCAACTTGTGTCATTTGATATTTACTTTTAGCAGAAGGTTTTTCTATAGGGTTTATATATTCAACTGTGATATGTTTATTTATTCTTTTATATTGTTCTAATAATAAATCAGCTCTCCAATCTGGTGAAGTAGGATCTGTACTTGGAGATCTTAACACAACAATAGAAAGAGGACTGTCTATTCTTGATAAAACGTCCATAGTTTGCTGTGAAACTGTATACGATTTATTTTGAGTTAAATCGAATCTCATTGGGAAGTTTATACTTATAATGTACAAACCAACAAGTATTGCCAAAATTATTATTAAAGATAATATTCCAAAAAAAGCCTTATGTACAAAACGCATCTTTAATAGAGATATAATATGTTTCCTATCTACTATTAAAGTAATAAGAGTTATAATAGAAGATATTGCTAAAACTACCCAAAACACGGTTGTCGGTGTTTGAGTAACAGCATAAAAGAAAATCCAAGCAAAAAATAATAATACCCAAGAAGCGATTGTAAGAATTCTTAAATTAAACTTTTTATTTGACATCTAATAATAATCCATTTTTTATAAAATTTTAAATTAATTTGAATAAGTATTATATATAATTAATGATAAATTTCAATAGTTATGTTTAGTTATACTTATTCTGAAACATTATCGGTTAATTTATAAATATATAAAAATAATTTTTTTAATTTTATAAATACTATTATAAAATTTATAAATGTACGATTTGTAAAGAAATATTTTTTATTTTCATTATTATATATTTTTTAACCTAAACAAATTGAAATAATTAAAAAATCACCTTATTATAAGTACAAAAAATTATAATAAAGTTGGTTTATATATGAAAAAAAGAATTCTTTTGTTGGGAGCTACTGGCTCTATTGGTACTAACACTTGTTCAGTTGTTAGAGAGTTTTGCAATGATTTTGAAATAGTAGGAATGTCTACAAATAGTAAAATAGATGTATTAAGAACTTTATGTATAGAGTTTAAACCTAAAACTGTTAACATATCGGATAAAAGTGCTGCTAATATTTTTAAAGATTATGATTGTACAGATAATATAAATATTTATGATGGAAGCATTGCTGATTTTGTTAAAAATACAGATTTTGATATATTGGTAAATGCCCTTACAGGATATGCAGGATTTCTACCTACAATAGAAGCTATAAAAAAAGGCAAAACTGCAGCATTAGCAAATAAAGAAACATTAGTTGTAGGCGGAGATATAATTAATGAATTATTAATAAAACATAATGCCAAATTGATACCTATAGACAGTGAACATTCTGCAATATTCCAAATACTCAATCATTTTAAAAAGGAATCATTATCTAAAGTAATAATAACAGCTTCAGGCGGACCTTTCTTTAGAACGCCTAAAGAAGAATTAAAAAATGTCACTGTTGAAATGGCTTTAAAACACCCAACTTGGGCTATGGGAAGTAAAATAACTATTGATAGTGCAACTATGATGAATAAAGGCTTTGAAGTTATAGAAGCACATCATTTATTTAATTTAGATTATGATAAAATAGAAACTATAATTCACCCTCAAAGTTTAATACATTCTATGGTAGAATTTGTTGATGGCGAAATATATGCCCAAATTGGTAAAAATGATATGCGTCTTCCTATACAGCATGCATTAACTTATCCTGAAATAAGAAATACTCCTTTTGAAAAACTAAAATTGTATGAACATTCTGAAATCAATTTTTATAAGATGGATTTTGATAAATTCGTAATGTTAAAATTAGCTTATGAATGCGGAAAGAAAGGAGGACTTTATCCTTGTGTTTTGAATGCAGCTAATGAAATATGCGTGTATTCATTCTTAGAAAAGAAAATAGGTTTTACTGATATATTTGACATTGTAACAAAAGTATGCGACAGAAAAATAAATATACCTCTTTCTGTTGATAATATTATCAATATGGACAGTGAAATCAGAAAAGAAACTAGATGGATAATAGATTCTATGATTAATAAATAAAATAAAAATTTGTTGTAATTGATAATTTTTACTTTATAATATATCATTATTAAAAAATATTTTAAGGAAATATTATGCGTTTATCGAAACTATTTATGCCTACTTTAAAAGAAGCTCCTAGCGATGCTATAATAGCTTCAAATAAATTGATGTTGAGAGCTGCACTTGCAAGAAAAATATCTAATGGACTTTATTCTTATTTACCTCTTGGGGTTAGAGTATTAAACAAAATATCTAATATTATACGTGAAGAAATGGATGCTATAGGTTCTAATGAATGCATAATGCCCATACTTGTTTCAAAGGAATTATTGACTCCTTCAGGAAGATGGGAAAGATTCAAAAAAGAATTATTCAGATTAAAAGACAGAAATGATGTTGATATGGCAATGGGACCTACTCATGAAGAAGCTTTCACTATAACAGCACAAAATGAAATACAATCATATAAAGATTTTCCATTAACTTTATATCAAATACATACTAAATTCAGAGATGAAATACGTCCTAGATTCGGAGTTATACGTTCTAAAGAATTTACAATGAAAGATGCTTATTCATTTCATATTACTAAAGAATGTCTTGATAAAACTTATAATGATATGAGCGGAGCATATACGAGAATATTCAAAAGAATGGGACTTGATACAGTTAGTGTAAAAGCTGACAGCGGTGCAATGGGCGGTGAAGGCAGCGAAGAATTTATGGTTTTGAGCGAAGTAGGTGAGGAAACTATTATTTTCTGTTCTAAATGTAATTACAGAGCTAATGTTGAAAAAGCTAATGTAAAAGAAGATGAAGCTGCTAAAGCTTACACAGATAAAGCATTAGAAGAAGTTCATACTCCTGATATAAAAACAATTAATGATTTAGAAAAATTCTTTAATACAACTTCAGACAATTTTATAAAAAGTATAATATACAAAACTGAAGAAGGCGAAGTTATATTGGTAGCTATAAGAGGAGATTTAGAAATTAATGAAACTAAATTATCTAATGCATTAGGCGGACTTGATTTAGAACTTGCTGATGAAGAAACTGTAAAAGAAGTTACAGGTGCTAGGGTAGGTTTTGCTTCTCCTATAGGATTAAAGAAGAAAATAAGAATATTTGCTGATAACTCTATTAAATCAGTAGCTGATGCAATAGTAGGCGGAAATAAAGATGATACTCATATCAAAAATGTTAATATAACAAGAGATTTTAATATTGATGTATGGGGTGATTTCAGAGTAGCTAAAGAAGGAGATAAATGTCCTCAATGCGGAGAAAAATTGTATCAGAAAAAAGGTTTAGAGTTAGGACATATTTTCAAACTTGGTGATAAATATACCGAAGCATTTAATTTCAAAGTATTAGATGAAAATAATAAAGAAATAACTCCTATAATGGGTTGTTATGGTATTGGAGTTAATAGAGCTTTAGCTTCTGTTATAGAACAAAACTATGATGATAAAGGTATAATATTCCCTATAAGTGTTGCTCCTTATGAGGCTATAGTTGTAGCTATTGATAAAGAAGGAGAAGAATCATTCCAAAAAGCAGAAGAAATATATAATGCTCTCAATTCTTTAGGTGTAGAAACTATGTTTGATGACAGAAAAGAAAGATTAGGTGTTAAACTTAATGACTGTGATTTAATAGGAATACCTATGAGAATAATGGTTGGTAAAAAATCTCTTCAGCGTGGAGTAGTTGAATTCAAACTTAGAAGTTCATCTGAAAGCATTGAAATTAAAGTTGAAGAAATAATTGAATATGTGAAAAATAAAAAACAAGAATTATTCAATGAAATAAATAGTAAATTATAATAAATATAACATATCAATTTATAAAATGAATAAGATAAGTATTATGCTTTCTTATTCATTTTATTTTTTAAATTTATTATGGAAAATATAGAAATAGTAAATAGCATTGATAATAATATAATAGATTCTATTCTCTTTATAGCTTCAAAAAGCGAATATATACATTTATCTAAAGATTATATAAAACAGTACATAGAAGATGAATATCATAAAGTTATAATAATCAAAAATGAAAATATAATAGTTGGATTTTTAATATATTTTTTATTATCTCCAGATGCAGATATAATATTCATAGCTACTTATCCAAATGATAAAGGATACGGAAAAAAGTTATTATCATACTTATTTAAAGATGCAAAGAATAATAATGTAAGCAGCATTAAATTAGATTTACATGAAAATAATACAAAAGCTAAAGATTTTTATCTTAATAATGGATTTAAAAAAATAGCCGTCAGAAAAAAATACTATGATAATCAATTTAATGCTGTCATAATGGAAAAAGAATTAAATTAATATTTACACAATTTATTAAATTAATTAATGGAATTTCTTAAATGCCAATATACAAAGTATTGCAAATATGATATTTGGCATCCATGCTGCAATAAAAGGATTCATATTACCTGCCTCACCCATAGATCTAAATACCATAAGAATAGAATAATAAAGCAATGCAACTATTATAACCATAACTAAACTTACAACTAATACACTTTGGGTTGAAAATTTAGAAAATAATGAAGCAAGTAATACAATAATAAATCCGGAAAAACAATATGATATTCTGTAATGCAAATCTGTCTCTAATTTTGAAGTATTCATATTAACTTCTTTTTGAAGTTTTATAATATGAGCCTCTTCACTCAAACTCATAGAATCTAATGGAGGTCTTCCATAAAAATGTTCAGGTCTTTCCAAAACATCTAATTGATAATTATTAAGTATTTGAATACCTATTTCTTTATTATCACTAAATGTAGTCAATATACCATTTTGCACATACCATTTTTTATCATTATCATTCCATTGTATATAAGGACTAGATATTCTAAATTTAATTGATCCGTCTTCATTCATATTTAATATTATAGTATTTGTCATGTATTGTTCTTTGTAGAAATAAGTTTCTATAAAATATAAGTAGTTATTTCCGCCAAAAAGCTGCCATGGACCACTTTTAGAAGCTTTTTTATTACCACGCATAGCATCATTAGCAGCAAATGATACTTTATTTAAAGGTGCTGCTACAAATTCCCAAAATAATACTAATAAAAGACATAATAAAATAACTATTAGAAACATAGGTTTTGAAAATTGAAATAAACTAATACCTGAATTTTCTATAGCAAGCATCTCTTTATTTTTAACAAATGTTCCTAAAACATAGGTTGATGAAAACATTAAAGCAACAGGGAATATATAATAAGTATTATGCGGTGCCCTAGCTAGGTGATAGACAATGAAATAATTAAGAAACTCTGGATGCTGAGTATAAAAAGATAGCCTGCCGCTTAAATCTGCTATAGTAACAAGCACAACAAACAATAACAAAGATCCAAAGAAAAAAGATAGGAACTCTTTTAATAAATAGCTATTTAATTTTTTCATTAATTCACATCTATACCATATTCTTGATTAAGTTCATTTAATTCATCGGTTATAGCATTATGTAATTCTTTAATTTTTTCTAATAAAGCAGAAGGTTTTGATTTGCTGCTTTTACCAGAACCAAATATTTTACTTATTTTTCTTTTAGCCTGTACCAATGTTTCAGCTTTTACTTTAGGATCCGGAATAAATTTTGAAGCATCCATACCAAGCAAAGCTGCCATATATAACATACCTTCATAACCAAAATTGTTATCTATATCAGGTCCAAATGATTTAATCTTTTCAAAATTTTCTTTACCATTTTGCATACATTCTATAGAAGCTGAATATAGTTCACTGGCTTTATATTGGAAGAATGGTATTAATCTATCATAATTTTCATTAGGATAAACATTTGCTAAATCCTCAAGCGTCCAACTAAGTCTTAAAGCACATAACGCTTTCTTTAAAGTAGGAGCAGTATCTTTACCATGATAACGATAACCATCTAAAGCTAGAAAATAGCTTGCTGCACCTTCCATCAATGTTCTATGCCTTTTAAAATCTATATCATTACCAAAAAATTCATGCATGTATTTAGCTCTTAATTTTGCCCCATCTGCTGCTTCCTCTTTTTTCTTATGATCTATTAATTGAAAATCCTCTTGAAAAGCGGCATATAAACAATTAGGACAAACTACAACTACATATATCAATGGATAAACCACACCATATTTTTTACTTTTTTCATAAGTTCTTCTTAAATCATCTCTCAACTTACCTGCTATTAATCTTCCTCCGCCTGTAAGAAGCATCTCATGATAGAACTCAGAATTACATACTGGGCAAGTTCTTGGATTTTTCTCTATAAACGATATTTTTGGTTGTTCATCACTCATAAAAATTCCTACTTTATAGTTAATCTAATAAACATTTAAAATAAAAAAATGTCAAATTTATTATCGACTTATTTCAATTTTTCAATATCACTTATATTGAATTTCGTCATTCTTAATTCACTAAAGACTGTATTATAATATATTATATACAAATACGGATATTGTGCAGCTATTAATCTCATATTACCGCTGCTAGGTCCTAAAACAGATAAATCTATTATTCTATCGTCCATAAATAAATACTTATTACCATCTTCTTTAGCATATAAAACCATCATCTGTGCTGCATAATTTAATGCTGATTCTAATGAAATTATATTAGTATTTTCTGTTGTTATAACTCCATTTGTAAATACACCATCATAAAACCTTGTATAATTTATAGTTTGCTGATTATCTTTGGTTAAATATACTATATTAAATCTATTATGGGCCTCATGAGTTATAGAATACATGCCTGCATTTGTCACAATAGCTCTATTATCAAAAAATTTGAATGCTGTATTAGTTTTTCTTGAACCGTAAAAAATGTTTCCTGTTTTATATTCATGCATATAAAGAGCATATCCGTCCTTTTCACCTACAGCAAAAAAACTATCAACAGGATTATTGGTATAAACAAAATCAGAGAAAAAATTATCTCTATAGAATCTTGTTACAGATAAAGTACCTCTATTATCTATAAAAAATAATGTTGGATAATAAAATGCTGACATAACCAATTGCAAATCAACTATTTTTCTATTTTGCCTTAAATCCATAGCATAATTATTAAAATAGCCGGCATTATTATTGACATATAGTATTTTATTTTCTTTATTATATGCTATATGAATATTGCTATTATTTGTTGTAATGCTTATTAAATTTCCCAAAGCTCTATCATTGTCTAATATAGTTCTGGTAAATTTACCTTCTTTTCCTGTAACATATACAGCAGTATTAAGTAAATCATCATAATATGCAAAATGTACATTATTATAGCCATCTACAAATAATTCACTAATATACGGTTCTTTTCTTAAAGATGCAATACTCCAAGTAGAAAGCGATTCAAATCCGCTCATTCTTACATAATGCTCTGTGAGTGGGGGAGCATCTTTTTTTACTTCTTTTTGATATTGTCCTGTTAAATTAGCATATAAAAAAACTAGGGCAGTAACAATTAATAAACTACTTTTTCTTAGATTTTTTACCATCTTCTATTTTTTCTACCGATTCAACACCTTCTTCTTTTGGTCTTATAAATCTGCATTTTATTACATTACCTTTTTCATCAAGCAATGCTTTAATATGAGAGTAGTAAAATATACAATGTTCTATATAAGCATTATCATCAACAATAGATCCATATAAATAACTTACACCTTTAATCAATACATTAGAACCTATTTTTACAGGGTGATTATTGCTTCCTGTAACATTAACACCTCTTTCCAATGTTGTATTCTCACCTATATGAACATTTCCCTTAATTTGATCGCCAGAATAAATATGAACATTATTATCTAATATAAGTTTCTGATTTTCTAAACAAGAAAGAAAAACATTATCTCCTATATAAGCATTTTCGCCAAGATGTACATTTCCCTCTATTTTAGCACCATGAGATATTGTTACACCATAATTAAGGGTAACACCTTTTCCAATATAAGCACCTTTTCCAACATATATATCAAGAGGTTTTTCATCTTTATCTCTTTCTAATATTTGTTCTACTACAGAATCATCAATAAAGAAATCTTCAGCATCATATATAGTAATTATATTTTTTAGTTTATTATAAACATTTGATCTTGCTATAGATTCCATTTCTTTTAGAACTGTTTTATCATTAAATCCTAAAACAACTCTATTGTCTTTAGGCATATAAGTAGAAATAGTTAAATTATTATTAATAAAAATTTCTATTAAATCAGTTAAATAAAGCTCATTTTGTGCATTATTAGCTTCTAATTTTTGTATCAATTCTTCTAAAGGCTTCATTTTGAAACCATATATTCCAGCAACATATTCATTAAAATTGTCTAACAATTCATCTTTTTCATAAGAAAATTTTTCATCTTTATAGATTTTATAAAGTTTTTCTTCGTCTTTCATTGCTAGAATATCTTTATATTCAATAACACCAACAACATTACCTTGAGAACCTTGTCTGTATTTACTTTTATTTCCATCAGAAGTTAATCCTCTGCTTCTGAGTATTCTTCCATAATAGTTACTGCCTTTAGGACCATCATACATAGCAGTCATAACTATCATATCTGTTTTAGACTTCAAAAATTCTTCATGAAATTCCTTCATAGTTTCAGAATCTATAAGTCCCATATCAGCATATATTACATAACAATACTTGATATTCTTTAAATCGCTCTTTTCAAGTCCTACTTTAACAGCATGACCTGTTCCTCTTTGTTCTTCCTGATAAGCAAAATTAGTATTAGATTGCTTGCCCACTGCATTAGCAACATCTAACGCCTTTATACCAACTACTATAGTAATATTAGTTTTAGGCATACCATTTTTCACAGCTAGTCTGACTCTTTCTATACTTGGCACTCCCCATATAGTATGAAGCATTTTAGATGTAGAGCTTCTTATTCTTTTGCCATGACCAGCCGCTAATATTATCACTAAAGTATCATTTTTAGAAAATTTTGATGATAATGAAGCAAGAGCATTTTCAATTTCAACTACATTTTTTTCCATAATAATAACTCCTATTTTACTTATCATTTATTTTTTACTTTGTTTGTTCGTATATATTTGTTCAAACACAGGTTTTTTTATATTCGGAAGTTCATTAAGACTTTTTTGAGTATTTACAGTATTAGTATTTTTATCTAATTCTTCTTTAGCTTTCAAAATATCTTCCAAGCTATTTTTTTTATAATTATTTGGAAGAAATACATTTTTGCTATCTAATTCTAATTTGTCATTGTTTTTATTTTGATTAAAAGTTTCATCTTCTTTCAACCATTTTCTCAAAACTTTAACAATAGATTCTGACAATTTATCCAATTTCTGTTTAGCTCTTACATTTCCGCCAAGATTTGAATCTTCTTTAATTATAAGTCTATACAACTGCATAGCTTTTATTATATTTTTCTTTTCAAAATTATAATAATCAGCTACTTTTTCTATACCGCCAAAATAGGAAGCAGTAAGATAACATCTATAAGCACCTTCTATATCTTTTTGATTAAAAAGTTCATTTCCTTTTCTAACCAAAGCACTTCTTGTAGAATCTTTTATTTCCATGATATATATTATATACCTATAATGGAAAACTGCAAGTATTAATTTTATATATAGGTAGATTATATCAAACTTTATTAATTTCCAATTTCATTTCTTTTATCATACTATAACCAAGAGGCAAAGCTAATATAAATGTTAATAAATCAGCAAAAGGCTGAGCAATTTCTATACCTGTTATTCCTAATAATTTTGGAAATATATAAATTATAGGTACAAGAAATATACCCTGTTTAGCTATAGCTAAAATAGAAGCTCTTATAGTTTTTCTAGTAGTTTGAAGCATCATACTTGATAAAGTTATAATCCCCCATAAAGGTAAACTCAATGCCTGATATCTTAATGCTCTATTGGCTACATCAAGTAAAGTTATATCTTTATCATTAAATAAATGAACTATCTGTGATGAATAAATATATATTATAATAGCTAATATTAATAAAACAAATGTTGAAATTTTTACACAAAAATAAAAAGCATCTATAACTCTTGAATATTTTTTAGCTCCATAATTGAATCCGCATACTGGCTGAAAACCTTGTCCAAAACCGATAATAGCGGAATTGGCAAACATAGCAACTCTATTAACTATAGACATAGCAGCTATTGCAGCATCGCCAAATGGAGCAGAAGCAGTATTTAAAAATGCTGTAGAAAAACTTGATATACTCTGTCTGCAAAGACTTGGAAGCCCGCCTATCACGATAGCTTTATATTTTTGCAAACTTGGTGAAAAATCTCTTATATTTATTGGCAAAGTTCCCCATACATTAGTACCTACCAAAAGTATACAAAATCCAACAAATTGACTTATTATAGTTCCTATAGCTGCACCTTTTACACCCATATCAAAATGAAATATTAATATAGGGTCTAATACAATATTTAAAATTGCTCCTGTTATTAACCCTATCATTGCAAATACTGCATTTCCTTGAAGTCTTAATTGATTATTAAGTACAAGTGAAGCTGTCATATATGGAGCACCTATTAAAATATATTTCATATAACTAATAGAATAGGGTAATATAGTTTCTGTTGAACCTAACATGTATGCTAAAGGCTTAATAAAAATAATTCCGCAAACAAGAATAATAAAACCTACTATCATTGCTGATAAAAATCCAGTAGCTGCCATTTTTGAAGCTTCTTCTGTTTCTTTTGCCCCAAGTTTTAATGAAATATAATTACCTGATCCATGTCCGAAGAAAAATCCTATTGCTTGTATTATTGCCATCATAGAAAATACTATTCCTACTGCAGCAGTTGATTGAGTATTAATTTTACTTACAAAAAAAGTATCTGCCATATTATAGAATGATGTTGTAAGCATACTAATTATAGTTGGTATCCCCATTTTTATAACTAAAGCTTCCACATTAGATTCCGTTAATTGTTTAAATTTTCTATCTTGTTTTTCTGTTTCCTTTGACTTTACCTCACAATCCATAATACCTTCTTTATATTAGCAATTTTTAAAAGAGTATATAACTTTTTATTTATAACCGCAATATGTTTTTTTTATTTGACTTTTTTAATTTATTTAGTACTATAGTATGAATAAACATAATGTTAGGAATATTAATTATGAATAATAATGTAGAAAACTTTATAAATACTTTAGAAAACAATGATGAATATACATTTACATTAGAAATATCACCTCAAGCAAAATATGATTTAGGATACATAGAAGAAAAAATAAATGATTCAAATATATCAGATTATATAAATGCATTTGTGGTTACTGATTCACCATTTGCTAATTTAAAAATATCTTCAATACTTGCCGCATTGCAATTACAGCAAAGATTAAACAATAATAAACCTTTCATTGCCACTCAGACAATGAGAGATAAAAACTCAATAGCTTTACAAAATGATTTAATAGGAGCTAATTATTTTGATATAAGAATGGTGCTTGCTGTTACTGGTGATGCTATAGCTAATGGCAATCAAAAACAAGCAAAAGCTGTATTTGAAGGAAATTCAGAATTACTTATAAGTATAATAAAAGATTTAAATAAAGGAAAAAGTTTAGGTGAATTTATTTTCAAAGAGCCGTTAAAACCAATATATCCATTCTGCGTTATTAACAGTTATGCAAAAAATAATGATACATTAAAAGTAAGACTTGCTAAAAAAGCTAATTCCGGTGTTAAAGCAATATTTACTCAGCCTATATATGAAGCCGAAAGATTGGAGTTATTATTAAAGTGGATAGATGAACTTCCTTTAAAAGAAAAACCTGTATTAGTACCTGGATTCTTTCCAATACTTACTTATAAAACTGCATATTTTATATATTATAAACTTCCAGGTGCTTATATTCCAGAAACTTGGTTAAATAAATTAAAAGAGGCTAGCGATAAATCTCCTGAGGAAGAGAAAAAAGTTGCAGTAGAATTATCAACTAATTTATTTAATGATATGGTCAAAATTCATAAGAAAATGCATATTATGAGTATGAATAATTATGATTTTGTTGTTAGCTTATTAAAAAATATAAAATAAATCAATTAGCAAAATAGTAAGCATCTTCACAAAATGAGATTATAGCACATGTACTAAGTTCAGGATCCATCATATAGCTTTCTGTAAGTATAACATTGAATTCTCCTGGCTTTAATTGGTCAAAAATAATTCTGTTGCCGTACATATTTGAAAGTGCTTTATATCCGAAAGAATATCTGCAGCCTACATGTTTTCTTTTACCATTATTTTTTAAATTAAGCAAATTTTCCATATAAGTTTGAAGTATATCAACATAATTTTCTATAATATGTGTTCCTAATGCATTATAGAAATAATATTCTTTATATTCATCATTATCATATAAACTTTTTAAAAATTGATGAAACTTTGTTCCAAGGCTTACTAAAGTAAAACCTATAGTATCTTCTTCTTTATCAAAAAAATCTACTATAGAATTATAAGGTTCTTTTTCCATACGCTCCAAAGGAATTTCTATTTTTTCATTCTTTAATTCATTAGTTTCAAAATCTACATTATATATGTATAATTTATCATTTTCTGTAATAGTCTTATAAAAACCATAAATCATTACAGGTTCAATTAAATTATTTTCTATGATATTACTTTTCATTTCTTCGTATTTAGGTTCTACTTTAGTTTTAATCATTTCATTATACTTTTCCATATCTTGATTCTTTGTAGAATATCCGAAACCTGCTCTAAAAAGACGTACTTTGTTAATCATATCAAAAGCTTCTTTTTCTATTTGTTTGTTGAACTCAAAAACTTTTCTTCCATAGAATGGAGGTTTATTTATATAATGTTCATGATTTTTATGATTTATTTCAGGCATTGCTGTTAGTGTCCTTTAATTATTATTTTCTTTATCTCTGTCAGCTATTATCTCTTTTATTGCTAAAATATCATCAAATCCATCTTTACAGTAAAATATTTTAGCAGTATCTCCATAAACTTTTTTACAATCATTTTCTACAAACTCTTTTGTAAGTGCAGCTCCTCCAAGTATAATAGGTATTTTTAAACCTTTTTCTCTTATATATGCAAGATTATCTTTCATCACTTCAGTAGATTTTACTAAAAGCCCAGACATTCCTATACAATCTGCATTATGTTCATGATAGGCCTCTAAAAATTTTTCTATAGGAACTTTAGTACCAATATTAACAGTTTCAAATCCATTATTTTTTATGATGATTTCAACTAAATTTTTACCAACATCATGCACATCTCCTGCCACAGTACCAAGTATTATTTTAGCAGTTTTTTCTTGTTTTTTCTTCTCTAAAAATTCAGATAAGAAGTCAACACTTTTCTTCATTACTTCAGCAGAACCTAAAACGAAAGGAAGCTGTATAGTACCTTCACCAAATTTTACACCAATATCAGCCATAGTAGGAAGAAGTATTTCATCAATTATAGCCTGTGCAAATTTCTTTTCTCCTCCAAACTCTTCGCTATTTTCTTTCACTTCATTAAGTAAGTTTTGCATATCTTTCCATTCACCATCAAGCATAGCATCTCTTATAGCTTCCCTTATAGGCTTTTTGATATTTTCTTCTTTATTAAGTTCTTTTTTTTCTTTTTTATCAGAGAAATGATTTATATAATTTATTAAAGGTTCTTTAGTATTACTTTTATTGTAAATTAATTCTCTTGCTAACTCTATTTCTTTTTCATCTATCTTTGAAAGAGGAAGTATTTGAGCTACATTAACAATTGCAGTAGTAAGGCCATGATTAATAGCTTCATACAAAAATACTGAATTCATTATCTTTCTTGCTTCTTCTTTAAGTCCAAAAGATATATTTGATACACCCAAACTTATAGAACATTCAGGATATTTTTTTGATAATTCTTTAATAGCATTTAAAGTTTCAACTCCTGCTAAAAAGCTTTTTTCATCACCGCTTGCAAGCGTAAATGTAAGAGGGTCGAATATTATATCATGAGGCAGTATCTTATGAACATTAACAGCACGATCATACATTCTTTCAGCCATTCTTAATTTATCTTCGCAAGTAAATGCCATTGATTTTTCATCTATTGTAAGAAGCATAATGGATGCACCATATCTTTTAGCCAATGAACATATAGTATCAAATTTTTCTTCACCTTGCTCCATATTAGCAGAGTTTATTATTGGCTTTCCGCCATACACTTTTAAAGCAGCTTCTATAACATTAGGCTTTATTGCATCTATAACTAAAGGCAAAGAAATTTGTTTAACATAAGCAGAAATAATTTTTGTAATATCTTCTACTTCATCGCGTCCAGCCCAAGCAGCATTAACATCTATTGCATGACTTCCTGCTTTTACCTGTTTTATACCAACATCAAGCATTCCGTCCATATCGCCCGCAATCATAAGTTCTCTAAATATTTTACTTCCTGTAGCATTACTTCTTTCACCAATCATTAATGGTGCTGGATTTTGTTTTATGCTTACAACATTAAATAAACTTGCTATATAAGGTCTTTGTTTATCTAATATAGGCTTTTTAGGTTTTATACCTTTTACTTTATCAGCCAAAGCCTTTATATGGAGTGGAGTAGTGCCGCAGCATCCTCCTATAAATGCAAGTCCGTCTAATTCAAAAAACTTACTATTAATATTTGCAAACTCTTCAGGTGTCATACTATAATATGCTTTTCCGCCTCTATTTTCTGGAAGTCCTGCATTACTATGTATCGATATAGGAAGACATGATATTTCTGAAAGCCTTTTTATATGACGCATTGCCATATCCGGACCAGTACCGCAATTCATACCAATAGAAAATATATCCAAATTTGAAAGTATAGTATATGCTGTTTCTATATCTGTACCTAAAAGCATAGTACCTTCTTTTTCTATAGTAACAGATACCATTATTGGAATTTCTTTATTAAGTTTTTTAGCAGTATCATTAACCGCTAGTATTGCAGCTTTTAATTGCAAAACATCTTGTGCAGTTTCAAGAAGTATTATATCAATACCTCCATCTATTAATCCTCTTGCAGCTTCTGTATATCCATTGTACATTTCATCAAAACTAATTTGTCCTAAACTAGGAAGTTTTACTCCAGGTCCTAAACTGCCGGCAATAAATATATCTCTATTTAAATCTCCTTTTAAATTAGGATTTTTTAAATATTCTTCTCTTGCCTCATTAGCTATTAATGCAGCACTTTTAGCTAGTTCATAAGTTTTATCTGCAATGTCATATTCACTTAAAACCCAAGGTATAGCTCCGAAACTGTTTGTCTTTGTTATATTTGCATTAGCATTCAAATAATCTATATGTATTTCTTTCATTATATTTGGAGCAGTTATATTCAGTATTTCATTACAACCTTCTATATTATTTCCATTTATAATCCAAGATTCTTTTTTAATTTCTTTCTTTTGAAGTTCTGTACCTGTTGCACCATCTATTATTAAATATTGTTCTTTTATAAGTTCTTTTAATTTTTCTTTAATATTATTCATTATTCAAGCTCCAATTTTTATATAAAACTGCATTTTGACTATTCTAATATAAAAATATAAATATAACAAGTTTTAACTTCTATTAACAATAAAAATATTATTAACAATTATAAAAAAAATTTTATTATAATCATTGACAAATAAAGTTATTGTAGTATACTAAAAATATGGATATTAATACATATTATTATTATTTCCAGTTATTGTCCTCAGTTTCTTTATTTTCCATTAATAATATAATCAGCCAAAGGATTTTTTATGATTAATTTATACAAAAAAAATAAACTTATTTTAAGCTTCATAATACCTTATACAATTTGTATAATGGTTATATTTATAGCAGTTTTGTCTTTATATATACCAAAATATAAAAATGATTTTATTGCTATGTCTAAAGATAATGCAAAATTATTATCCAATACATTAGACAACAATATGTATGCAATAAAGAAACAAATGGAAATATTTTCTTCATATTTGGAAGCAGAATATTATACAAATAATTTCCCTACTATAATGTCAAATATAGTTAGAAGAGATAATGATATAGCAAATATATATTTTGCAACAACTGTTCCATATAAAGATGGAGGAGTAATGTTTAATAGTGCACCTTTGCCATCAGATTATGATCAAACTACAAGAGAATGGTTTATAAAAGCACTAGAAACTACAAATATATTTATATCAAATCCATATATTGATGTTGTTACAGAATCATTAGCCATAGCATTCAGTAAAGCGATTTATAATTCTGATAACACAGTGCGAGGAATATTAGGTGTAGATATAATATTTAATGAACTTGCAAATGATACTTTATCCAATGCAATGATATACAATTATAATATAAGTTTAATAAATGGAGAAGGAATTTATTTTTATCATAAAAATCAAAATGCTATTTTAAAAGAAAATATATTTAATAATGCAATATTTTCAGACCATAAAAATGATATCTTAGGAAGCGATTCATTTGCATTTATAAAAAATAAAAAATTATATATGAGTACAAACATAAAAAATACTCCATGGTATTTAATAGTAGAAGCTAATATAGATATTTTAGAATGGAATGTTCTTAGACTTATTATTGTTATGATAGTAGGATTTATAATGTTAATATTAATGGAGTCAATACTTGTTACAATAATAGCAAAACCTATATCAAACACTTTAAACAATACAATAAAAATTGTAGAATCTATGTCTGAAGGAAATTTCAATGCCTCATTTAATAAAAAAGAATTAGAAAAAAAGAATGAAACTGGAACTCTAGTTAGGGCAATGAAAATGATGCAAAACAAATTAGGCAGCATTATTCATAACTTAAAAAATGAAATTAACGGCATTAATAGTTCTATGGAAATAATAAATAATGGAAATAAAAATTTATCACAAAGAGTTTCTGTACAATCTTCTTCATTAGAAGAATTAACAAGCTCAATAGAATTTGTATTCTCATCTATAAAAGATACAGTAGTTAATACAGACAATGCTAAAAAAACAAGTGATAATATGTTGGAATCAACAATAAGAGGAGTAAATGCTATAAAAGATACTGCTAAAAATGTTATAGAAGTATCTGAATATAGTAAAAAAATAGCAAATATTACTTCTATAATAGAATCAATAGCTTTTCAAACAAATATATTAGCTCTCAATGCTTCAGTTGAGGCTGCACGGGCTGGTGATCAAGGTAAAGGATTTGCAGTGGTTGCTTCAGAAGTAAGGAATCTATCTACTAATGTAAGCAGTGCAGCAAAAGATATAAGTACTATAGTAAGTGAAACTATAAAAAAAATAGAAGTAGGAGAAACTACAGTAAGAGAATCTTCTAAAGCATTGGAAGAAATAGAAACTTTTGCAAATGAAATGTCTGATATATTAGTATCTATATTACAATCTATAAAAGATGAAGAAGAAAGTATGTCAAAAATAAATACTGCTGTTACTGAACTTAATAATATTAATTATACAAATTCAAATATAGCTGAACAAGGGGCAAATGAAAGTAATAATATACTTGAAAAAACAGAAAATATAGTTAATGAAGTATCTTATTTTAAATTTTAAAGCTTATTTTTTTATTTATTGTGATAAAAACTATAAATTACGCATTATTTTTAATATAAAAAATCAATTAATACGAATTATTATTTAGTAAAAGTAATATTTGATACCATATTGACATTTTATTTTCATACTATATAATAGTAGAATTATATATTTTTTACTATTTAGTTTATTGAGGTAGTATTTTGAATAATATTTTTGATAATATACTATATAGATTAGATGCTTCTAAAAAAAAATCCCCATCTGTTTTTATTTCAATAATTATTCCTGTATATAATACAGAAAAATATCTTAACAGATGTATTAATAGTATAATAAATCAAAAATTTCAAAATTTTGAAATAATTATAGTTAATGATTGTTCACCAGGAAATTGTGAAGAAATTATAAAACAATATAATAATAATAAAATAATATATATAAAAAACGAGCAGAATTTAGGCAGTGCTTGGACCAGAATTAATGGATTATCTTATGCTACTGGAAAATATGTACATTTTGTAGATAGTGATGATTGGATTGTAGATGACAGTTATGATAAAATATTTAAATATTTAAAAAGAAATTTTGATGCATTATATTTTAATGGCGTATATGCTGATGACGAAAAAACTTGGGAATATAGTTTTCATATACCAGAAGATTCTAAATTATATGGTAAAAGAATTGCATTTGATAAAATGTTTTTCAATGATGCACAAAAAAGAACATTGTGGTGTAGGGTATTCAAAAGAGATATAGCAATTAATGGTGCTAAATATATGCCTAGAGAACATATTAGTGTTGCTGATGATTGGATATTAAATTTATTCATATTATTTCACACAAAAAATTATAGAAGTGTTTCTGACATATTTTATTATTATTACCAAGACAACCCAAATGCTGTTACAGCTATAGTAGAAAATAAAAAAAATAATACTATTTCTTTTAATAAATTAAATAACAATCTTAGACAATTATATATTTCCTACAATGCCGTGGTTAGTTTTTTAAAAGAAAAAAAAGTTTGGAATATATATAGATCTTCTTGGGTATTATATATAATAAGGGATTTAAAATATAGTTTTATAGAACCATTTAAAAACTTTGACGGTTATTTTAACTATTTGTTGAATGAAGATAAAGATAAATACACAAAAGAAAGTTTAGAGTATTTTAATTCTAATATATCAAATTTAAATATATTAAATTTCTTATATCTAAATTTATTAGATGCTTCAGGTATTTGGGAAAGAAATTCTTTTAAATATTCTTTAATATCTTTATTATATAAGTTATATACATCGATTATTAGAATTAGAAATTATCCGCAAGCTGTATTTAAAATAAATGTAACCAAAAATAATGAATATAGAAGAATGTATATAAGGTTATTATTTTTTAAAATAACACTAAAATTAAAATCAAAAGATGGAAAATAATATGTATGAATATTTAATAGTTGGAGCCGGTATTTCAGGTTCTGTACTCGCTAATCTAATAGCTAATAAACTCAATAAAAAAGTATTAGTAATAGACAAAAAAGATCATATAGCTGGTAATTGTTATGATTATAAGGATAAAAACGGAATAACTATTCATAAATATGGTGCTCATATATTTCATACAAACAATAAAGAAGTATGGGATTATATTTCTGAATTTACAAAATGGAATTATTTTTACAATAAAGTTAATGTTGTTATAGAAGGAAATAAGGTTTCATTACCATTTACTTTAAAAACTTTACGAGAGCTATTTTCTCCAAATATGTCATCAACAATAGAAAAAAAACTTATAGATAAATATGGTTACGGCATAAAAGTACCTATATTAGAATTTTTAAATAGTGAAGATAAAGATTTAAAATTTATTGGTAATTATGTTTATGAAAATATTTTTAAAAATTATACTATAAAACAATGGGGATTAAAACCAGAAGAAATTGATCCTACAGTTACAGCACGCGTACCAATTTATATATCTAATGATGTAAGATATTTCCAAGATAAATACCAAGGAATACCTTTAAATGGTTATACTAATTTAATAAATAATATATTAAATCATAAAAATATTACAGTTCAATTAAATACTGAATATAAAGATTTAGAAAATTACAATTTTAATTGCATATTTCATACTGGTGCTATAGATGAATATTTCAATTATAAATTTGGCGAATTATCGTATAGAAGTCTTAAATTTGATATTCAAACTATAAATAAAGAATATTATCAAAATACAGCTGTAACTAACTATCCTAATGACTATGATTTTACACGCATAATAGAACATAAATATTTTTTAGATGAAAAAAGTGATAAAACAACTATTTCTATAGAATATCCTGAAGCATTTGAAGTTGGTAAAAATGAAAGATATTATCCTATTTCAAATGATAAAAATAATAAATTATACAATATGTATTTGGAAGAAGCCAAAAAAATCAATAATTTACATTTCTTAGGTAGACTTGGAGATTATAAATATTACAATATGGATTTAGCTGTAGAAAGAGTTTTATCCTTTTTTAAGGAGAAATTTAATGCCTAAAGTTTCTATTATTATGCCTACATACAATGTAGAAAAATATTTTAGACAATGTTTAGAAAGTGTAATAAATCAAACACTAAAAGACATAGAAATCATACCTGTAGATGACGGCAGTCCTGATAATTGCGGAAGAATTATGGATGAATATGCCCTTAAAGATGAGAGAGTAAAACCTATACATAAAACTAATGGAGGATATGGAACAGCTGTAAATATTGGTATAGAAAAAGCAACTGGAGAATATATTGCTATACTTGAAACAGATGATTGGGTAGAACCAAATGCTTATGAATTATTATATAATAATGCTAAAAAAAATAATACTGATATTACAAAATGTGCATTTTATTATTATAATTCGTATGATATCATACAAAATAGAAAATATACAGAATATAATAATAATTTATTTGTAAATATAATAGATAATGCTCCTGAAAATACATTTAATATTTCAGAATATCCTGAATTATTATTTTTTCATGCATCTGTTTGGGCTGCTGTATACAAAAAAGAATTTATAAAAAATATCAAATTCATAGAAAAAGAATACTATCAAGATTTTCCATTCGCTATGGAGGCTTTATGTAAAGCAAAATCAATATCTATAGTAAAAGAATATTTAATTCATTACAGAATGGAAGATGGTCAAAATTCTTCAACTAGCCAAAAAAATCAAAAATTATTACATATGGCTATTAACACTATAAGAGGAAAAGAAATTATAAAAAAATATCAATTATATGATAATTTAAAAGAACAATTTTATTTCCATGCCATTTTAGCAAATATAGGATTTTATAAAAATATTCAATTAAAATACAAAAAAAAATATTTATTATTATTAAAAGATATTTTCCAAGAATTAGCTAACGATAAAAATTTTAGATATATTTATTTTTCAAATGAACAAAAAAAATTGGTAAATGATGTTTTAAATAAGCCGGTTTTCCATATAATGTTAAAGTGGTATTTTAAATATATTAAATCATTTTTTATCTATAAATATAATTATCAAAAATATAATATAATTGTATTATTTAAATTTATCAAAATAACTAGAAAATCGACTCTATTAGAATTGAACAATAAGATTAATAATTTAGAATATATGATATTAGAGTTAAATGATAAACTCAATAAAAATAACAAGGAAAATAAATGAATAAATATACAATAAATAATATAGTTTTGTGTATACCAATTAAAAAAATTAATAAACTTATTAAAAGGGACTATTTATAAGTTTAATTAATAGGATTAACAAACTATGATAAATAAAGAAAATGTATATAAATTATATTCATTTGATATATTTGATACTTTAATTACAAGAAAAACTGCCACTCCTCTAGGCATATTCTTACTTATGCAAGATAGGCTTAAATCTTATGATATAGATAAATATATAAAAAACAACTTTTATTATATAAGAATTGAGACTGAAAGATATTTAAGAAAATATTTCTGTAATGCAGAAAATGAGGACATAACATTATTTGCCATATATGATTTAATAGCTAATAATTACAATTTATCAGAAAAAGAGAAAAACACTTTAATAGATCTAGAAATAAAATTAGAGTACGAAAATTCTGTACCAATTTATGATAATATAAAGCTAATAGAAGAATTGGTAAAAAATAATAATAAAGTTATATTAATAAGCGATATGTATTTATCAACAGATATAATACGTAATATGCTATTAAAACATAGTAATGTTTTCGAAAAAATAAAAATATATGTTTCTTCTGATGTACAAAAAGCTAAATTCACTGGAAATTTATATAAATTAATAAAAGAAAAAGAAGAAATAGAATATACAGATTGGATTCATAAAGGTGATAATAAATATGCTGACATAAAAATGGCAGAAGAGTTATCAATAAATACTGAATTGTATGCATTTGAACCACTAATGGAATTTGAAAATAGATTATTAAAACATTACCATAAAAGCTGTTTAGTTCAATTAGTTATTGGTATGAATAGAAACTTAAGATTATCCAATAAAAAAAATATTCAAACAGATTTAGGTATATCTTTAGGAGGACCAGTTCTATATTTTTATGTTAATTGGCTTTTGGAAAGTGCTATAAAAAATAACATAAAAAGTTTGTATTTTATTGCAAGAGATGGATTTATATTAAAAAATATTGCAGATATAATAATAAAATCAAAAGAACTAAATTTAAAAACTTACTATATATATGGCTCAAGAGAAGCATGGCAAATTCCAACTGTAGTAGGCGGAGTACCAATACCACAATCATTTTTAGGGAAATCACATACTATACATGATTTAGTATGCTTTTTACAAATATCAAAAAAAGATTTATTTAGATTCTTACCAAAAAAATATAGAAATATTAATAAAAAATTAAATGATACAATAAGAAAAGAACTCTATGAAAATTTATTTTTAAATGAACTTTTTATAGAATTCCTAAAAGAAAAACATAAAGAAAAATATGATCTGCTTATAAAATATTTATACCAAGAAATAAATTTTGATGAAAATTTTGCATTTGTAGATTTAAGAGGTACAGGAGAAACTTTAGATTATTTAGCAACTGTTTTAAATAAAAAATTTAAAATTTATTTATTATATAGAGCACCTTATTCAGAAAAGCACAATATACAAACTTATAATTTTTTTAATCAAGCTTCATATATAAATGTAGTAATAGAAATATTAGCAAGAGCATTACATGGTCAAACTATAGGATATGAAATGTCAAATGGTAAAATAATTCCTATATTTGAAAATTCTGAAGTAGAAGCTATAAATAATATTGGTTATAAAGATTATATTGATGGAATAAAGATATTTGCAAAAGAATATTGTATGAATGATAGTAACAATTTAGATGAATTAAATTTGAACTTTTTTATAGAATACCAAAAATATTTATTATATTTTGTTACTAATCAAGAAATAATTAATTTTATAGGTTCTATACCTTTTAAAATTGATGGAAAGTCAGAAAAATTAGAAGAATACGGACCTTCTATTTCTGTTATTAATTTATTTAAATACTTTTTCACTAATAAAAAATATTTAAATTTTCATATATCATTAGGAAGAAGTTCTAAATTTATTAAAAAATTACATAAAAAGATTAATAATATGAATGTTAATCTTTTTTTAATAAAAATAAATATTAATAAAAGACAAAGATACTCTTACATATCATTATTTGGAATAAAAATATGCATAAAAAATACTTGATATGTTGAGTAAGTTATTATTATTGAACTTAAATAAAAATTAGGGTTATTAATTATGATAAAAAAAATATTAGAGTTTATTTTTTCAAAGAAAGATAAAGGTATATACTGTTATATAACTATATTAGGTATAAAAATAGTTACTAAGCCATTAAGATTGAAAATATTAGAAATGGACAAAAGAATTGAAAATAGTTTTAATACTTTAAGAAAAGAAATATTAATATCTAGAGGTTTAAACTATCAAGTACCAATATATAGTTTAAATGAAAATGAAATAAAATATAGTCCTTTAGTATCTGTAATTATCACAGTATATAATATTGGCAGCAAATATTTAGTTCATTGTTTAGAATCTGTAATAAATCAAACATTAAAAGATATAGAAATTATTATAGTAAATGATGCCTCTCATTTGAAAGAAGATGATGATATATGTTTATCTTATAAAGAAAAAGATAGTAGAATAACATATATTAAACTTGATAAAAATGTAGGGGATGGAGAAGCAAGGATGTGCGGACTAAGAAAAGCAAAAGGATATGCAGTTTCTTTTGTAGATGGTGATGATTATTTATCACCCAATTTGTATGAAATAACAGTTGGCAATATGTTACAAAATTCTCTTGATATAGTTTGTTATAATTTTTTTATTTTACATAAAAATAATAATAATATTGTTTTTTTAAATTCTGCCAATAACAATATGCCATATAATATTTTTTATAAAAAAGATTCTATAGACATATTTAGCAATACATATCTATATATAGACGGACATTTATGGAACAAATTATTTAGAAGAGAAATACTATTAAAAGTTGGTTATAATAATATGGCAGCTAGATATAAATGTAAAGATTTAAATTATTGTTTTAAAGTATTTATAGAAGCAGAGGCTATATCATATATACCAATTAATTTATATTTTTATATAGATAGTAGGCAAACTTCAATAATTAACAATACAAATTTTAAAGATAATTTTTTTACAGATATATATTATATATATACTGATATGTATGATTATATTAATAAATCTTCTAATGAAATGATAACAAAATTATTTGCATCTAATTTTGATTGGCTATATAATTCAGCATTAAAATTTGATAGATATAAAATAAAAGATGAAAAATATTTTATTAATTTATTTGGAAAAATCATATTAGATCTAAAAAATTATGGAGCTATCAATATAGAACAATTAATTGAAAATGTAAAAATTAATAATAATAACAATATTAATATGATTAATTGGCTTGATAATTTATTTTTAATAAGTAGAAAAAAGATAAAATAATTATATGTAAATAAAAAATTGAATGTATTTTATTGATAAAATATATTCAATTTTTTTAAATTGAAATTTATTAAAAAATGTACTGATTGTTTTATAGGCTATTATCTATATCCATAGATTTCATATATATAAATTTATCATTATTTTTAACAGGAATAAAGGTACAAATTACTATTTGTATAATATTTATTATAAAAAACTTGTAATTAATATTTCTTAAAAATTAATTACAAGTTTTAATCTATATATCATAAAAATAGAATGGATTATCCTATTCTAATATATTTCAAACCTCTTGACTCTAAAATATTTCTATCATATATATTTCTACCATCAAAAATAATTTTATCTTTTAATATATTAGCAATTCTAGTAAAATCAGGACGTCTAAATTCATTCCATTCAGTCAAAAGAAGTAAAGCATCAGCATTTTCTAATACATCATATGATGAACTAGCATATTTTATTTTATCACCAAATATAACTTTAGCAGTCTCCATAGCTTTAGGGTCATAGCCTTTAATAATAGCACCTTTTTCAAGTAAAGAATTTATTATAGTAATAGATGGAGCCTCTCTCATATCATTAGTATTAGGTTTAAATGCAAATCCCCATACAGCAAAAACTTTTCCTTCTAATTTATTATTATAATAATCTTCTATTTTTTTTACAAAAATTTCTCTCTGTTTGAAATTAACTGAATCAGCAGCTTTTAATATATCATATTCACATCCATTTTCTTTAGCAGTATTTAACAATGCTTTTACATCTTTAGGAAAACAGCTTCCGCCATAACCTAATCCAGGAAACAAGAATTGACTTCCTATACGTCTATCAGCTGCCATTCCCAATCTAACCATATCTACATTAGCACCAACTTTTTCACAAATATTTGCTATCTCATTAATATAAGATATTTTAACAGCTAAAAAAGAATTAGCTGCATATTTTGTCATCTCAGCAGATTTTACATCCATAGTAATTACAGGATTACCAGTTCTTAAGAAAGCAGAATATAATTCATACATTATTTTAGTAGCTCTTTCAGAATTAGAACCAATTACTATTCTATCAGGTTTTAGTGAATCTTCTACAGCAGCACCTTGCTTTAAAAATTCAGGATTAGATACCACATCAAATTCATTTTTAAATTCATCTTTAGCATTTGATCTTATTATTTCAGTAACTTTTTCTGCAGTACCAACTGGCACAGTAGATTTATCAACTATAACCTTATATCCATTCAAAGCTTTTCCTATTTGTTCTGCCACAGTATATACATATTTCATATCAGCAGAACCATCTTCTCCTTGAGGTGTACCTACCGCTATAAAACAGATTAAAGATTCTTTAACTGCATTTGCTAAATCAGAGCTAAAAGATAATCTCTTTTCTCCAACATTAAATTTAATTAAATCATCTAATCCAGGCTCATAGATTGGTATTATTCCATTTTTTAATTTTTTTAATTTATCTTCATCATTATCAACACATATTACAAAATTACCCATTTCAGCAAAACAAGCTCCCACCACTAAACCAACATAGCCGGTACCAATAACACATATTTTCATTATCAATGTCTCCTTTAATCCTAAAGTATATATTTGAAATTAATAATCAAATATACAAATATTATAAGTTCGTTTATATATGTATAATTATAAAGCTAATATTTATATTTACAATCATAAAAATAATATATATTAATAAAATTGTCAATATTTTATATATTATTATTTTTGTGATTTATCTATTTTTAATTATATTATAATAATTAAAAATATTTTTACAAATATGTAAAATATACTGTTATTATTATTAATTGTTATTCTCATTCTCAAAAACATAAAAATATAATTAGGTAAATTATGAAAAACAAACTATTAATATTTATCATTTTTGCATTAACTATATTGTCCATTAATAATTTTATATCATTTATATTCTTTTATTCTATATTATCTTTTCTAATAATGATGTTATCTTGTTCATCATTATCAAATATAGATAATTATCAGCACTTTTATTTGATAAATCAAGACAAAGAATATTTAAATATTTTAATATTAAATAATAACTATGAATATGGAACTATATATTACTCAGACAACAATAATAATGTAGTAGAATATAAAATAAAAAAATTAAACAAATTAGATGGTTCATTTAAATCTGAAACAATTGACGGAAAGAAATTAAATGGTTATTTACCAAACAAAAACAGTGGTTTTGAAGGATCTTTAAATAATCAAAAAGTACATTTTGACTATCCAGGTTCATATATATCAGAAACTAATATATTACAGTATAATTATTCAAACCATATTGGAAAAGCAACATTAAAATATGAAATTTCTTTATTTCTTTTAAACAATCCCAATAGTATAAAAGCAATAGATATTATTAATTCAAATATAAATAAAGAGTATGGCATAACAGAGACAGTTAATATAAAAGATCAAAAAGAAATATATGATATAATAGAAACTACATTGAATAATAACATGCAAAAACATTTTCATGAATTAGGTGAAAAGATTGGAAATGAAGAATCAATTTACTATATAAAAAATACAATACCAAATATAACATTTATAAATGATGATTTAATTTCAATATCAAGTGATAATATATTAAAAAATGCTGTATATTATTTGAATAGCGGAGAACAATTAAAAATCAATTATATCATTGCTGATACTAATAAATGTATAGAAATAATAAGATCTAAAATGCTAGATAATAAAAAAATTATAGAAAATAAAAAATTTAACATTAATAATATAAGTTTAGAAAACAATTACTTTTACATAACACCTAACGGCATAGTTTTCAATTGGCTTTTACATTACAAAGATAATATCATTAATAAAGAAATCGATTATGTAAGTGTATTTCTAGAAGCAAAAGAAATTAATGATGTAATAAGCAATAAATTTAAGAAAATATTTAATTAATAATTATAAATCTTTTTTACAAATGATAGTACAAATTGTTTTATAATAAATATATTTTGGGAAGTATATTATAATTTATAAGAGGGTAAAAATGAAATCTAGTTTTTTAACTTTATTATTATGTTTATCAATATTAGTTTCATGTACTACTAATACAAATGATAATCAAAAAGAAGCTACTAATGATTCCAAAACTACGAAATTGGAACTTAGTGAAAATGAAAAAGCAAACAATTATGAAGTTGTATATTTGGTAGCTGATACTGGCGAATATATCAACTCAGAAGTAACACAAAATGAAAATGGCAATTTCGGTTATATATACTATAGAGATGCCAATCAAAATTTAACTACATTCAATATTACAAGAGCAGGGGAGCTTGATGAAGGAAGTGTATCAGCAACTTCTTATGACAATAAAACATTAGAAGGAAATTTCCCTAGCATAGCATATCCATTCGTAGCTACAATAGATGGTAAAGAAATGACTTTCAAAACTGGAAAAACATCTATAACTGGTGCTAGAATAATTGAATACACTTATTCTAATGTATCACCAAAAGCAGATGATCCTAGATATTTCCAATTCAAAAGTGCAATATTTGCTTTGAATAATGAAAATCAAATTGAAGTAATAGACAAAATAAATTTAGATATAAATAAAGAGTTCAATATAACAAATGCAACTGTTTTCAATGATTTGACAAAATTATTAACAGCTCAAACTATAGTAAGCAATAAAATGACTCCTATCTATGATGAATGGGTAAAATCAGATTATATATCACATATAGAAAATTATTCTTCTCAATTTGGTATAGATTATTTAAGTAAAAAAGTTGTATCTATAAACAAATTAGTTTATGAATATACTGGCGGAGCACATGGAAATTATGCTACAGTAAATAGTGTATACTCATTAGAAGATGGAAGCAAATTAAAAATAGAAGATCTTATAATCGACTTAAAAAATCCAGAATTATTAAAATTAGTGAAAGATAAATTAGTAAATATTGAAGGCAGAGATGCTAATTCTTATATAGGTTTAGACGAGCTTACATTAGAAAATAACAATTTCTATTTGACATCAAAAGGTTTAGTATTTACTTGGGGCATTTATGAAATAGGACCTTATGCAATAGGTGAAACTAGAGTATTAATACCTATAAAAGAAATAACACCTTATTTAAAAGACAAATACAAAACAATCTTTGAATAATAAAAATATCTATTTATAAAGTGTAAAAGAGGGTAGTTATTAATTTAACTATCCTCTTTTAAGTTCAAATTAGTAATTGAAATTTATAAAACATAAATTATATAAAATATTAGACAATAAACAAATATTATACTTCCAAAGAAATCAAAAAATATTATTAGTTATTATTGGTATTATCTTTCTTTATTAAACCAGCTTATACAATGCTTATTCAATGTAATAATAGAAAATAATTTGCTTACTGATGAGCAATTCAGAAGCGATGAATTCTAATATAATATTTTTATAAAGGTATTAATTATTTTTTTAATTAATACCTTTATATTAAACTTGCTCCAAAAATAGTTTACAATATTAAATATAACATTTTGTAATTTACCAATTATAAAAATAGCCTTTTATATGTTCTATAAAAAATATTTTAGTATATAAATATGAAGTCCTTTTGCTTCTCGCCAAAGGCGTACTTCGTATGGGTCACCACCGAGTAGGTGCCTAATCTGCAAAAGAAGTGGGTGTGGGTGGCTAGTCCCCACAATTAATAAATAAAATTAATTTTGAAACCAAGAATGTTATTTTAATTAAATATACTTCCAAGTGTAGCCTTTTTTCATCTCTAGAATTTCATCAACAGTACCTTTAGCAATGATTTCTCCTCCATTAGTACCACCTTCTAATCCTAAATCAATTATATAGTCAGCAGCTTTTATAACATCAGGATTATGCTCTATTATTATAACGCTATGTCCTTTTTCTACTAATTTGTTTAAAGCTATAAGAAGTTTATTAACATCATCAAAATGAAGCCCTGTAGTAGGCTCATCTAAAATATATACTATATGCTCATCGCCTTGTTTTTTAGCTAACTCTGTAGCAAGTTTCAAACGCTGTAATTCACCGCCAGAGAAAGTATCAAGCCTTTGAGAAAGTTTTATATAACCGAGTCCAACCTCGCTCATTATAGAAAGTGTTTTTACGATTGATTTGTCGAAATCAAAAAACTCTATTGCCTCATCAACTGTTAATTCTAATACTTCGGCTATATTTAAAGATTTGAATCTTACGGATAAAGTTTCGTCATTGTATCTTTTACCTCCGCAAGCCTCGCAAACTATTTCCATGTCGGATAAGAAGTGCATTGCTATTTTTCTTATTCCTTTACCTTCGCATATATTGCACCTTCCTTCTTTGCCGTTATATGAGAATCTTCCTGGTGCGAATGCCTTTGCCTTTGCTGTAGGAGTTTTAGCAAATATATTTCTTATTTTATCGAACACTTTACTATAGCTTACTAATGTACTTCTAATAGAACCAACTATTGAAATTTGATCAACTAATATAGTATCTGAAACAATGCTAGGTATTTCAACACTTTCAAATTTTGAATATTGATTTAGTCTGCGTTTTTTTAGAGCAGGGTAGAGTGTGTCTATTATCAATGATGACTTACCGCTTCCAGATACTCCAGTAACAACTACTATCTTTTTTAATGGTATATCAACATCAATATTTTTTAAATTGTTTGTTGAAACATTTTTTAATTTTATGCATTCAGTTTCCTCATTTCTTACAGCAGTTTTTTCAAATACTTTTTTTCTCTCGCTTAAATAATTTCCTGTAAGTGAATTATCATCTTTTAATATATCATCGTATTTACCTTGGAAAACTACTTCTCCTCCAAAAGCACCAGCATAAGGTCCCATATCAACAATATTATCAGCAGCCTTCATAGTATCTCTGTCATGCTCTACTATTACAAGAGTATTTTTTAAATCTCTCAATTCTTTTAATGTATCAAGCAAATGATTTGTATCTCTTGGGTGAAGTCCTACAGTAGGTTCATCTAATACATAAAGTACGCCTGTAAGTTTAGAGCCTAATTGACTAGCAAGTCTTATTCTCTGTGCCTCACCGCCTGAAAGTGTTGCATATTTTCTGCTTAAGAATAAATATCCAAGTCCAACTTTATCTAAGAAACTTAATCTTGTTCTTATTTCTTTTATAGCTTCCTTTGATATAGTATTTTCTCTCTCGCTTAAAACATTTGGAAGTTCATCAAAGAAATGAATATTTTCTTCAACTGTCATAGCACATACTTGGCTGATATTTTTATTTTGTATAGTATAAGATCTCATTATTTCATTTAATCTTTCTCCATGACAAGAACTGCATTCCTCATCAATAAAGAATTTACCAAGGGATTGATCCTTCCACTCTGAATAATCTTCACTTGTAACATCATTATTGGAATGCCATGCAGTTATTACATTACCTATAGAATAATCGCCTCCAAAAAATACTGTGTCTATAACTTTTTTATCTAATTCATTGAAAGGAGTTTCATATAAATCTTTTTTTGTTATCCCGCTTCTTCTTAAAAATCTCATTAAAGAATCAGTATAATGCTTTCCCGGGGTAGAAAACATATTATGAATAGCTATATCCAATGCACCGTCAAATAAAGGTTTTGTACTGTCTTTTATTGCTAAATCTATACTGAATGTAGGCTTACTTCCAAGTCCTTTACATTCTTCACAATATCCCCAATGTGAATTAAATGAAAAATGTCTTGGTGTAACTTCAAAATCAAATAAAATTCCATGAAGCAAGCAAGCAGGGAATTTCGTATGGAAACTTTCTTTTACTATTATTCCATGAGAGGCTTTTATATGTGCTACTCCGTTTGATAAATCCATTGCTCTATCAATAGCATCTGCAATTCTAGCTCTTTTATCCTTTCCAACAACAATCCTATCGATTACTATACCTACAGAATATATTTCTTCTTTAGATAATTCTTTAATATCTTCTTCTGTAATATCATCTATAACATAATCATTATTATTGATCTGCATTCTTACATATCCAGCTTCTCTGGTTTTTTCTATAATCTTTTTAATATCTTTTGCATCATTATCATCAAAAGTAAATCTATGATTAAATGAACTATGATACAAAGGTGATATTATAACAAGTTTATGAAGATCCATAGTATCAACAATTTCAGTTGCAAGTATAGAAGGAGTTTCAGCTTTTAAAGTATATTTATCAGAACAATGCGGACAATGAGGCTTGGATAATCTTGCAAAAATTAATCTGAAATAGTCATAAATTTCTGTAACAGTTGCCACAGTAGAACGAGGATTCCTACTTACATTTTTCTGATCAATTGCAATTGCAGGAGCTAATCCTTCTATTTTTTCAACGTTAGCATCTTCAAATCTTCCTAAAAATCTTCTGGCATAAGTAGAAAGCGATTCAACAAATCTTCTTTGACCTTCTTTAAATATAGTATCAAATGCAAGAGAAGTTTTTCCGCTTCCTGATACTCCTGTTATAACATTGATTTGATTTTTAGGAAGTGTCAAGCTTATATTTTTAAGATTATGTTTATTGGCACCTTTTATTATTAATGAAGTATTTTCTTCTTTTTTTGTTTCTTCTGTCTTGATATTTTCTTTTTTCTTTTTTGAAGGTTTTAATATTTCTTTAAGTTCTTTTGCTGTGAGAGATTCTTTTACATTAATTATATCTTCCGGCTTACCCTCAGCAACGACTCTGCCTCCTTTATCTCCGCTTAAAGGCCCCATATCTATAATATGATCGGCACATTTAATAACGTCCAAATTATGCTCTACAACTAAAACAGTATTACCTTTATCAACAAGTCCGTCCAATGCTTTTAATAATTTCTTTATATCCTCAAAATGAAGTCCTGTAGTAGGCTCATCTAATATATAGAGAGTATTTCCAGTAGATATTTTATGAAGCTCGCTTGCAAGTTTTATTCTTTGAGCTTCTCCTCCTGAAAGTGTAGTTGAAGGCTGCCCTAATTTTATATATCCAAGTCCTATATCTTCCATTATTTTTAATATTCTTGTAATAGAAGTTATACCGTCAAAAAATGTAATCGCCTCTGAAACACTCATTTCAAGAACATCATAAATAGTTTTGTCTTTATATTTAACATCTAAAGTTTCTGCATTGAATCTCTTTCCTCCGCATTCTTCACATGGCACTAATACATTAGAAAGAAACTGCATTTCTAATTCTATAACTCCAGCACCTTCGCAAGTAGGACATCTTCCGGTTTTTACATTGAATGAAAATCTTCCTTTATCGTATCCTCTCATTTTAGCAAGTTTAGTAGCTGCAAATAAATCCCTTATAGGCGATAAAACTTTTGTATAAGTTGCTGGGTTGCTTCTTGGTGTTCTTCCTATAGGTGACTGATCAACTTCTATAACTTTGTCAATATTTTCAAGTCCTTCTATTCTTTCATGGCTTCCAGGATTTAAACTTTTACCATAAAAATGATTATGCAATGCACGCATTAAAATATTTTCAACTAAAGTAGATTTACCGCTTCCTGAAAGTCCTGTAACTACAATAAATAAACCCAAAGGAAATTGAACATCTATATTCTTAAGATTAAATTGATTAGCTCCAATTACTTTTAAAAACTTTCCATTTCCTTCACGTCTTTGTTTTGGAATTTCTATGTCATCATCGCCGCGTAAATATTTAGCAGTATATGATCTATCAGATTTTATAAACTCTTCATAATCACCAATACCTACAACCTCACCGCCATTAACACCAGCATTAGGGCCTATATCGATTAAATAATCTGATTCCTCCATAGTTTCTTTATCATGCTCTACAACTATGACAGTATTATTTTTATCTCTTAATGTTTTTAATGATTCAATTAATTTTTTATTATCTGATTGATGCAAACCTATTGAAGGCTCGTCAAGTACATATAATACGCCTTCAAGTCCGCTTCCTATTTGTGAAGCTAATCTTATTCTTTGAGATTCTCCGCCTGAAAGAGTAGGGGAGGAACGCTCTATTGTTAAATAAGTTAATCCCACCTTTACCAAAAATGTTAATCTATAAATAATTTCTTTTACTATAGGAGCACCGATTACTTCTTCATTTGGTTTTAATTTTAATTTAGTGAAATAATCATATAAATCTTCTATAGTCATTGAAGAAAAATCAGCTATAGTTTTTCCATTAAATTTTACTGACAAAGCGTCATCATTAATTCTTTTACCTTTACATTTAGGGCATTCAACTTCGTCCATAAAATTGGCATAATAACTATTTTTATAAGTTTCATAATCATATTTTAATCTGTCTAAAATTCCGGGTACTCTTTCTTCAACAAGTTTGCTATGATACCAAAATCTTTTTCTCCATTTTACTTCTTTATCAGTACCATATAATAAATATTTCTTTTCAGTTTTAGTTAAATCTTTCCAAGGCTTTTTTAAATCTATTTTATAAGTCTTAGCAATAACTTCAAGTTCATCAGTACCATATTCCATATCAAAACCGATATGATCATCTACAAAACAAGATAAAGCCCCTTCATAAATATTTAAATTTTCATCTTTTACAATATGTTTTTCAGTAAATACATGTTCGACCCCAAGTCCTCCGCAAACAGTGCATGCTCCCATAGGGTTATTAAATGAAAATAAATTAGGCTCAATATCAGCAATAGAGTGTCCGCAATTTGCACAAGATCTTTCAGTTGTATACAATTTATAATATTTATCTATTTCAAACTGCTTACTCATTTTGATTTTTTTCTTTTTTGTTTTTGTATCTTCTTCAGCATTTTCTGGAGTTTGTGTTTCTAATACTTCTTCGCTTTTTTCATGTTCTTCATAGAATGCTACTAAGCCTTTTGTTATTCTTATGGCTCTTTCAATATCATCAGTGATTCTTGATAAGTATTTATCTTCAACTTTTATTCTATCTATAACTATTTCTAAAGTGTGCTTCTCATATCTTTTAAGTTCTGGTATTTCATCTTCATCAAATTTATAAACTATATTATCAATTCTTATTCTAGGATAACCTGCAAGTTTAACTTCTTCAATTTCTTTTCTATACTCTCCCTTTCTATCTCTTACAATAGGGGCTAGAACTAAAATTCTTTTTTCTGCGAACTCTCTTAAAACACTTTGTGCGATTTGGTCTTCACTCTGCTTAGAAATTTTATGTCCGCATTTAGAGCAATAAGGAACTCCAAGTCTTGCAAATAATAATCTAAAAAAGTCATAAATTTCTGTAACAGTACCTACAGTAGAACGAGGATTTTTATTTACGCTTTTTTGGTCTATAGAAATAGTAGGGGATAGTCCTTCTATATGTTCAACATCAGCCTTAGCCATAACTCCTAAAAACTGTCTGGCATAAGCTGACAATGATTCTAAATATCTTCTCTGTCCCTCTTTAAAAATAGTATCAAATGCAAGCGAACTTTTTCCGCTTCCTGATACTCCTGTTAAAGTAGTTAGTGTTTTATGAGGTATTGAAAGTGATACATTTTTAAGGTTATGCTCTTTAGCACCTCTTATTTCTATAGAATTATTAGCCATAAAAAATCCTTCTAAAAAAGTTAAATTATTATAACATAAATTCTATATAAAAAAAGGTTTTACTGGTATTAAATATTAATAAATAAATAATATTAAAAAAGATACTGCAGATTATACGATATACCTAAACAAATATATTTTGTCAAAAATTATTTTATTATTTGTGGGGACTACCCCCCCCGCTGTGCGTGCCTTCGGCAGGCGAGAAGCAAAAAGGCTATATTTTAGTTTAAAATTAATATTTTATCTTACATATAAAACAAAATTAGTATTATTTAGTACTAATTTTATACTTGCACTTTTTAGTTCTTTGACGAAGTCCGCCTGTGGCGTGCGGCGGGAAAAAGAACAAGAAAAAAATTGACAAACTTAAAAATTTTCAGTATATCTTTATTCATTAAAAATTAATATTGATTTTTAAAGATTTAGAATATTTTATTTCTCTGCTTGCATTAGAACTAAATTTTAAATTCATAGAAGAATTTAAAACATTAATTAAAAACTTAGGTATATGGGCACCGCTTACTTTTACTGCAATATCTACATATCTTTCTAAACTAGAAACTACATGGTCTAATTTAAATTCTTCTATTTTTATATTACCAGCTATCTTACCATGAAGCATATATTCATCAATTTTGGATTTTATTTGCATTAAAGCATATATATTAATATTTTCATCTTCTATCATTTTTTTAAAATCTTCTTTAGGTAGAGAATGTATTTCTGTTATATCTTCCTCATACCTAGATTCTTTTTTTTCGGTATGCTCTAATTTAGATATTATACTAGTATTTGATCCAGCACCAATTTTTAATTTCCCTATTATAAAACTTGATTTAGATGACATTTTTTTTTCCAATTCTTCTATATTTATTTTTTCTTCCTGAATAATAATTTCTATATACTTTGCTCCAATATTTTTGGATAAATGAGATAATAAATATTTAAAATCATGTTCGTAACATTCATAATAAGTATCTATTGGATAATAAACATTATTGAATAATTTACTTTCAACTAAATATAAGGATTTATGATTTGAACTAGCTAAGTTTATTGGTTCCTTATATAATTCTTTTACATAATATTTATTGAGTTTTTCTGCATCTTCATCTGGAGTATATATATCTAAATCTCCAAAAATTTTTTTACGTTCTGAATATTCATTTTCTATATCAAATTTAGTTTGACTATCAGCAACTATTAATATTTCTGAATCTTTCATAAAATATCCTTATTTATTAATAAAATAAAATATTATAAATGCAATAACTATTGCAGCAAATATTGATGTTATAGTTTTTACATTTGTAGTTGTTTTATATTTAGAATGAAGTTCTTTCCACTTTTCATAATCTAATCCCATTAACTTCAATGTTTTTTGTATTTCATCATTTGTAACCTCATTATTGTAAATTATCAAAGCCGTTCTTCTTCTATTTGAAATATCTTTTTTTTCATGCTTCATATAGCATAATGTATAACCATTTTTTGCTTTTATGACACCTTCATCATCATTAATATTAAGTCTTGGAAGCATTTCATATAATTTATTTATTGCTTCATTTTCTTCTTTACCTTTAACTAATTTACCATTAATTACTGTGGTATGTTCAAAACCTTCTTCAGCACCCTGAATTGTAGCAATTATCATATTATTTCTCCTTTTAATCTAAAATAAAATTTATAATTTCATCTTGAGGACTTTCAGATAATTCAAATATCTTACATCTAACTCCTAAATCCGATATTTTTTTCTCTACTTCTATTTTATTCTGTAACTCATTACCATGAGTTCCTATAGCAAAACATTTGATATTTTCATTTTCTAGTGAAAAATTAACCATATTAATTATTCCACGTTCTATATTTTTTCTTACCATAATTTTTTTTATATTATCAAATAAATAAAATATATTATCTGTAGTATTATAATATCTACAGTCAAAAATATAACATCTCATAGAATGAGGTATCTTTCTAGCTGTACCAATAGTTTGTTTTTTTCTAGAATTATTACTTCCAGGTGTATTTATGAAATAATATGGTTTCTTTTTATCATTACCTATTTTTTTTGATTTTATAATTTCATAAATAAAGGTTTCATCTGTACCTAATTTCCGTCTATCTTTTATACGAAAAACTCTTCTAAAAAAAGTTTTTACTTTGCCTTCTTTTTTTGGTAAATCTTCAAACTTTAAACCTAATAATATTTTTATAAATGTATCTTTTCCAGCCCTACTTTCACCAAAAACTAAAACCGTCCTATCTTTAAATAATCCATGCTTAAGACGTTCGCATATTTCACCAATCTTTGTCTTAAAATCTTGTAATTTATTAAACATAAATACACCTTTATTATTTAAATTAACAATACTCAATATATTATACAAAAAAAAAAAAAAAAAATCAAGTATTTTAACAAAGATAATATGTTTTTATACATTAAAAAATATTTTTTTATAATTTTTCTTACATTCCCCGCCCTTTAAAATTTACTGCTTAAATTTGAACATAAAATCTCTTATTCTTTGAAGCTATAAAAGAAAAAGCATGCCCGCCCAAGCGATTTTTAAATTTAGAATTTTTACTAGAAAATCAAATTAAAAACTTTATTCACCGCACGCAGAATGAAGCTAAAAAACAAAGCTTATTTAGAATTCAAAATTCATAAAATATAATATCCTATTTACCGTGCGTTAAGGAGATTATAAATTTAATAAAAACTAGGGTGGGGTTGCTTTTTCTAATTCAGCAATAAGAATAATTAAATTAAAAATACAGAATAAAATAGTAGACTTAACAGGGTGGGCATGTAAATAAATTCTAAATATAAATAAAAAAGGCTTTATAATATATTGCTATACTATAAAGCCATGGAAAATTATGAATCTATATGTTTAACTATTATATGTCTAAAGCAGCATGATAGCCCCAATAAACAGCATTTGTTATTGTTGCTACTTTTGCAGCATCTCCTATTACTCTTACAAATGGAGCAGTATCTCTTAATTTTTCAACAGTATCAGTGCAAGATCTTTGTCCTAATGCACATATAACTGTAGTTCCTTCAACTAATACTTCTTTATTGTCTTTATCAACACATAATATTCCGTCTTTTCTTACTTCTATACCTTTATATCCAGTATGAACAGTAACATATTTATCAACTTCTTTTAAAAGTAAAGGTCTATGTCTTACATTAGCATCAGGAGCAAGTTCATCTCTCATTTCTACAAGATGTACTTTTTTACCTTCCATTCCTAAATGTATAGCACATTCACAGCCTGCCAATCCTCCACCAAATACAACTACATTATCAGTTACTTTATCTTTTTCTTTGTAGTAGTTATTTACTATTACAACATTATCACCATCTAAACCTTTTATAGGAGGAACTAAAGGAGTTGAACCTACTGCAATTATTAATGCATAAGGATTTTCTTTTTCCACTAATTCTTTTGTTACTTCTGTATTTGTACGAATTTCAACGCCAGCTTTTTTAGCAAGCAATGCATAAGTATTAGATAAATCATACATTTCTTTTTTGAAAGGTATTGCCTGCTCACTTTTTAATATACCTCCCACTTCTGATTCTTTCTCACATAATATAACTTTATGTCCTCTTCTAGCAGCAGTATAAGCAGCATATAAACCTCCAGGGCCTGCACCTGCAACTAAAACTTTTTTACTTTCTCTTGCAGGCATAACTTCAATTCTGTCAAGTTCTCTTCCTATTAAAGGATTAACTGTACATCTTCTAGTAGCAGTAGCAGCACGTTCAGCCATACAAGTAAAGCATCTTAAACAATGCACTATTTCTTCATCTCTATTTTCCATTACCTTTCTAGGCAATTGATGATCAGCAAGTAAAGCACGTGCCATATAAACAATATCTGCCTTTCCTGAGGCAATAATATCGTCCATTTGTTCTGGGCTATTTAAAGCCCCTATAGTTGATACTGGTACAGAAACATGTTTTTTTATAGCCTCTGCTAAATATACATTACATCCATGCTCTTTAAATATAGAAGGGTGAGTGTCTCCGAAACCTCTTTGATAAGTACCAGCAGAAACATGAAGCAAATCAACATAAGGAGATATCTGTTTAGCTATTTCTATTCCTTCATCTAAATCATAACCTCCATCAAATAATTCAGAACCGCTGAATCTAAACTCTATTGGAAATCTTTCTCCAACAGCTTTACGTACAGATGTTAATACCTCTATTGCTAAACGGCATCTATTCTCTAAACTTCCGCCGTATTCATCTTTTCTTTTATTAAAATAAGGAGAGAAAAATTGATTTAACAACCAACCATGACCTCCATGTATTAAAAGCATTTCAAAACCAGCTCTTTTAGCAAGTGCTGCAACATTTCCGTAAGCATCAACAATATCTTTTATCATTTCTTTTGTTAATGATTTTACTTCTACACCATCAGGACGTACTGTATCAGAAGGCCCCCATTGAGCCATGCTTTGTTTTTTACTTTTATCTGTCATATATGTACCTGCATACATACCAGAATGTGATAATTCCAAGCTAGCTATTGAACCATGTCTTCTTATAGCATCTGCAGTATAAGTAGCTGCGGCAAGAGAGTTTAATATTTTTGTATCCAAATGATAAGCATGAGAACCGTCTGTCTCAGGATGCACCATACATTCACTTACTGTAACAGCACCTGCACCGCCTCTTGCTCTTAATTCATAGAATGCAGTTGATTTTGGTCCTATACAGCCATCATTAGTTATATCAGTTCCGCCCATTGGAGCTGAAAACATTCTATTTTGAAATGTAACGCCTGCTATTGTTATAGGCTTACATAGATTAGGATATTTATGTTTCATATTGTACTCCTTTATTTATTTTTTATTATTATCAATTTTTTAGGTACATACATTCATTATGTGTATTTTTTCAAATCTATGCTATGTAATAAATAATAATGTAATGTATACTAAAAATTTTTAAGTTTATCATTTTTTATTGTTCTTTTTCCCGCCGCGTACGCTCTGCGGACTTCGTCAAAGAACCAAAAAGTGCAATTATAAAATTAATATCAAATCATAATAATCATGTTTTTCATATAAGATAAATTACTAAATTTAAGCTAAAATATAGCCTTTCGCGAAGCGTATCCGAGTCTATTGAAAATATAAGCTTCTTTATAGCAATACCATCCTAAAGGACTTCCTATGGTCGCAGTACTTCATTCGTCCAAAAGAAGTATGGTGCCTAAGCATGCAGAGCTGTAAGCAAAGCTCCGCAATTTTTTAAAACTAATTTTTTAGAAAATATATTTTACTTTAATATATTAATTAAGAATTAGCTTTCTTTTCTCTTTTGTCTAAAATAGAATAAATTATTGTTAATACTATTCCAAAAATATTTAAAGCACATGCCACTAAAAATGCATTCTGATAACTTCCGTATTGACGGTACATACTTCCCATAACAGTAGGGCCGAAATATCCAGCTATAGCAACACCAATAAACATTATTCCATAATTAACACTGTTATTTAATGTTCCAAATTTTGAAGCTGTAAATCCTGGAAAAACTCCCATAAAAGAACCGAAACAAAGTCCTACTATAGATATGCCAATATAGAAGATAACATTAGTTCCTTCTCCTGATTTATAAAGACATAATAATCCTATTGCACCAAGAACACATGAAAAAGCTAATGTTAATATTCTTCCTATTTTATCTGAAGAATAACCTGCTACAATTCTTCCAAATACATTAAATAATGCTAGAACTGAAACTGCGGTACTTGCAGCAATAGCACTCATACCAACTAAATTTCTTGCAACTGCTGAAGCTTGAGAAGTAATCATCATTCCTGTAAAAGCTCCGCAAGTAAAAAGAAGTATCATTACATAGAAATGCTGGAGTTTTAAGCATTCCTTTCCAATCTTTATTAATAGTGACCGAATTTGAATTCTTCTTTTCTGGAGGAGTCCAACCATCTGGTATAAAGTTTGGAGGACATTTTTCTATAGTGAAAGAACAAAATGCAAGTATAATACAAAAAACTACACCAACAATTTTAAATGCTGTAGGGGCATCAAATTTATTAACAATCATTGTAACTATAGGAGGAAGTGCTACAGAACCAAAACCATATACTGCAGTTATAATACCTCCTACCAATCCGCTTTTATCTGGAAAAAATTTTATACAGCTGCTTATTGCTGTACCATAAGCCATGCCTAATCCAAGTCCTCCTATTAAAGCATAAGATACAATTAAAAATCCAACACTTGTAGCAAATCCTGAAAGAAGCATTCCAAGTCCCCACATCATACCGCCTACAAATAAAACTTTTTTAGGTCCGAATTTATCATTAACCCAGCCTCCGCTTATCATTGTTATAGGGCCAACACTATTAGCTATTGTATATACTATAGCTAAATCTGCTGAAGTTAATGTTTTTCCTAATATTCCAGACAAATATTCAGCCATAGGTGCAGCAAATACACTCCAAGTATAAATTGAACCTAAACATAAATTGGCTAAACATACTACAAAAAGTATAAACCATCTCTTTTTGTATAATTCATAATATACTCCCACGATTTATTATTATATGTAAACATTTATAAAATGTTATATTCTTATCCTTTATTTAAAGGTTAAACAGTTTTCATGTATACAAATAATAACATATAGATATAAACGTGTCAATATATACATATTAGTTTTTATATGTTTTACACTATAGATTTTATATATTAATAATGATATAATGCTAAAATATAAACATATAGAACAAATAATTGGAGCGATTTTTATGGGAGTGTTAAAATATGCCATTTTAGGACTTTTAAATCAAAAAAGTATGACAGGATATGACATAACAAAAGAATTTGAAGAAACATTATGCGAATTTTGGAGTGCGAAACATAGTCAAATATATCCGGAATTAAAATCACTCAATGAACAAGGTATGGTAGAATATAAAATAGAAATATCCGGAACTGTTTTAGAAAAAAAATTATATTCTATTACTGAACTTGGAAAAAAAGATTTTATGAAGTGGCTTGAGTCAGAAATAGAGATTCCTCCTACATTTAAAGATGAATTTAGGCTGCAGTTATTTTTCTCAGATTGTTTATCAGAAGAAATGAGAATAAATCTTATAACTAATCATTTAAATCAGCATAAAGAAAGACTAGAGCATTTAAAAAATAATCAAAAAAAATTTTCATCTGTTATTCCTGAAAAAAACACAAATAGTTTCAGCGATTATTTAGTATTAATGGGAGCTATTATGCGTGAAGAAAATACTTGTAAATGGCTTGAAAAATGTTTAGAATTATGCAGTAAATAAATATTGTTCTAAATATTTAATTAATAAAAAGTATAATAAAAAACTAAAAAATATAAAGTTCATATAATAGTGACTTATTATTTCTTATATAAGAACATATAAAGTTAGTTATTTTTTAAACTATGTTTATTATAGAATAAATATATTGAAAAACAAATAAAAATATACTATACTTAATATATAAAATAAATTCTCAGGATATCTAATGACTTTAACAAATGTAGTTACAATCAAAAGCAAAAACGGTATGCATCTTAGACCTGCAGGCGTTTTATCACAAATTTCAAGCAAAACTGACTATGCCAATATAGGAATATTTCTATTATATAACGGCGTTAGAGCAGATGCTAAAAGTGTATTCAATATTATGGGACTTGGAGCATTTCAAGGTGCAAATCTTATACTAGAAATTGAATATGAAGATGGTATGGAAGAAATAGCAAAAGAAGCTGAAAAAGAATTAGTAGAATTCTTTGAAGAAGGCTATATACATGCTGAAGTTCCAGAGGAAGATTAAAAACTATAAATTTATATAAAGATAAATACTAAAAAGGATATCTAATGATTAGTTATTTTGTAATAGCTATGTTGGCGATATCAATTATTGTTGTAATGGTTTTGACTATTAAATTTAAAGTGCATCCATTTATAGCAATGTTGTTAGTTGCCATATTTTTAGCATTTACCCTGCATGTTCCCTCGAGTAAGGGCAGTAATTATATAACAGAAATATCAGCATTAATAGGTAAAGGTTTCGGTAACGCATTAGCAAATGTTGGTATATTGATAGTACTAGGAAGTATCATTGGTAATATATTAGAAATGTCTGGTGCCGCCTTAAAATTAGGTGAGATAGTACTAAAAATAGTTGGAAAATCTCACCCTGCTTTAGCTATGAATATATTAGGATTCATAGTTTCAATACCTGTCTTTTGTGATTCTGGTTATTTAATATTAACACCTCTAAGAAAAGCTGTAGCTAAAAAAAGCGGAGCATCTCCTGTAGCATTATCAGTTGCATTGTCTACTGGACTTTATGCCTCTCATGCTTTGATTCCTCCAACTCCTGGGCCGGCTGCAGTTGTAAATCTATTCGGACTTGAAGCTCATTTATTAACTATAATTATAGTTGGTTTAATAGTAGCTATACCAACATCATTAGTTGGGGCAATATATGGTATATTTATATCAAAATATATAAAAAAGCCAAAGTATCCAGATAAATCACCTACTTATGAAACTTTAATTAGCGATATAGGCGAACTTCCTTCTGCTTGGAAGGCATTAGCCCCTATAATTGTACCTATATTATTAATGGCTATAGGAAGTATAGTAAGATTCGATTCATTACATTTAGGTGAAGGTTTCATAGTTAATGTATTAATTTTCTTAGGTGAACCTACTATGGCATTATTTATAGGCTTTTTATTCTCACTTCTATTAACTCATAGATTTAACAGAGAAGAAATAGCGATGTGGATAGGCGATGGTATAAGATCTTCAGGAAGCATATTAGCTATAGTTGGAGCCAGCGGTGCTTTTGCGGAAGTTTTGAAATCTACTGAACTTGCAAAAATCATACCTGAACTAGGTCATATATTTGCTTCAGTTAATTTAGGTTTAATATTACCTTTTATAATGGCATCTGCTTTAAAAATAATGTTAGGTTCTTCTACAATAGCAGTCGTTACAGTTGCTAGTTTATTTGCTCCTTTGCTTGATACTTTAGGATTTGTAACTCCTATATCTCAAATATTAGTATTAATGTCAATAGGTGCCGGATCTATGATAGCTTCACATGCTAATGATAGTTATTTCTGGATTGTTGTTGAATTATCCGGATTAAAAATCAATGATGCATATAAAGCAAGAACTTTAGCAACATTTGTACAAGGAATTACAGCATTAATTATAATAATGATACTTGCTTTCTTACTAAGATAGTAATATAATCCTTTTCAATCTACAAAATGATACAAATAATTGGAGAAAATGATGCTTAAAATAAAAATTATAAATAAATCAAATAATCCATTACCAAAATATCAAACCCCAGGCTCTTCTGGTCTAGATTTGCATGCTAATTTAGATGCACCAATTACATTAAATAAAAATGATATTGTATTAGTACCTACAGGTCTTTTTATTGAGATTCCAGAAGGTTATGAAGCACAGATTAGAAGCAGAAGTTCATTAGCTTTAAAAAATGGTATATTTTGCTTAAACTCTCCCGCTACCATAGACAGTGATTACAGAGGAGAATTAAAAATTATATTAGCTTCTTTAACAGATAAACCTTTTACTATAAATAATGGTGATAGAATAGCTCAAATGGTATTTGCTAAAGTAGAAAAAATAGATTTTGAAGAAGTAGATTCTATTTCTAATACGCAAAGAGGGGAGGGCGGATTTGGAAGTACAAATAAATAACTATTGATAAATTATATTTTTTATATATAATATACTTATGAATAATAAATTAAAAATGTTTTTATGTTTCATATTTTCAATTTTAATGTTATCATGCGGTTTACCGGATGTTACAGGAGTAACTCTAGAATTAAACCAGCCATATATAACAAAAGTTATACCTGGCAATAATAAACTAACAGTTGAATTTGAAGCACAAAATAATGAGCCGTCATTTAGCGGATATAATATATATTTTGGAGATAAAACTAATCCAAGAAAATATAGATTATATAATCAGCAAAAAGCTCGCCCAACTATGTCTGAAACTAAATCAGAAACTCCACGTAAATTTACTTTCACTATTGAAATAGGAAGTTATTATTCCACCAATAATAATGATGTAGATACATTAAAAAATACTGATCTAAATAATGGAATACCAGTATATATTTGGGTATCAGCATATCAAATAACCCCTCAATTAGAAAGTTATTATTATTATGATAATTTTGTACAAATGGGTACTCCAAGACCAGAGGCTTTGAATCAAACAATATCATCTGGAGATAAACTTAATATAGAGGGACGAGATCTTGCTGTTGTAACAACTGTTAATGGTAAATTGTATTTTCAAAATGCTGCTAATGGAAGTATGATGGTTATGTCAGGAAATTCCCTTGAAGATATTGTTGTTCCTCCAGAAAATGGATATGGTAATATAGATTTGGAAGTAAAAGCTAATAGGTTATACCTTATAAAAATAACAGAAAACAATAATGCATATTATGGAAAAATATATGTAAGGAGTGTAAGCGGTACGAGTGCTACAGTTGATTATTGCCGTCAAACTGCTGCTAACATACTTAGCTATTAATTATGAAAAAAATTTATATATTTATTATATTAATAATATTTACATTTATTTCATGTAATGAAGAATTAATTACAGTAGTAGATGAATATAATCCGCCTTATGATATTCAAGCCATACCAGGTGATGGTAAAGTAAGTATAAGTTTTTGGTCAGGAGTTATAGCTTCGGACTTTTCTGGATTTAATATATATGCCAAAGATTCTGATTCATTTACACAGCCTGATGATGCAATACAAAATTCTAAAAAGGCATATCCAACAGTAAATAGGGCAAAACATACAAGAACAAATTTTGTAATACAAATTCCAACTTATACATTTAATAATAATACATTATACTATGTATCAGTTACTGCTTATGGTACAAATGATTTAGTAGATAAAAAATATATAGAAACTCCAATAAGTACTATATGCCCAGTAATACCTAGACCAGAAGGAACAGGAAGCGGTACAACATTAACAGCTAGTTCGGCAAATGTTGGAACAATGGATCCAACTACAGAAAAAGTTACTGCTAGTTCTGGATGGGGAGTTCAGTATTTCGGATATCAAACTAATTTTAATGCTGTAGTTATACTAACTAACAATACTGATGCTTCATTTGATACTGAAACAGTATATGCTGTAAATGGACTTTATATATTTAAAAGTGGAAATCAATTAGCTAAAATTTGGATAAAAAGTGCTAGCTCATATCAATGGGCGTACCAACAAGATGCTTCTCAATGGTGGGGCATTTGATTTTAAATATAAAAATATATTTAATTATATAAAAATCTGTTTTTATTTTATACTTAATAATTGCAATTTTTTTATCTAAAAATATTTAATTATATAAACAAAAACTATAAAATACTATACTCAATAAAAAATTTATATTCTATAAAGTTTGTTATACATAATCAAAAATATTATATATCTAAACAAATATACTTTGTCAAAAATAAATTTATGTTTTGGTTTTATATTTTTGGCTTTGCACCACCCCCCACTCTTTTGCGACTGAAGAAGTACCTGTGGTATTGCCACAAAGAAGCTATATCCTCGACAAGCTCGGATACGTTTCGCGAAAGGCTGCATTTCAACTTAAATTTAGTAATTTATCTTACATGTAAAACATAATTAGTATGATTTAATACTAATTTTATATTTGCACTTTTTGGTTCTTTGACGAAGTCCGCAGAGCGTACGCGGCTGGAAAAAGAACAACAAAAAATTGACAAAGTTAAAAATTTTTAGTATATACAAATACTCACACTATAAAAAAATCAAAGCATTTTTTTACTGACATAAACTTTAAATCATTACAAAATATAATAATATACAAAAACAATTTTACATTCAAAAAAATTATAAGATATTATAACTAAAAATAGGGTAATAAATAGACAAACTTTCATAAATAAAAATAGAGCCTATAGCATAAAACTATAAGCTCTATTTCCAAAGGAGAACAATAAACCTATCTAATTTAATTATCCTCTTGATTGTTTGTCTTTCCAAGATTTGATAGTCTTTTCAACCTCATCTCTTGAATATGAAGTATTCTTAACTATATCATCAGGTTTCCAACCTTGTTTGTACATTTTTATTATAAGCTCTTCTCTTTTACTGTCTACTTTTTCAGATTTATCTCTCTTGCTTCCTTTTCCTGGTTTATCTGGCATATACTTATCAGCATTATCAAGCAAAGTTTCTAAATATCTTACGAAATATTCAGCTCTTTCAAGATTTTTAATTATGTTCTTATCATAATCGTCATACTGATTTTTCATACGAACAAGATTTTCTCTCTGATCTTGTATAGCCTGTATTATATCATCTATTTCCTCTAATTTAGAAATAAACAACTGAACTTTTTTATCGTTCTTTTCTATCTTAGCAAAATCTCTCTCTAAAGAGTAAATCTTATCCATAAAGTTCTTTCTGGTATCTTCAACATCAACCATAGCAGCTTTTATACTATCAACTCTTTCAAGTATAACCTCTGTTTCAATTTCTGCCTTTCTTACCTGTTGTAATATATCATCAGCATATTCTTCCTTATCTTTGATAAATGAAAGTTTATTTTCTATTTGTGATGCTATATCAATAACAAGCTGTATACCTTCTTCAGTATGCTCTATCATAGCATTATTTTCTGCTATATGAACAAATCTTTCCTGTATTTCTCCAGACATATCCATAAGCATATTAACTTTTTCTTGAGTATCTTTCAAGCTGTCTTTTTCTTTCTTGATACTGCTAGCATAATCCAATATTTCATGATGCATTTTCTTCAAGTTTTCAAACTCAGACATAGTTTTATTCATCTCAGTTGTTGTAACTTTAGTATCTTTTACTAATTCATTTAATTTAGATACATCACCTTTGATAGATTCTGCCATTTCTTTAGCATTATCGAACACTTTTACAGTATTCATATATTTTGCTATATCCTGGCCTATGCCATCTATTTTTACTTTCATAGCATCATATTCTAATGAAATATCATTAGTTTTTGATTCAAGCATCTTATCTATAGAAGAAACAGCATCAGCCAATTTTACTTTCAAATCTTCTGTTTGACTATCAAAATCTTTAAGTATTACATTTGTTTTTTCTTCATAGCTCAAATTAATACTTTCAAGTCTAGCTTCTATTTCAGAAGAATATTTAGTAATATCTTCTTCTAAAGCAGATACAATATCCTTCATATTAGTAATTCTTTTATCATATTCATCTAAGTTATCAGCATGTGATTTTATTATTTCTTCCTTAGCAGTTTGAATATGAGCTTTAGCATCGTTCATAAGAAGTGATAATGTCTGCTCTAAATTAGAATTAAGTCTGGCTATATATTTTTCATATTTCTCATTAGCATTTTCTTCTATAGCATTAACATTTTCTTCTATAATATTATTAGCTTCAGCTATTCTAACATTAACAGCTTCAGATATGGAGTCTTGTAAAGCTGTCAAAGATTCAGAAAGACCTTCATAATGAGCTTTTAATGCATCAAACTCAGAATTCTTTTCTTCTAATAAGCTATCCATTTTATTAGAAACTTCTTCTATTACAGAATCAAATTCTGAAATTTTAGCTTCTATAGTTATCTTAGCATCACTAGATAATTCCTCAAGTCTGATATTGAATTTCTCACCTTGAGATTCTATATCTTTAGAGTATACATTTATTTTTTCTTGTAACTCTAAAGCTTTTTCTTCTATAAGAGCTTTTAATTTATCCATAGAAGGGGCAAACTCATTTTGTAAGTTATTCATCTGCTCTTCAACTTCTTTAAGTTTTTCTTTATTAGCTTCTGCTGAAGTAATAAATTCATCTTTTATACTTAAAGCCTGTTTCAAATCAGTAACAACATCTTCTACAGAAGAAGTTATATTGAGTTTAGTATCATCTAATTCAGCATGTAATGCTTCTATTCTTTCATTGTATTCTTTATAAGCCTCCTCAAACAATTTTGAGAATTCCTCTTGGTTCTTCTGATGTCTGTCAGTATAGAATTTTTCAGAAGACAAATACATTTCTTTTAACTTAGCAACTTCTTCATCATGCATAGTTTTTATTTCATCAACTGCTTTTTCACCTTCAGTACCTATAGACATCTTTAATTCACTCATAAATTCTTCTTGATATGTGTCTATCTTTTTCTTGAAGCTAGTAATATTATCTTCAAGCTGTTTGTTCATATTATTGAAGGCAGCTGTAATTTTATTATTAATATCGTTTTCTATGCCTTCTATAGCACTCTTAACATCAGAGAATTTATCAAACTTCTTCATCTCATTTTCAATGAATGTTTGTACCGTATCAAGTATATGAGGACTAAGCTCATCTGTTTCTTTAAGTACAGCCTCATTAAATGAAGCAACTAAGCTATTGATAGCCTCTTTAGCTTTAGATACATTTTCAGAAGCAAGTTTATTTTCTAAGGATTTAATATATTCCTCAGCTTCTTTAATCTTAGTACTGAATGCAGCTTCTTTCTCAGATATCTTCAATGAAGCAACATCAGCAGCCTCAAGTACTGCACTTGTTAAGCTGTCAATCTTATTACGTATATTAATATCAGAATTCTTAACCATATCCATTAGAGCTTCTCTTTCTCTGCGTACAGTTTCAACTTCCTGAGATATATGTTTTTGAGACTGACTTAACATTCTAAGTTCATTTTCTTGCTCTTTAATATTAGCTTTTATAGTACCAACCAAAGAAGTAATATCACTTTGAGCTTCATCTATTCTATTTATGATGCCTTTAACTTTATCATTTTCTAATGCATCTATCTGTTCTTTAGCTGTTTCAACTTTATCATTGATATCTGCAAGCATTTCAACTGCAGCATCTCTTAAGTTATCTACTTCAGAAACTATAGCATCTTTATAGAATTCTTTTATTCTTTCTGGAGAAGCATAAGCATCTTCAAAATGAACTATTCTAGCTTCTATACGTTTTCTGAACTCTTCATTTGATTCCTCAAATACTTTTATAATATCATCTCTAAATGAGTCTGTTAGATATCTTAAATCTGTACCTATAGAATCACTCTGTATACTTTCGAACATTTCAACTATTTGTTTTCTCTCATCTTCAATCATAGCAGCAACATCTTCTCTGTTCAATACATCGAATGATATTTTGTTCTTCAAAGCCTCTATGCTGTCAATTATATTGAGCTTTTCTTGATTGAACATACTCATAGTTTCATCTTGTTCTTTTATAAGTTCAACTATAGATTTTCTAAAGTTTATAAACTCATTAACAAGTCTATCTCTGTCACCTTCAATAGAAGTCAAAGCTTCACCAGAATAAATAGCTCCGCTTTCATATTTAATTCTAAGATTATCTATCTCGGCCATTAATCTGTTTCTTTCTTCTTGTAAGGCTTCAGCTAAATCTTTAATATTAGCTATTCTGTCATTGAATTCATTTCTAAATTCACCCATTTCTTTAGCTAAAGTATCTTTATATCTCTTAATACTTTCTGAGAAGTCCTGCTCTAATATTTGGAAATCATCTTTAATACGAGCATTATACTCTTGAGCCATATTAGCTAAATCATTATTAGTTGGAACAGAACCTAATATCTCATCTCTTAAAGATACGAACTCATCTCTAAGTTCATCTTTTAATGTTTCTTTCTCATCTACAAATATTTGACTGATACTATCTAAAGTAGGAACATCTTTGAGCATTTCTTCTTTCATCTCTAACAATTTAGCCTCAACTGCTTCTTGTTCCTTAGATAATACTTCAGCAACTGCTTCAACAGTAGAGTAGTTGTCCTCTATATTTTTCTTAAATGATTCTAATGTATCATTTATTCTTACTCTTTCAGCTTCTATAATTTTTTCTACATAAGAAGTATCTAATTTACCAGCCTCTATATTTTTAGCAACTTCTGCTTTTGTATTTTCAATATCAGCTGTTACATTTTCCTTATAAGTATTTATAAGTTTTTCAACTTCTTCTCTTGATATAGATTTATCATTTAAGCTGCTTATCTCTTTTCTTATCTCATCAAATGATGTTTCTAAATTAGCTCTTTCTACATCTAAAAGATTGTTCAAATTATCTAAATAATCTTTCTTAAGATTTTCAAATCTTTCTTCTGCAGATATATATTCAACTCTTACTGCTGATTTGAAATGATCTAATTCATTAATCAATTTTGCTTTTTCTTCTTCAAACATCTTAGCAAAATTTCTATTGTCTATTTGAGTATTTATTATCTCATTTCTAAACTCTTCAAGTTCATTTGCTCTGTCTTCTCTTTCAGATACAAATAAGTCAGCAAGTTCGTCCATATTAGGTACAGAGTCTATTATTTTATTTTTAAACTCTTCAAGCTCATCTAAAATGCTAACATCTTTTTGAGATATTTCACTAGCTATTCTATCATAAACTTCTTTTTTGAACTCATCTATAGCAGTAAGTAAATCTTTTTTATCCTTAGCTAATTCATTAGAAAGTTTTAATGTATTTGTATTAAGTTCATTATTTATTCTGCTTATATAAGATTCTAATGCCTTAATTTTTACATCAACACCTTTATTAGAACTGCTAATATCTTCTTTAATAGACATTATATTATTTTCTAGGTAATCTATAGTTTGTTTACCTTCTGTTTTTAATGCATCCTGAAGATTTATAACTTTAGATTTTACTTTATCTTCATATTCATTTAACATAGAATCTAATTTTTCTTTGTACTTAGCTACTTCAGCACTTAAAGAACCTTGATTATATTCTAAGTCTTTTATTCTATCATCAAATGCATTTATATGTCCTTCAATATTAGATATACCTTCTTCCAATCTTGAATCTAAGCTATCTTGTAATTCTAATTGTTTATTAGCTATATCTTCCTTCAATGCTTCTATCATAGACATAATTTCAGAATAATTTTCATTATCTAATAAGTTATCCTTAGCATTTTCTAAAGTATCATTAATAGCATTAAGATTAGTATCCTTCCAAGAATTCAAATCTCTTTCCATTCCCTCTATCTTGTCTTTAAATTCAGTGAATGAACCATTAAATTGATTTTCTAATTCTTGTTTCAATACTGCAAAACTAGATGCTATAGTATCACCGTATAATTCTACAACTCTATTTTCATTAGACCAAACGTCTTCAAAATAATTTACACGTTTATCTAATCTATCTTTAAATTCTTTAGAATCTTTTTCTATACTTTCTACTAAATCATTCTTAATAGCTACAACACTATCATTGAAGTTATTGAATATGCTATCCAATTTTCCTTCTAATCTAGCAAGCTCATCTCTGCTTATATAAGATTTAGGTAAAGAATTCATAACATTATTTAAGTCTTTGTAAATCTCTTCTTTACTGTCTAATATCTTATCTTCTAGTTTACTGAAGCTTGATATTTGAGGAATTATACTTTCCTTAAATTGTTCTAAGCTATCGCTAAGCTGTTTGAAGTTTTCATAAATAGCAGCAATTTCCTCTTGAGTTACATTAGTTTCATTGCTTTCTTCTTCCTCTTCTTCATATTCATCAACTTCTTCAGAATCCTCAGTTTCATCAGCAACTTCTTCTTCCTCTTCTTCATAGTACTCTTCTGCATCTTCTGTTTCATATTCTTCTTCATCTTCAACAGCAGCTAAACTATTCTTCAATTCTTCCAATTCATTAGAAAGTCTTATAACTTCATCATTCAAACTTGTATCAACACCTTTAACTTTATCTTTTATTGTTGATAAGTCTTTTTCCAAATCTTCTATTTTTGAGAAATCCTCTTTAAGTGTATTGAATGATTCTTCTAATCTGTTTCTTTCAGCAATCAAATCACTATAGTCATGATTATCTTTTATAGATGTAACTTCTTTCTTGAATTCATCTATAGCATTTGATATCATATTTTTATATTCTATCAAAGTAGATTCTAAATTAGAAACATTATCATCGCTGCTATTCATTCTAGCTGTTAATGTTTCCATTACATCATCTATAGCAGCCTGTATATGTGCTTTTTCAGAATCGAATATAGCAGGTATTCTCTCATCAGCAGCACTTAAGATATCATCTTTTAATGAAGCAAATGAAGCTCTTAAACCTTCAACTTCTTTTATCAATAGCTCTTTCTCATTTATATAGTACTGAAGCATATTGTTCTTATCTAATACTGCATCTTTTATCTCATCAATAGATTTATCAAAATCTTTACTCAAGCTTGAATACTTGTTATCTATTTCTTCTTTTACATTATTTATTTCTTCAATAAGAGAAGTTTTTACGCTTTCTATATCTTCTAATATATCAGTTACAGAAGAAATTTTCTCACTGTATTCGCCAAACAATGACAATATATGTTCATTATTAGATATAAAGTCATTAACTTGAGCTTTAAATCTATCGTCTATATTAGATTTGAAATAGTCAAATTCAGCTGATAATTTAGATATAGAATTATATAATTCTTCTTTCTCTAAATCCATTCTATCAGAAACAAATCTAGCCTGAGTTTCTAATTGATTATTTACTTCAGTTACAGAATTTTCTATAGTTTCTAATTTATCAGCAATATCCATCAAGCCGTTATAATCAATTTTATCTTTAAATTCATTATATAAGCCCATTAATTCATTTTTAATATTTTCAAATGAAGTTGTTTGCTTGTCTCTCAATTCTGATTCGTAAGAACTTATTCTATTAACAATTTCTTCTTCTTTATTGACAAGTAAATCATTAATTTGTACTTCTAAATTCTCAACAACATCTCTTAATTTAGCATCAGAATCTTCTAACATTTTAGATACTGCATTATTTATGCTTTGATTCAAGTTATTGAATGAATCATTAAGCATAATATCTAAATTATACTTATTCTTTTCAAGTTCTTCTAATTTTTCCTGTATATCAGCATCTACTTTAGAAGAATACTCGTTCAAATAATCATCTATATAAGCTTTATTAGTATCAACTCTAGCTTTTTCTATTTCTATTTTTAAACTGTCTGAATATTCGTCTAATGCTTTTTTGTTTCCTTCATAAACAGATTCTAACATTTCTGAATATTCTTCATAATTAGATATAATGTTTCTTCCAACATCTTCTAATTTAGACATTATAGATTCTGTTTCATCTAATCTATAAGACTCTATGTTCTTCAACTCTTCTTCATATTTACTAACTGCATCTGATATCATATTATTAAATCTATTAACATCAGAAGTTAATCTTTCTTCTAAGTTAGAAATTCTATCATTAACAGTAGATAATTTTTCTTCCAAGCGAGTATTGATTTCGCTTTCTTTGCCAAGTATTTCTTCTTTAATAGAAGCTATCATTTTAGCAATAATTCCATTCTTCTTATCTTTAGAACTTTCTATAAAGCTGTCAATATTTTCTTTAGCCTCTTTTAATTGCTCTAAAAGAAGAGATAAATTACCATCTTTCCAAATAGAAAGATTGCTTTCTATTTCATTTACTTGACCTTGTATATTAGACATAATCTCTGACTTAAAGCTGTCAACTTCAGGTCTTATAGCACTTTCATAAAGTTTTAAAGTTTTATTAGGATCTGACCAAGTATCTTCAAAATAAGAAATTCTCTTATCCATCAAATCTTTAAATTCTTTAGTACCTGATTCTAATTCATCATATAAAGAATATAATTTTTCTCTGTCATCATCAAATAAATCTCTTGAAACTGTATTATCTTCAAGTGAATCTAATTTTTCTTCTAAGCTAAATTTGAAGTCTGCTAATTCATCAAACAATTTATCAACATCGCTTCTTAAATTAGAATCAACTCCATCTAAATTGCTCTTTAATGTATAAACTTCACTTTCTAAATCGTATAATCTTTCAAAGTCTTCTCTTAAAGAATTAAATGCATCCTCTAATCTAGCTTTTTCTGCTTCTAATATCTCTATAGAATCATTGTTTTTAAGTTCATCTAATTCATATCTAAATGTTTCAATATTTTCTAATATAGTATCCTTTTCATCTGATATAGCATTTTTAAATTCTTCTATATCAGCACTAGAACTATCCATTTTTTCTAATATATCATTTGTAAATGAATTAAATTCAGCTTCAATTTTTTCTTTCTCTCTTTCAAATATAGAGTTAATATCTTCTTTGTTAGCATTTAATACTTCTTCTTTGAATGCTGTGAAGTCTTCTCTTAATTTCTGCATCTGTTCATTATTCAACACTGCACTTTCTAAGCTTACTATCTTTTCATTAAAGAAGTTTCTTAAATTATCATATCTTTCATTAACAGCAGCTATTCTTGTGTCTATCTTCTCATGTAAATCTCTGATTCTATCTTCAAATATATTGATATAGCTTTGATTTTTCTCTAAATCATATACTTTTTTCTCTAAGATTTCATACTTATCTTCAACAGTAAGAAGTTTACTATCTATTTTTCCATAGAAATCTTTAACTCTGTCTTCTATTTTCTGAATATAGTTTTCACCATAAACAACTTCATCAACTTTTTTCTCTATGTTTTCTATAGTTTGAGAAACTTTTTCATTTGATGATTCTTCAAACTTACTCATAGATTCATTAAATTTAGCTTCTAAATCTTCAACAGATATTTTTACAATATTATCTAATTCTTCTTTAGCAGAATCTAATATGTTCATCTTATCTGAAACTTGAGATTCTAATTTCTCTATGCCTTCTATAGTTTGAGAAACTTTTTCATTTGATGATTCCTCAAACTTACTCATAGATTCATTAAATCTATTTTGTAAATCTTCAAAAGATGATTGTAATATTTTATCTAAATCTTCTTTAGTAGAATCTAATATATTCATCTTATCTAATATCAAAGAATCTAATCTTGAAGAATAATCTTTTAAGTATTCATCAATACGTTCTCTTTCATTAGCTAGATGCTTATCTTCAATTCCTTTTATAGCACTATCTATCTCATCTTTAATAGAATCTGAATAATCTTTCAATGAATTGAGTGAATTATCATAAACTTCATTTATAAGTTTAGAATAATTTTCATAAGTAGATCTTATTTCTTTACCTACATTATCAATATCATCTAATATTTTATTATTTTCATCTAATCTGTAATGCTCCATATTTTTTATCTCATCATCATACTTAGATACAGCTTCATTTACCATATTGTAAAGATTTTCTAAATTACCGCTTATATCATTATTCAATTTAGAATCCATAGCAGCTAATCTATTTTCTATATCTTGTACTCTGATCTCTAAAGTTTCATTGATATATTTTTCTTTCTCATCAATTGTTGATAATAAGTTATCTACTATTTTTTTGCCTTTTACTTCTGATTCATTTAAATAATTAGATATACTTTCTCTAGCTTCATCTAATTGCTGAACTAACTCATCAACATGACCTTCTTTCCAAGTAGAGATATCATTATCCAATGATTCTATTTTACTTTTCAAATAGTTGATAGAATTTTCAAATTTAATCTCATTGTCATTTCTGATATCATCTAATTGTTCTCTTATATCTGAAGCAAATATGTTTTTCAATTTTCTGCTGTCAGCCCAAGTATCTTCAAAGAAACTTACACGTTTTTCAAGTCTGTATCTAAATTCTTTATTATCATCTTTTATTTGATTAAATAAATCATTTAATTTTTCTCTTTCCTGAGTTAATAATTCTTCTATAGCCTCATTATTATTAGAATTTGTCATTAATTCTTCTTTTATAGAAGCTAATTTATTATCTAATTCTTCTTTTTCAGTATATATTATACTTTCTAACTCAGAAGATTTATTGATATTATCTTCTATTTGAGTTTTTACATCATCTATTCTTGAAGTCAATTTATTAACATGTGAAGTAAGATTTCCTAATTCAATAGAATATTCATCTAAATCTCTTACTATATCATCTTTCATTCTTCCTTCAAAATCAGACAATTTATCAGATAATGCTTTAACCTCATCTTTTAAGAATACATCAACATCAGACATATTTTCTTTTAATTGGTATAAGTTACTTTCTAATCTTTCTAATTTAGAGAAATCAGATTTTATAGCATTAAATGAATCTTCTAAAGCTTTTTTCTCTAAAGCTAATTGCTCTATAGTATTATCTTTCTTAACGCTTTCTAATTCAAGCTCTAAATTATCCAATTTTTCTAATAAATCTAACTTATCAGAAGAAATAATATCTTTTAATCTATTAACTTCATCATCTGAAGCATCAACTCTTTCTACAACAGCTCTTGTAAATTCTTCAAATACATGCTCTATTTCATTTTTCTTATCTTCAAATAAAGTAGGTACATTGTCATTGAATTTTAATGTAGATTCTCTGAAAGATTCAAAATCATTTTTAATACTTTCCAATCTTTCTACCAAAGCATTCTTTTCATCATTATGTAATGAGATAAGCTCATCTCTGTCTATTATAGAATTCTTGATAATCTCAACTGCTTCATCAAAATCACTGCTTAAAGAGTCATATTTATTTCTTAAATCAACAGTTTCACTATTTAATTTTTCAGTTATAGCTTCAATATCTTTACTCAAAGTAGCCATATATTTATTGAATAATACAGATTCAGTATCTCTCTCTAATTGTTCAATAACTTCTAAGACTTTATCATTAGTTTCATCACTAAATTTAGCTATAGCCTCATTAAAGCTATTTTCCAAATTATCAAATGATTCTTTAACCATATTATCTAATTCTTCTTTAGCTTCATTGAGTACAGACATTTTTTCAGCTATCTGATTATCAATTTTCTCTGAATACTCTCTCAAATATTCATCAATATAGTTTTTCTCATTAGATAAATGCTTAGATTCTGATTCTTCTCTTGATTTCTCTATTTCTTCTTTTATAGTATTAGAATAATCTGTCAAAGAATTAACAGAATTGTTATAAGCTTCATTTATTAAGTTAGAATAATTTTCATAATTTGATTTGATATCCTCAATAAGTTTTTGAGAATCTTCCATTAACTTATTGTTTTCATCTAATCTATAATGCTCAATATTTTTAATATCTTCATCATATTTAGCTATGGCATTATTCAACATAGTATGTAAATTATCTAAATTAGAACTTATATCTTCATTAATCTTAGAATCTGTTTCTGATAATCTATTTTCTATATCAGCAATCTTTTCATCTAATTTATTATAGATAGTATTTTCTTTTTCTTCTATCTTAGATAAGATATCTGTTAATAATTTTTCAGCTTTAACATCTGAATTATCTATGTAATTAGAAATATTGTTTTTAGCTTCTTCTAATTGAGATAATAATTCATTAATTCTTCCATCTTTCCAAGTTAAGATATCACTATCCATAGAATCTATTTTTGATTTCAATTCATTTAGATATTCTTCTTTGAAAGTATTCAAATCTGAATTCATAGATTCCATTTTAGCATTCATACTGTTAATATGTTCTTCTTTCCAAACAGCGATATCGTCGTTCATAGAATCCATTTTTTCTCTTAATTCATTGATAGAATTTTCAAATTTCAATTCAGTATCTGATTTAACATTTTCTATTTCATCTCTTATATCAGATGAGAATAAATTTCTTATTCTAGAACTGTCAGCCCAAGAATCTTCAAAATATTCTATGCGTTTTTCAAGTCTATCCCTAAACTCTAAATTATCATTACGAACTTTTTCAAATAGAATGTCTAATTTTTTTACTTCTTCATTAAATAATGATTCTATACCATCATTTTGACCAGAAACAGAAAGTAAATTATCCTTTATAGCAGACAATCTATTTTCTAATTCTTCTCTGTCTTTTGATATAGTTTCTTCCAACTGTGAAGATTTATCTAAAGAATCCTGTATATTAGCTTTTATTGATTCTATATATTCATTTAAAGTATTTACATTAGAATTAAGAGCACTTAAATCATTAGAATAATCTTCTAAATCTCTTGAAACATCTTCTCTGATTTTTGAATCAAGTTCTTCTATTTTTGAAGATAATTCTTTAACCTCATCTTGTAAATTTACATCAACATCTGACATATTATCTTTTAATTGATATAAACTGCTTTCAAGCTCTTCTAATTTAGCAAAATCATCTTTAATAGCATTGAATGATTCTTCTAATGCATCTTTCTCCAAAGTTAATTGAGTAATGGCATCATCATCTCTCACAGAAGCAAGTTCATCTCTTAAGTTTTCAATTTGTTCTAGTATAAATGTCTTATCTTCATAAAGTAAATCTTTAATATAATTAATATCACTTTCTGAAGTATTTACTCTGTCTAATAATGTAGAACTGAATTCCTCAAATGCATTTTCTATTTTTTGTTTTTCTTCTTCAAATATAGTAGGTATAGCTTCTTTAGTAGAGCTTAAAATTTCATCTTTGAAACTGTCAAATTCTTTTTTAAGTTCATCAACTTTTGAAACTAAAACTTCTTTTTCTGAAGCATGCATTTCTAATAATTCATTTCTATCAAGTATAGAATTTTTAAGAACATCTAATGATTCATCTAAATCTTTGCTTAATGCTTCATATTTTTCTATAATAGAAGTAATATCATCTGATACCTTAGTATTAAATGTATCTATATCAAAATCAACTTTTGATACATTACTGTCTATTTTTTCATTAACTTTTGATATTTCATCTTCTATTTTCTTGTATATGATACCAAGCTGTTCTGTTAGATAAATGCTATATTCATTTTTATCGAATATAACTGTTTTAGCATCTTCTTCTAATCTAGCAATAACTTCTAAAATCTTACTGTTAGATTCTCTTTCAAAATTAGATATAACATTCTGCATATTAGCTTCTAAATTACCAAATGCATCTTTTATCATTTTATCTAATTCTTCTTTGGTATTATTTAGAGTATTTATTTTTTCTGATATTTGACTATCAACCTTATTAGAATAGTCTTTCAAATAATCATCTATATAATTTTTCTCATTAGATACATGTTTAGCTTCTGATTCTTCTCTTGATTTTTCTATTTCTTCTCTTACCAATTTAGAATAATCTGTCAAAGAATTTAAAGAGTTATTATATGTTTCATTTATTAAGTTAGAATAATTATCATAACTTGCTTTTAACTCATCAATAAGTTTTTTAGAGTCTTCTGCCAACTTATCTGATTCTGCGGTTCTATAATTTTCTATATTCTTAATATCCTCATCATATTTAGCTATAGCATTATTCAACATAGTATAAAGATTATCTAAGTTAGAACCTATATCATTATTAAGTTTAGAGTCTGTTTCTGATAATCTATTTTCTATATCTGCTATTTTTTCATCTAACTTAGTATAGATACTATTTTCTTTTTCTTCTATTTTAGATAATACTTCAGCTACAAGTTTATTCTTATTATCTTCTGTAGTATCTAAATAAGCAGCTATATCCTGTTTAGCATTTTCCAACTGACCTAATAGTTCATTGATATTGCTTTCTTTCCAAACAGATATATCTTCATTTATAGAGTCTATTTTGTTATTCAAATCGTTAAGATAGTTTTCAAATTTAAGAGCAGTTTCTTTCTTAACTTCTTCTAACTCATTTCTCATTTCTGAAGCATATAAACTTCTTATTCTAGTACTGTCTGACCAAGTATCCTCAAAATATGTTATGCGTTTTTCAAGTCTATCTCTAAACTCTATACTACCATTTTTAAAGTTATTGAATAATTCATCTAACTTTTTAACTTCATTAGCAAATAAGCCTTCAACTGTACCGCTATCACCTAATATATTAACTAGATTATCTTTCATTGAAGATATTTTATTTTCTAATTCTTCTTTATCTCTCAATATATTATTTTCTAACTCTGCAGCTCTTTCTATAGAAGCTCTGATATCATCTTTTATACTGTCTCTGTCATCATTTATTGTATTTTCTAATTCTTCAAATTTATTAGATAAAGTAGCAACCTCATCTTTTAAATTGATATCAACATCTTCCATATTATCTTTTAATTCATATAAACGATTCTCTAAATCTTCCAATTTAGCAAAATCATCTTTTATTGAATTAAATGATTCTTCTAAAGCTTGTTTTTCTAATGTTAATTGAGTTATAGCATCATCTTCTCTTAAATTATTTACTTCCTCTCTTAAACCATCAATTTGTTCTAATAATGTTAATTTATCTTCTGATAAAATGTCTTTAATATAATTGATATCGCTTTCTGAAGTATTTACTCTTTCTAATAAATTGCTTGTAAACTCTTCAAATGCATTCTCTATTTTTTGTTTTTCTTCTTCAAATAGAGTAGGTATATTTTCTTTATTAGTATTTAATACCTCAGATTTAAAGTTATTGAATTCTTCTTTAAGCTCATCTATTCTGCTTACTAATAACTCTTTCTCTGAAGCCTGAAGTTCTAATAACTCATCTCTATCAAGTATAGAGCTTTTTACCATGTCTAATGTTTCTTCAAAATCGATATTCAATGATTTATATTTATCTTGAAGTTCTGATACTTCTTTATCTAATCTTGAAACAACATTATATATTTCGCTATCTACTTTAGAACTAATAGAAGATAAATGATTTTCTAATTCTGATATATATTCATTATGATTGAATAGTCTATCTGAAACTTCTTGTTCTAATTTAGAAACAACACTATTTATTTTGCTGTCTGCTTCTTCATTCAATTTTAATATAGCATCATTCAAATTAGTATTTAATGTATTGAATGATTCTCTTATCATATCATCTAATTGATTTTTGCTGTCATTCAATATATTAATTTTTTCTGATATTTGGCTGTCTAATTTATCAGCATATTCTTTCAAATAATCATCTATATAGTTTTTCTCACCTTTAAGATGTTTATCTTCTGCTTCTTTTCTAGCATTCTCTATTTCAGCTTTTACTCTGTTTGTATATTCTGATAATGAAGATAATGAATCTTTATAAGTAGTATTGATTAATTTAGAGTAATAATCATATCCTGTTTTTATATCCTCTAATAACTTATTACCTTCTTCTGTACGGTAATGTTCTATATTCTTAATATCTTCATCATATTTAGATACAGCAGAGTTTACCATACCTTGAACTTCTTCCAAGTTTCTAGCTATGTCATCTGATACTTTATCATCTAAAACTGATAATCTGCTTTCTATATCTGCTATTTTTGTATCTATTCTATTATAGATGCTGTTTTCTTTCTCCTCAATTTTTGCCAATACATCTGATACAAGCTCATCTTTTTTACCTTCAGTAGTATCTAAGTAATTAGCTATATCTTGTTTAGCATTTTCTAATTGCTGTAATAATTCATTGATACGAGTATCTTTCCAGCTAGATATATCTTTGTCGATAAGATCTATTTTGTTATTTAACTCATTAAGATAATTTTCATATTTGAGTTCTGTTTCTTTTTGTACTTCTTCTAACTCATTTCTTATTTCAGAAGCATATAAACTTCTTATTCTAGTACTGTCTGACCAAGTGTCCTCAAAATATGTTATACGTTTTTCGAGTCTATCTCTAAACTCTAAATTATCGTTCTTGAAGTTATTGAATAATTCATCTAGCTTTTTAACTTCATTAGTAAATAAGCCTTCGATATTTTCATTATCACCTAACATATTAATTAGATTATCTTTCATTGAAGCTATTTTTTGTTCCAATTCTTCTTTATCTTTTAATATGTTATTCTCTAACTCTGAAGATTTAACTAAAGAATCATTAATAAGATTTCTAACATAATCTATATTAGTATTGGCATTAGCAATATTATTGTTCAAATTATCTATATTAGAATATATATTGTTAATGTTATTATTTTGTTCATTTATAGTATTATCAAAATATTCTTTAGTTTCTTTTGCTTTATTTTCAAATTCATTGAACTTATCAGCTAAACTAGAAACTTTATCTTTTAATACTATATCAACATCTTCCATATTATCTTTTAATTCATATAAACGATTCTCTAAATCTTCCAATTTAGCAAAATCATTCTTGATTGAATTAAATGATTCTTCTAAAGCCTGTTTTTCTGATGCTAACTGAGCAACTATATCATCTTCTCTTATAGAATTAACTTCAGCTCTTAAATTATCAATTTGCTCTAATAATGTTAATTTATCTTCTGATAAAACATCTTTAATATAATTGATGTCGCTTTCTGAAGTATTTACTCTGTCTATTAAATTATTAGTGAAGTCTTCAAATGCTGCTTCTATTCTTTGTTTTTCTTCTTCAAATAGAGTAGGTATATCCTCTTTATTAGCATTTAATACTTCTTCTTTGAAATTATCAAATTCATTTCTAAGTTCATCTATTCTGCTTGCTAATAACTCTTTCTCTGAAGATTGAAGTTCTAATAATTCATCTCTATCAAGTATAGAGCTTTTTACCATGTCTAATGTTTCTTCAAAATCTATACTTAAAGAATCACATTTTTCATGAAGTTCTGATACTTCTTTATCTAATTTTGAAGACATATTAAATATTTCATTATCTATCTTAGAATTAATAGAAGCTAAATGATTTTCTAATTCTGATATATAACCATTATAATTAAATAGTCTATCTGATACTTCCTGTTCTAATTTAGAAACAACACTATTTATTTTGCTGTCTGCTTCTTCATTCAATTTTAATATAGCATCATTCAAATTAGTATTTAATGTATTGAATGATTCTCTTATCATATCATCTAATTGATTTTTGCTGTCATTCAATATATTAATTTTTTCTGATATTTGGCTGTCTAATTTATCAGCATATTCTTTCAAATAATCATCTATATAGTTTTTCTCACCTTTAAGATGTTTATCTTCTGCTTCTTTTCTAGCATTCTCTATTTCAGTTTTGATTCTATTTGTATAATCTGATAATGAAGATAATGAATCTTTATAAGTGTTATTGATTAATTTAGAATAATATTCATATCCTGTTTTTATATCTTCTAACAACTTATTACCTTCTTCTGTACGGTAAGTTTCTATATTTCTAATATCTTCATCATATTTATTTACAGCTTCATTTACCATAGCTTGAACTTCTTCCAAGTTTCTAGCTATATCGTCTGATACTTTATCATCTAAAACTGATAATCTATTTTCTATATCTTCAATTTTTGTATCTATTCTGCTGTAAATAGATGCCTCTTTATCTTCTATTTTTGCCAATACATCTGATACAAGTTCATCTTTTCTGCCTTCAGTAGTATCTAAGTAATTAGCTATATCTTGTTTAGCATTTTCTAATTGCTGTAATAATTCATTGATACGAGTATCTTTCCAACTAGTAATATCTTTGTCAATAAGATCTATTTTGTTATTTAACTCATTAAGATAATTTTCATATTTGAGTTCTGTTTCTCTTTGTACTTCTTCTAATTCATTTCTCATTTCTGAAGCATACAAACTTCTTATCTTAGTGCTGTCAGACCAAGTATCCTCAAAATATGTTATACGTTTTTCAAGTCTATCTCTGAACTCTATGCTGTCATTCTTAAAGTTATTGAATAATTCATCTAACTTTTTAACTTCACTAGCAAATAATCCTTCAATATTTTCATTATCGCCTAAGATATTAACTAGATTATCTCTCATTGAAGATATTTTTCTATCTAGTTCTTCTCTGTCTTTTAGTATATTGCTTTCTAATTCAACAGATCTGTCTATTGAAGCTCTGATATCATTTCTTATATTATCTCTATCTTCTTTCATAGAAGTTTCTAATTCTTCAAATTTATCAGCTAAACCAGAAACTTTATCTTTAAGATTAACATCAGCATCTTCCATATTATCTTTTAATTCATATAAACGATTCTCTAAATCTTCCAATTTAGCAAAATCTTCTTTGATTGAATTAAGTGATTCTTCTAAAGCTTGTTTTTCTAATGTTAATTGAGTTATAGCATCATCTTCTCTTAAGCTGCTTAATTCTTCTTTCAAGTTATCAATATTTTCTAATAAAGCAGCTTTATCTTCTGATAATGCATCTTTGATATAATTAATATCATTTTCAGATATGCTTACTCTTTCCAATACATTATTAGCAAACTCTTCAAATGCATTTTCTATTCTTTGTTTTTCTTGTTCAAATAGAGTAGGTATATCTGCTCTATTAGCATTTAATACTTCAGTTTTAAAATTGTTGAATTCTTCTTTAAGTTCATCTATTTTACCAACTAAAGATTCTCTTTCTGAAGCTTGTAAATCTAATAATTCATCTCTATCAAGTATAGAGCTTTTTACCATATCTAAAGATTCTTCAAAATCTATATTCAATGATTTATATTGATTTTTGAGTTCTGATACATCTTTATCTAATCTTGAAACAACATTGTATATTTCACTATCAACTTTAGAATTGATAGAAGCTAAATGTGTTTCTAACTCTGACATATATTCATTATAATTGAATAATTTATCAGATACTTCTTGTTCCAATTTAGACACAACATTATTAATTTTGCTGTCTGCTTCTTCATTAAACTTAGATATAGCTTCATTCAAATTAGTATTTAATGTCTCAAATGATTGTTTGATCATATCATCTAATTGATTTTTACTGTCATTTAATACATTAATTTTCTCTGATATTTGATTATCTAAATTATCAGCATATTCTTTCAAATAATCATCTATATAGTTTTTCTCACCTTTAAGATGTTTATCTTCTGCTTCTTTTCTAGCATTCTCTATTTCAGCTTTTACTCTATTTGTATACTCTGATAATGAGAATAAAGAATCTTTATAAGTAGTATTGATTAATTTAGAATAATAATCATATCCTGCTTTAATATCTTCTAATAATTTAGCACTTTCTTCATCACGGTAATGTTCTATATTTCTAATATCTTCATCATATTTAGATACAGCAGCACTTACCATACCTTGAACTTCTTCCAAGTTTCTAGCTATATCATCTGATACTTTATCATTTAAAGAAGACAATCTATTTTCTATATCTTCAATTTTTGAATCTATTCTAGTATAGATATCATTTTCTTTTTCTTCTATTTTAGAAAGTATATCTGAAAGCAATTCTTCTTTTTTATCATCAGTGAATTCCAAGTATTCATTAATGCTTTCTTTAGCATTTTCTAATTGCTCTAACAAGTCATTAATACGTCCGTCTTTCCAGCTAGATATATCTTTATCTATAGAATCTATTTTGCTGCCTAAATCATTAAGATAATTTTCAAATTTAAGTTCTGTTTCTTTCTGAACTTCTTCTAACTCATTTCTCATTTCAGAAATATACAAACTTCTTATCTTAGTATTATCAGACCAAGTATCTTCGAAATATGTTATGCGTTTTTCTAATCTTTCTCTGAAGTCTATACTGTCATTTTTGAAGTTATTGAATAATTCATCTAATTTTTTAACTTCTTCAGCAAATAAACCTTCAAGAGTTCCATTTCCGCCTAATATATTGATGATATTATCTTTCATTGAAGATATTTTATTTTCTAATTCTTCTTTATCTTTTAATAAATTATCTTCTAATTCTGAAGATTTATCTAAAGATTCATTGATAGCATTTCTAACTAAATCAATATCTTCATTTAGATTATTCATATTAGATAATATAGCACTTATATTGTCCTCATGATTATTGATGCTATTTTCAAATTCTTCAAATTTTTCTGACAAATTAGCAACTTTATCTTTCAAATTAACATCAACATTTTGCATATTATCTTTTAATTCATATAAACGACTCTCTAAATCTCCTAATTTAGCAAAATCATTTTTGATTGAATTAAATGATTCTTCCAAAGTTTGTTTTTCTAAAGCTAATTGAGCAACTATATCATCTTGTCTTATAGAATTAACTTCAGCTCTTAAATTATCAATTTTTTCTAATAATGTTAATTTATCCTCTGATAAGATATCTTTTATATAATTGATATCGCTTTCTGAATTATTTACTCTATCTAATAAATGATTAGTAAAGTCTTCAAAAGCAGCTTCTATTCTCTGCTTTTCTTCTTCAAATAGAGCAGACATATCTTCTCCGCTTGCATTGAAGGCATCGTTTTTGAAGCTGTCAAATTCATTTTTAAGTTCATCTAATCTATTGATTAATAAATCTTTTTCTGAAGTTTGAAGTTCTAATAATTCATCTCTATCAAGTATAGAGCTTTTTACCATATCTAAAGATTCTTCAAAATCTATACTTAACTCTTTATATTTGTTTTTCATATCAGATATTTCACTATCTAATCTTGAAGAAACATTATAAATTTCATTATCTATTTTAGCATTGATATCTCTTAAGCTGTCTTCCAATTCACCTATGTAATTTTGATAATTAGATAATCTTTCAGATGCATCTCTTTCCAATCTTTCAATAGTATCGTTTATTCTGATATCAGCATCTTCATTGAATCTCATTATAGCTTCGTTTAAGTTATCATTCAAAGTATTAAATGATTCTCTTATCATGTCATCTAACTGATCTTTACTTTCATTTAATATATTGATTTTTTCATTAACTCTTTCATCTAATCTTGATTCATATTCTTTTAAATAATTATCAATATAATTTTTCTCATTATTTAAATGTTTGTCTTCTGTTTCTTTTCTAGCTTTTTCTATTTCAGCTTTTATTCTATTAGTGTAGTCAGATAAAGAAGATAATGAATCTTTGTATGTATTATTTATCAATTTAGAATAATAATTATAACCAGATTGTATTTCTTCTAATAATTTGCTATTTTCTTCAGCTCTATGATGTTCAATATTTTTTATCTCTTCATCATATTTATTTATAGCTTTATTAACTATAGATTGTACTTCTTCCAATCCTCTAGCCATATCATCTGATACTTTACTATCTACATTAGATAATCTATTTTCTATTTCTTCGATTTTTGAATCTATTTTAGTATAGATATCATTTTCTTTTTCTTCTATTTTAGAAAGTATATCTGAAAGCAATTCTTCTTTTTTACCTTCAGATGATTCTAAATAATCGTTGATACTGTTTTTAGCATCTTCTAACTGCTGAAGCAATTCATTAATACGTCCGTCTTTCCAGCTAGCTATATCTTTATCAAGAGAATCTATTTTTTCTTTAAACTCATTAATATATTCATCTCTCCAAGAAGAAGCGTCATTATTAATAGAATCTATTTTTGATTTTAATTCATCAATATAATTCTCTAATTTTATATCAGTTTCAGCTTTTATGCTTTCTAATTCTTCTCTTAAATCAGCTGCATATAAGCTTCTTAATCTGCTGCTGTCTGACCAAGTATCTTCAAAGTAATCTATACGTTTTTCAAGTCTATTTCTAAACTCAAAGTTATCTGTTTTGAAGCTATTAAATAATTCATCTAATTTTTTAGCTTCTTCAGCAAATAGATTTTCTATATTCTCATTTTTACCTAATACAGTAAATAAATTTTCTTTTATTGATGAAAATTTATCTTCTAATTCTGAAGATTTAGTTAAAGAATCTTTTATATGATTTTTTATTATTTCTAAATTATCATATAAGTTGTCATATCTATTATCATTGTCAGCAACAACTTTTCCTTCAAAGTCCTCAAATCTTTCATTTAATTCATATAAACCGCTTTCTAAATCGCCTAATTTTTCAAAATCAGCTTTGATAGTATTAAATGAATCTTCTAAAGTTTGTTTATCTAAAGCTAATTGAGCTATAGTATTATCTTCTTTTATTGATTCTACATCTTTTTTGATATCATCAATTTTTTCTAAAAGTGAAGATTTATTTTCTGCTACAACTTCTTTTACTTTATTAATATCAGTTTCAGAAATACTGATTCTATCTAATAAATTAGCACTAAATTCTTCAAATGCACTTTCTATTCTCTGTTTTTCTTCTTCAAATAGAGTAGGAATATCTTCTCTGTTAGCATTGATTAATTCTTCTTTGAAAGAATTGAAATCTGTTTTCAAAGTTTCCATTTCTTCAGCTAACATTTCTTTTTCAGAATTTTGCAATTCCATCAATTCATCTCTATCAAGAAGAGAACCTTTTATCATATCTATTGCTTCATCGAAATCATTACTTAAATCTTTATATTTAGATTTAACATCTGATATTTCAGCATCTAATTTTGAAGAAATTTTATAAAGCTCATTATCTACTTTTACGCTAATAGCTCTTAACTGCTCCTCTAAATCAGACATATATTTCTGTTCATTGAATAATCTAACAGCTGCCTCATTTTCCAATCTTTCAACAACAGAATGTATCTGAGTATTAGCTTCTTCATTAAACTTATTCATTACATCTTGTAAATTAGCATTAAGAGTATCGAATGAGTCTTTTATCATATTATCCAACTCGACTTTACTGTCAGTTAATATGTTTAATTTATCATTAACCTGAGACTCCAATTTTGCTGAATAATCCAACAAATAGTCATCTATATAATTTTTCTCATTAGATAAATGTTTTGCTTCTGATTCTTCTCTTGTTCTTTCTATCTCTTTCTTTATAGTTTCAAGATGAGTTTCTAATTCTGTAACAGCATCTTCATAGATTTTGTCTATCATTATAGAATATTCTTCATAGTCTTCACGTATGCTATTACCTAATTCTTCAATATCTGCTATTAAATCTTCTGTTTCATTAGCTCTATGATGCTCTATTCTCTTTATTTCTTCATCATATTTAGCTACAGATTCATTGATTCTGTTATGGATTTCTTCTAAGCTGTTTCCTATAGCATTATTTAATTTTTCATTTATAGTAGAAAGTTTATTTTCAGCATCTGCAATTCTTTCATCTATGCGTGAATAAACTTCATTTTCTTTAGTTTCTATACGGTTAAGCATATCAATAAGAAGCTGATTTTTCTTACCTTCTGAAGTATCGATAAAGCTTTCTATTCCTTTTCTAGCTTCTTCTAATTGAGCAAGTAAAACATTTAAATTACCATTCTTCCAATCGTATATATCTTGCTCTATTAACTTCATTTTTTCTTTTAATTCATTCAAATGATTATCATATTTGATATCAGCTTCTTTTCTTATATTTTCAACTTCTTCTCTTATATCAGCAGCATACATGCTTTTGATTTTAGTATTATCAGACCACATATCTTCAAAATAAGAGATACGTTTTTCAAGTCTGTCTTTGAAGTCTTCATTGTTTGAAGCTAAATTTTCAAATATAGAATTTAATCTTTCTTTTTCACCATTTATTAATGATTCAAAATAGTTTTTATCTACTAGACTAGATATATTATTTTTTACAGATTCAAAATTTCTATTAAGATTTTCCATATCTCTATATAGACCATCTGAATCTTTTTCTATTCTATCTTCTAAATTATCTTTAAAATCTTTTAATTTTTTAGTTAAATCACTAACATCATCTTTTAATCCGCTGTCGATTCCTTCCATTCTGTTTCTGAGTTCAACAAAATCTTTTTCTAAATTCATTATTTTGTCAAAATCATCTCTCAAAGCAGTTAATGAATTTTCTAATACAGCTTTTTCTTCTGATAAAACTTCAACTGTATTATCATCTTTCATATCATCAACGTCTTTTCTTAAAAGCTCTATTTGATATATCAAATGACTTCTTTCTTCTGATAAAACATCTTTGATATAATGTATATCGCTTTCATTGTCTGTAAGTCTCATAAGTAAATTCTTACTGAACTCATCAAACATATTTTCTACTCTTGCTTTTTCTTCATCAAATAATGCTGGTATTTCTAATTCATTAGTTCTTGCAATTTGATCTTTGAATAATTCAAATTCTTCTTTTATATCATCTATTTGATTTTTAAGTAATTCTTTTTCACTATTTTGAAGATTAATTAATTCTTCTCTGTCTATTATAGAAGATTTTATCTGTTCTATTCTGCTATTAAAGTCTTCATTACTATCTGATATATTAGAACTTAATTCATCTATTTTTTCAGATAAAGCTGATTTCACTTCTTCTATCATATTAGAAAGTTCATTAACTTTATCTAATCTATTATCATGATCATCTAATATAGCAAGAATGTTTTCATTATTAGATATTAATTTATCTGCCTGATCTTGTAATCTTTCATCAACATTATCTTTTAAAGAAACAAATTCATTTCTCAAATCCTCTAATGTTAAGCCAAGAGTATCTCTAACTTCTGCTGCTGTATTAGATATAACTTTTTCAGCATATTTTTTGATTTTAGCAATAGAACGCAAAGCCTTTTTAGTATTAGCTTTTCTTATTTTAGCTAATATTTTAGAGAATCCGTTATATAAAGTATTAAATGAATCATTTAAATTTTCATTCAAACGATTAACTTCTTCATCTATTTTTGAAGATGTTTTATTCAAATAATCATCTATATAGTTTGCCTCATTAGTAAGGTGTTTAGCTTCTGATTCTTCTCTAGCTTTTTCTATTTCATCTTTTAATGCATTAACATGCTCGCTTAAAGAATTCTTTTCATTTTGATAAAGTTCTTCAAGCATATTAGTGTACTGTTCATAATCTTTTCTTATTCCAGCACCTATATTTTCAACATCTTTTATTATATTATCATGTTCTTCTAATCTATAAGTTTCTATTTCTTCTATTTCGCCTTTATATTTCTCTATAGCACCATCAATTAATGCTTTTAACTCTTCTAATTTTCCTAAAGCACTTTCTTCTACATTAGAGAATATACCTTCTGTTTTCTTAGCAATTTCATCTTTTTTATCTGCTATATAAGAATCAATTTCATTTGCTTTAGAATCAACAATAGACTGCATATTATTAGCATTATCAATTATTTCGTTGATTCTTTCGCCCAAATTTTCTATACGCATTTTATATTCATCTGTCATTAAAGAAGCATGATGTTTTAATTCTTCATAATCTTCTTTTAAGTTATTAGAATACTTTTCAAGCATTGCATGATATTCAGCACTTATAGCATTCAAATCAGATCTTCTTTCATCTAATACGCCGTCTATTTTTTTGTCCAAAGAATTATATTTATCCTCTATATCAGACATTAATTCTTTTTCTTTATCTTCTGCATTTTCATAAACTTTATTTATAGTACGCTCAAATGCATCTCTGCCGTTTTCAACTCTATGCATGATATCTTCTATTTCATCTTTTATTTTATTCATGCTGTCTCTTTTTTCGTTTAGAAGTATATCAAATGAGTCTGTAGCCTGACGAAGCTCATCATGAAGCATATCAACAACTTCTTTTTTGTTTTCTTCATTGAATCTTACATTTTCGTCTATTGCTTCATCTATTTTATTTTTAAACTCGCCTAAAGAATTTTCTATATCACTGATTAAAGCATCATGTCTTTTTTCACTTTCATCAACTTGGTTCATAACAGAATCAATACTGTCTGTAATAGCTTTCATTTTAGTTTGTTCATAATCATCTAAAACGTTTTTCAAATGAGCTTTCAAACTTTCTATATAAGCATCACTGTAATCAGATATTTCTTTTTTAATGCCTTCCATTTTATCTTCAGCATCTTTTATACCAGTATCTAATTTTTCATTAGCTCTGCTTATTAAGCCATTAACTTCAACAGAAGATTTTTCTAATAATTCTATACGTTTTTCTATATTTTCTCTTATGTTAGCTTCAGTTTCTTTGCTTAAAGTATCTATATCTGTTGTAGCTTTGTCGTACTGTTCTTTTAATCCAGATAATTTTTCATCTATAGCACTTAAATCAGATGAAGTATTTTTGATATATGTATTAATATTTTCTTCTAATTCATCTTTAACACTAGCAAGTAATGTTTCTATTTCATTTATTCTTTCATTAGCCTGAGCTTCTAAATCTTTATACAAATATTCTTTCTGCAAGCTCAAAGAATCAAGTATTTCTTCCTGTTTATTATTAAGTATAGATATTATCTCAGAAGTTTGATAATGAGTTTCATCTATTTTGTCTTTCAAAAGATTAGTTTCAGTTTCAACATCGTTTCTAAGCTCATTGATTTCAGCTATTAAAGAACTTCTAGCATTATCTATAGAGTATTCCATATCATCTTGAGCTCTAGTTAATATATCATTTTTCAATTTATCTATATCATTAACTATATCTTCAAATCTGCTTTCAGCTTTAAGCATGGTTTCTTCGCTCATACCATCTATAGATATGATTAAATCATTAAGTTCTTTAGTTTTATTTCTATAAAGAGTTATTACGCCGTCATCTTCATTTTCAAGTACATTCTTGATATGATTAGAAAAATTCTCTACTTCAACTATAAATCTATTATTAATATCTTCTTTTAATGAAGAGAACTCTGTTTCTAACTGATGAGCTTTATCAGCATAATCTTTAGTTATATAATCAGCTTTATCTTTTATATCATCTATAGACTTCTCTAAAGAATGGGCTTTTTGTTCTATAGAATCTAAGAATTCCTCTCTATCCTGGCTTATTTTCTCAAGTCCTTCTTTTAGGGTAGAGTAGAGCATCTCTTTAGTTTTTTCCATTTCGTCTTTAAACTCTAATACGCTAGATTCTGTTATAGAGTTTAATCTATCATGTATAGTATCTCTTAAACTGTTCAACTCAGTTTCTAAGCCTTCTTTAGACTGACTTAAAGTTTCATAGCGGTTTTCTATATCTTTAGATTTAACATCAATTTCATCGGCGAATGACGAATATTTACTAATAAGCTCATCTCTTCCTTTCTCAAATAATTCTGCCAATTGTTCTATATTGTGACGGGCTGTTCTTTCAGCAAGCTGAGTAAGCTGATTTGTAAATAATTCTTCTTTTTTAGCAACATGAAGCTTAAATTCTTCAGTAAGAGCAGATATTTTCTCTTTTTCTTGTTCTGCCATAGTGCTATAATGAGCATCACGGGCGAGTAGGTTAGTGGTAAGAGCATCAAATCTCTTATAAAGCTCACTTTCAAACTCATTTAACTTAGAATTATAAGACTCTATTAATTTATCCTGTATAGAACCAACATTCTTTTCTAATTCTGTCATTTTGGCTTTAACATCAGATATTCTTTTATAGGTCTTTTCTATAGTGTTACGCTCTTTTAATACAGTATCAACCTTATTCAATATTTCCAAATAAGCTTCTTCTAAGGAATCAACCTGTTCTTGGTACTGTGATACAGCGGCCTTATAGTCTTTATATGACTCTATCCTTTTATTAAGTTTAGCTAGATCCTCTTCCATAGACTTACTTATAAATCCAGCCTTTTTAACTGCTATTTCCAAATCTATGGCATTGTCTCTAACTTCAGATATCTTTTCCTCTACAATACCTTCCAAAGCTGCTTTTTCTTCAGCAAACATTTGATTAAAATTATTATCATTATAGTTTTTTTTCCTATTGATTACACTATAAATACCGATAAATAATAGAGGTACAACAAAAGTTAGTATTAATTGAAGAACAGGGTTCATAGAAAAAACTCCGCAAATATAGTATATTAACATAATTCTATATTATGTTAATGTATATGTCAATAGTATTTGCATGTTTTAATTTCTATGCATAGTAAAATTCAGTCAAAAATAAAGCTTTTTTATAAATTATTTCACTATTTTCATAGCTAAATATATACAAATACAAATTTTTTTACTATAATTAAAAGGCAATTTAAAAATAAATAATTATACAAACATAGAATTTTAACAGCAAAAATAAATATCATCATAATATTTATACATCATTAAACACTATATAAATTAACATATATTTATTTTCACATAATAATACAAACAACAGATAAACAACTATAACATCTCAATTATTACAAATATATTTATACAAACAATATATTAATATCATACTATAAATAAACATAGAAATATTAAATTAAAATATTATTTGAAATGTATGCCAAATATGATAAAATAAACTAAATAAAATATACAGTAAAAAAATATATGAATCAATTATTTATATTAATAAAGCCGGCATCTTCATTATGTAATATGCATTGTAAATATTGCTTTTATGAAGACATAGCAAATATAAGAGAAATAAAAAATTACGGTTTTATGTCTGAAAGCACTATGAAAAATATAATAGACAATGCCTTCAGTATAATAAAACAAGGAAGCATACATTTTGCATTTCAAGGCGGAGAACCAACCTTAATAGGGATAGAGCATTTTTATTCATTTATAGAATACGTAAATAAAAATAAAAATCAGTATATAAATATATCTTATTCAATACAGACTAATGGATTTTTTATAAATGAAGAATGGGTACAATTATTCCTTAATAACAATTTTTTAGTAGGGCTTTCATTTGACATATTAGAGTCTATACACAATAAGTACAGAGTACAAAACGATAATGGAACTTATAATATAGTACTTGATACAAAAAACTTATTTGATAAATATAATGTTCAATATAATATACTTACTGTATTAACAAATGAATTATCAAATTATCCAAATGAAATATATAATGAGTTAAAAATAAACAATATAAAATATATACAATTTATACCATGTTTATCTGGATTAGAAAATAATGAAAATAAAGAGTTTAGTATAAGTCCTAAAGGATTTTCATATTTTTATAATAATATATTTCCTAGATGGAAAGATGATATCATTAAAGGAGATTATATTAGTATATCTTTTTTTGATAATATATCAGAGTTACTTGCAGGATACATTCCAACGACATGCGGAATAAATGGAATATGCCATAATCATATAGTTATAGAAAGCAACGGCAATATATATCCTTGCGATTTTTACTGTATAGATAAATACCTATGCGGAAATATTAATAATGACAGTATAATTGATATAATCAAAAATCAAAATAAGATAAATTTCACAAACGATTTAAAAGAAACAAAAGATAAATGTCAACAATGCCAATTTTATAATATATGTCATGGCGGCTGCAAGAGAATGTACAGTAATATATATGTAGATAACGATAATTTCTGCGGAATGGAAGATTTTTTATCTAAGAACTTAGATTCATTAATACAAATTCTAAAGCTTAAAAATATACTATAAAAAATTTACAAATATGCTATATTATAAACAGAATACTTAAAATAGCTAAAAATCATATATTTAATAGTTATTCACAAATAGGCAATATAGCAAAGACCCAGAAAAACAATAAATTCATATTCCGATAATGTATATTATGTTAACTTATACATGTTATTTTTTATATAATGTGAATATCCTAGTATAATGGTAAGTTTAGCTAATATAGATATTACTAAATATATAAAATATGGTTGTAGAATATTATAAAGCTAAATATTGTGAGCATCTGGCAAGTTTACTTGAAAGACTCATTATGCGAACAATTTTTATTAACAATAAATTGAAGTTTTTTGTATTATATAGTATAATAGCTCACTATTAAATAAAAATTCAATTTGTACGGAAATATCTAATGAAAAAAATAATACTTTTAATATTAAGTTTAACTATAATAATTATATCATGCAAAAATGACGGCGGTTCTATATACGCTATGGAGCAAAGATATAAAAACTTTCTAAATATATTGCCAAATGATGTTAAGAATGATTATACATTAAATTCTGATAAGTACGGTAATATGTATAAAGAATGGATTAATGAGTTCAATACTTGGACTGATGAAATACTTAAAACTGAAGCACAAAGAGAACAAGAAATATCAGCTAGAATAACACCTGATAAAATTGAGTATGCTCTTGAAACTTTAACAAGTAAAGATTATGAGAGAAATCTCCCTGTAGAACTTATGACTAAGGTAAAAGCTCATACAGATACATTATCATTAAAAATTGAAGAATTACAGAAAGATGAAGCTTTTTCTAATTCTATGGTTAAATTAAAAAAAGATGAGGCTGTAGAGAACTTCACAACTGAAGAAACAATATTCTACTATGTTTGGAACTATTTAATAACAATAGAAAGACCAAGACGTTTCCAATAATAAATAATATACTTAATTTTAAGCTTAAAAATATTCATATATAATATTTTTAAGTTTATTATTCAGTATATTAAATTATCTATATTGAACATATTTTAATATACAAAACTACAAATATATTTTATCAAATTCTTTGCTATACAAAAAATCGATAATACATATATAAAAACACGGTAACAGAAAAAATATAATTATTCAATATGGTTTAATGAAAGAACTTTATTAAACATATATAAGTTCAAATAATTAACAAACAAAATAATATTTTACTATAAAAAAATATAATAAAAATAAATACATTTATATATATTTACAACTATTGAAAAATATTATTCCAAAACAGTTTCTACAACAACATTATATTCATTTGAACTATAACTTTCTTCTAATATATAAGCTTCATTAGTTAAACGAACAGCTTCATTAACTTCTATATTATTGTTTCTTAATACTCTAAATAATGATTCATAAGCTCTTTTTAATGCATTTCTTGTAAGCATCTGTCTTGTATAGGCATTTAATTTGGCATTTTCTGATATTTCTATTGAGGCATTAGCTCTAAAAAATTTCTCCCCTACACTACCCTCTTTCTTTATTGTATTTAACACCTCTATTGTTCTATCATATATTGTATCATCTTTAACTTTTATTTCTGTATAAAAATTATCATCTTTTTTATATTCTTTTAATGTTACTATATCTTTATTATCAAAATCTATTAAGTTATTATCTTTTAAGGAAACAGCAACTATATTAAAATCATTTCTATTAATTAATCCGGCAGTTTCTTTTGCTATATTATAGTAAATATCATCTATTGCCTTCATTTTACTTGCTTCAAAGCTAACATCAGTGTATACTTTAGAATACAATTTACCTTTTTGTATGTTATTATTTGAACATGAAATAATAACTAATAATAAAAAAATAATAAAAATATATAGCTTGTTTTTTTCCATAATTTATAATAAATTATCCCCTAATAATATTAACTATTTTAACTTTATTATACATATAATTGTAAAATAATGATTTGGAGATTTTACATTGAATATTAAAATATTTACTTTGTTTATAACATTAATTATATTAGCATCATGTCAGAAAAAACCTGATAATTTTCTGGAAGATATGGCTTCATTAGATAAATCATATATGGATACCCTATTAATAATAAGAGATAATAATAATCCAAACAGAAAAGAAGCCATAGAAAAATTTATTGTTGTATGGAATGATTTTAAGAAAAAATATTATAGTATTAACACAGAAGACCCTCAATGGAAAACTGATTTTGACAGTTTGCAGGATATATTAATACGTTCACATTATTACATATCAAGCGGAGAAGATGAAAGTGCAGGATATTCAATACTGCATGATATAAAATATGTATTATCCGATTTAAGAAAAAGAAATAATGTCAATTGGTTTTTTGATAATTTAAACTCAATATACAAAATAGCGTACAGAGTTGGAGAACTTTCAAAAATATATGCAGGTGCTAATACAGCTCTTACACCTGAAGAAGAAGAAAAATTGGTAGCAGTTTATTATTTATTAGATGAAGCTACAAAAACAACAATAGCAGAGTTTGATAAAAGTAATATACATCTACTCCATCTTTCTCAACAGCAATTAGGAACTTTGAAGCATAATATAGAAACAATAGATGATTTAGTAAAATCTATAGGAAATGATTTATTTTCAAAGAAATATAATAATCTTTCAAATATATCAGAAAACATATTAAATATATATTTTAACTCTTTACAAATAATAAGGGGATAAAAATGAAAGGTTTTTGTATTTTAAATAAACCTATAGGAATAACTTCTTTTGATGCTATAAAAAAAACAAAACAAGTATTAAGAGAAAAAGAAAATATTATAGAAAAAAGAATAGGACATGTTGGAACATTGGATCCATTTGCCAATGGAGTTTTAATACTTGCTTTTGGAAGATATACAAAATTATTCTTTCTATTTGATGATTTACCAAAAGAATATATTGCTGTTGGTGTTTTTGGAGAGAGCAGAGATACCGACGATATAGAAGGAAATGTGATAAAAAAGTCAGATAAAACTAATAAATTAACATTTGATGAATTAAAAAATATAATAGAAACAAATTTTAAGGGAAATATAGTACAAAAACCTCCTATATATAGTGCTAAAAAAATTAACGGCAAAAGAGCTTATGATTTAGCCAGAGAAAATAAAAGTTTTGAATTAAAAAGTGTAAATGTATGCATAAACAATATAGAATTATTAGAATATAATTACCCATATTTCAAAATAAAAACTTCTGTAAGCAAAGGCACTTATATAAGATCTATAATTAGAGATATTGGAGAAATTACAGAGAATCTAGCATATACTAAAGAATTAAGCAGAATATCCATTGGAAATTATAATATAAATATGGCTTCTAATATAGAAGATTTAAACTCAAATAGCATATTATCATTCTTTGATATGTTTAAAAATTTTGATAAGAAAGTCATAGAAGACAAAGAAATGATAAAACAAATACTATGCGGTAATACAAAAATGATAGATAATATAGAAATAAAAAATAAATATTTAGCATTAATTGATAATGATGAAAATTTACTTGCTATTATTGAAAAAGGCAACAGTTATTCTTTTATAGATGTATAATAAAAATATATACATCTATAAATTTAACTATTTAAAAAAATTTATACACACTACCCTATTGCAACACCATTTTCGCATTCTTCATTTGTTGTTAATAAAACCACCTCTCCATTATCCTTAACAGCACCCAATACAAGGCATTCTGAAAAGAAATTAGCTATTTGTTTTTTAGGAAAATTTACCACAGCAATAATACGTTTTCCTATTAAATCTTCTTTTTTATATAATTTTGTTATCTGTGCTGATGAAACTTTTGTTCCTAAAGGCCCAAAATCTATTTTTAATTTGTATGCTGGTCTTTTAGCTTTAGGAAAATCTTCAGCTTCTATTATAGTACCTGTTCTAATATCCAATGCTAAAAAATCATCAAAACTAGCTTCTGTTTTTATATTAGTATCCATTATTACAAATCTCCGTATTTTTTTATTATATTCTATTTATAATGTGATAATTGTCAATTAAATTTTTATATGCATAACTATAAATAGTTTTATAATAATTACATATATAAATAAAATTCTTTAGTTTAGTATTAAAATTTCGATATTAACAACACTATAAGGGAATATTTTAAAAAAAGGCAATATTAATATGAAAGGTAAACGCATAATAATAATAGGTGCTGGTCTATTACAGGTACCTGCTATACAAATAGCTAAAGAAATGGGACTTTATACAATAGTTTTTGATTATAACAAAGATGCTCCAGGTATGCAGATAGCAGATTATCCTATGATAGTGTCCACTAGAGACGTTGATGGAAGTGTAAGGGCTGCTAGAGATTTAAGCCAAAAAATGGAAATACATGGAGTTATTACTGTAGGTACTGATGCTTCTACAACGGTTGCAGCAGTAGCAAATGCTTTAGGATTACCAGGTAATAGATTTGAAGATGCTTATGCTGCTTCTAACAAAATAAGAATGCGTGAAAGATTCAAAAAAAACAATGTTCCTCAGCCAAATTTTTTCCCTGTATGGAATTACGAAGAAGCAATGGAGGCATTTAAGAATTTAAATAAGCCTGTTGTAGTGAAACCAGCAGATAATATGGGTGCTAGGGGTGTAATGAAGGTATCAAAAGAAAATGATATCTTAGCAGCATTTAATAGAGCAAAAAGTGCATCTCCTTCCGGTGAAGTTATAGTAGAAGAATTTATGGATGGTCCGGAACTTTCTATTGATATGCTTATATATAATAATGAAATTTATGTAACTGGAGTTGCTGACAGAATAATAGAATCTCCTCCATTTTTTATAGAAACAGGTCATATTATGCCGTCTGCTTTAGAGAAAGAAAAACTAGATGATGCTATTAATGTAATGAAAGCAGGCATAAAAGCATTAAATTTGAAAATTGGTGCTGCTAAAGGCGATATAAAAGTAACAAAAAATGGTGCTATGGTTGGGGAAATTGCTGCTAGACTTTCAGGCGGATTCATGAGTGCTTATACCTACCCTCTTGCTACAGGCGTAAATTTAATAAAAAATGCAATAGAAATAGCTTTGGGAAATCCTCCTAGTGATTTACAGCCGAAATGGGATAAAGTATCAGTTGAAAAAGCATTTATTCCTGGTACAGGTATAATAGAATCTATTGATGGTGTTGAAAATGCAAAAAAAGTAGAAGGTGTTAAAGAAATATTTATCAAAACCAAACCTGGAGATATATTAGTTACACCTACAAACAACTTGGAAAAAGCTGGTAATATAATAGCTGTAGGAGATACAAGAGATGAAGCTATAGCTATAGCAAATAAAGCTATGAGCTATGTACATTTCAAATTAACAGATGAAAAAAGTATAACCATAGATGAAATAAAAAAAATCGCGAAAGAAAAATTATCATCTAATTCAAATACTTCATATTTGTTTATTGAAGATAATGAAGATAAAACAGGACTTTCTGAATATAATTTCAGCCCTAGTATAATTCACAAAGAACCAGAAGCAAATATAGGAACTAATCTATTTAATATGCATCTATCTCAGCCTACTATAATAGATACAATTCATAATTTAAGAGAAGCAATAGACGGAATTATGGATATAAAAGAATATTATGAAACAATCATAGATGTAGCTTCTAATTGTGAAGTTCTTGCAATATTTAATGATTTTAATGATGAGGAAATATTTGAATTATCATTAAAAACTATAAAAGGAAGAAAAAGAGGTATTATTATGATAGATGGTAATAATACCCAAGAAATAGTAACACAAAAATTACAAACAGCAGAAAAAAATGGTGCCTGTGCTGTTGGTATAGATTTTTCTTACTGCTATAATATAAATGAATTAAATAAAATACATTTCAAATCTGAAAAGGATTTAGCTAAAATAGCCAAACAATTAGATATACCTTTAATTATAAAAGGCATATCAAGTAATAAAGATTTAGACAATATAAAATTATCTCATATAAATAATGTTTATTTTTCAAATAATAATAAGTATGCATTAAAAGGTATGGAAAAAGTTGCCGATACTGTAAATAAAGTAGATTTTAATTCAAATCACTACTTTAATATACTTGCAGAATCTCCTAAATATGGAGTTGATGTATTTAAATATTTAGTATTGGGAGCAAATGCTGTTTGTGTTACAGAAGAAAGTTTTATCTCTATTATAGGAAAAGGCAGAAAGGGTCTTGAATATTTATTATATTCAAACAAAGATAAACTAGAAAAGATGATAAAGCTATTTGGACAAACAGGTGACGTTAATTATATTAAATATTAATTAGTACAAATTAGGTAACTATTATGGAAGATAAACAAATAAACTTATCTAAATCATATATATACGGATTTTTTGCCGCTATGATATGCACTTTAATATACAGTGCAGTTATCATTCCTATTTATATACTATTAATATCATCAAATCCGCAGAATTTCTTTGTTTATTTATTATATACTCTTGATGTTTGGGTATGGATATGGATTGGTATATCTATATTGTATGCTTTCATTATAGTAATAATGCAGCCTACTAGGAACTATACTCCCCTATCTAAAACTATAGAAAATTTACTTTTCTTTGTAGTTACTTCTGTGATCATAATATTATCTCTTAGTTATGTTCCAGAAATACAAAAATTATTATACAGAAAAGATTATAATACATTTTATAGCACAATATTAGCTGTTGGATTATTTTTAATATCAATACAATTATCATACAATGTAAAAAAGCTTACAATTTTTATGTACAAAACTATATTATTCAATTTAGGTTATAACGTAGAAGCTGAAGTAATAGACGAATATGATGATAATGAGGAAGCAAATAAAACAGATGATTATGAAGTTATAAGAATAGATAAATCAGAGTATGAAATATTTTCAAGCACTATAAAAAATATAATAGCATTCTCACAAAGATATAAACATGCTATAGGTATAATAGCTTTTAAAATATCTAATAAAGAATCTATTATAAATGAATATGGTAATAATGCTTACAAAAAATTACAAGAAGAACTTATAAAAGCAATAAAGAAAAATGCTAGAATAGGAGAAAATCAATGTTTACTTTATGAAAACATTATATATTCTGTGATTTTTGCAAATGAAGAAGAGGCTTGGAAAGCTACTAAGAGATATTTTAAAGCATTAAAAAACTATAATTTTGAATATAACAATGAAAGCGTAGATATTAATGTATCTATGGCAATAAGCGGCTTTGATTTTTCTAATAATAGATCAAATAAAATGTCTGTCTTTGCTGTAAAAGACAGCATGATGAGAAAAATAAAAGATGCTTTAGTTGAATCAGAAGAAACTGGAAGTCCAGTTATATATTATGAATAATAATAAAAGGGATAAGAACTGTGGAAGCTTCATTAATTGTAATACTAGTTTTAATTGTTTTATTAGGTTTTGCCACTCAGTATGTTATAAAGAGCGGATCATACCCTATTAAACTAAAAAAAATCGTTCAGGCCTACAATGAACAAAATTATGATGTAGCTATGAGAGAGATTAATACCTTAGACCCTAAATATAAAAAAGATGCTAATATATTGTGGATGTGTGCAAATATGTACTATAAACAACAGCAGTATATACTTGCTATGGCTTCACTTCAAAATATGATAGACGGTGCATATTTTACTAAAGAATTAACAGAATTAAATGTTAGAGAATTTTTAGCTAAAATATACGAACAAACAGGAAACACTAAAAAAGCTATAGACGAATATGATATGATAACAAAAATAAGGGATCAAGATTATGATTCTTTATATAAAGCAGGTTCAATTTGTTATAAATATGGTGAATGGGTATTAGCACAAAAATATCTTTCATCAGCAGCTGCACAAAATGATAGCAATCCTGAATTATTATATATGTTAGCTTACTGTTTTTATAAGATTCGTTCTTATCATGCAGCTCAGCAGCAAATAGAAAAAGCTCTTGCATTAGATAGTACAAATGCTGAATATCACTTATTACTTGGTGAAATATTATCTTCAAGCAGAGACTTCCAAAATGCTATTAAAGAATTAGAAATAGCTTATGAAAGTAATGAAGTATCAGATAAAGATGCTATTTCATTGAATCTTGCTAATTCATATTATGAACTTGGAAATTATTCTAAAGCAAAAGAATATTACGGACAGGTATTAACTAAAGAAAATATACCAAATGAAAAAGTTGTTGATGAGCGATACAGATATGCTGAAACTTTAGTTAAAAACAAACAGTTTGAGGCAGCAGTTAAACAATGGGAAATAATAAAATCTATAAGAAATATATACTTAGATGTTGACCAAAAATTGAAAACTTATAGTTCTATTATTGCCAATAATGCATTTAGAACTGCATTAGAAATGGATATTATAGAATATTTGGAAAAGTATTTCTACAGAATATTAACTTTGAATGGATATGTAGTTACTGAACATACTAAAAAATCTGATACATTAGTATTCTTTGTAACTATTAAGAAATTTGGTTCTGAAGGTCAGTCATATAAGAGTACATTTGCTTTAGATACTTCTGGATATCCTATGAGACAGGATACTGTTGATCAGTTTATGGAATATGCAAGACAGTACAAGAGTGCCCACTCTTTCTTAATAAGTATAGGTGATTTCGCTCCTAACTTGAAAGTAGATGATACAGTAATGATCATTGAACCTGAAAGATTTGAGGCTATTATTGAAGGTGTTATATCATTCAGCGATTAATGAACTAATAACTCATTTATTATACTCTATTAAAAAAGGTTATGATTTTTGTCATAACCTTTTTTATTATTAATATAAAAATATCATTTGACATAAATAATAAAAAAATATATACTATCATAATTATTAGTATTTAATGATTGGATAAAAATATGCATCAAGCATCAAGCATCAAGCATCAAGCAATAATATATTAATACTTTTCACAAATAATACATTCATAAAAAATTTATCAATAAAAAAATATTATGATAATATAAATACATTTTCATATTGTATTCCAAAACTTTTATTTTTTAAAATGATAAGAAAGCACTCTTTGCTTTATTATAAAATATTATACGGAGTTAAGTTATGAAAAGACTTTACAAACCTATTTTTTTAACGCTTTTATTGCTTATATTTGTATTTTCCTGCAATAAAAAAACAACAGACCCTACTTCAAATAACGGAGGAAATGATAACGGTAATATAACCTCAAAATTTGATCCGTCAGAAGTAGAGATATTAATACCTGTTACATATTATTTAAATAGCAGAGTATCTGGAAATCTTACATCATTCAAAAGCGTACAGTCTGAAACCGGAAAAACAGTATATGAAATCCCTATAACATTCAATGATGAAAGAGTAAGAGATGAAATTGACTATATAAGGGTTTCATATAAAGGAGTTAATGTAAGAGATACTGCATTAACAGAATACAGAAAAGAAGATTTAGGCGATTATCTAAAAACTTATTTGGTATCATTAACTAATGAAAGCAGCGGAGAAGTAAACGAATTATATTTAGGGCTATATACAGAATTACAGTTCTCAAAATATATGGTAAAAAATGCTGGAAATTATAGTACTATGTTTAAGCTAGTTTATAATGATACATTAAATTGCTATACTAATAGTGATTATGGATATATTGGATTAAGTGAATTTGAAAATTATGATAAAGAACAGCTGAAAAAAGATACAATATCAGCTTTAAATGAATCTGTTATGAGACCTAACCTTGTTATGCCTTATTATTATCCAAGATATGATTATGAATTTATAGGAGATTTTCTTGTAGAAGATAATGTTAGCAAAGATGAAATATTAGAATGGATGAATCCAGCAGACTATAAAAGATTAACTTTCAAAGTAAAGCCTAGAGCATTTAAAGGCTACAGATTTACTGACAAAGAAAATCTTAAAGAATATTCTGTTTTAGTATATTTAAAAAAAGATGAATAGGAGTAAAGAATGTTAAAAAAATTAATGATTATAATATTGAGTTTATTATTCATAATATCATGTAATAATAATGTATCAAATCCAAATGACAGCTCTTCAAACGGCAATAACAACAATAACGACGGAAACGAAGATGTTTTTGATGTAAATAATTATACAAATGCTTATGACAGCAAATTCAATGAAACATTTAATCAAATAAGGGATTTTGAAGGAACAAGTTTTATGTTTGGTCCTCCTGCAAGTATCAATAAAACAGATAATATTTTGATTATGCCTTATGTAGGTATTAATAATGGTGCTTCAACAATAGAGTATTTATTTATAGAAGCTATAGTAGATGATACAGGTACTCCTAAAATAATAGAAACTTCTGAACTAAGGAAAGTAATTTATGGATTACACCAAAGAGAAGACGGAAGTTATGCCCCTGATACTAGAGAAATATATATGGATTTTCCTGATTATAAATATAAAGATTATGGTAATTACAAACCCACAAGATATCTTATGATAACATCTTGGAAAATAGTTGGAGGTTCAGGCGGAAATTATCCTATATATTATAAATTTTAATATATTTTATTATTATATAATTATTTTATAACGAGCATAAAAAAGCGGACTGCCAAAATGACAATCCGCTTAATTTTTATTTTCAGTAATTATTTAATTATAAACCTAATGAAACAATTACGAAGTTTTTAATAGTTGCAGTAGAACCTGCTTCTTTAGAAACCTCATCTATTAAACTTTTAATAGATATTTTGTTGTCAGTAAATAATTTTTGGTCTATAAGAACAGACTCAGAGTACCAAGCACCCATTTTACCTTCAACAATTTTTTCTACCATATTTTCTGGTTTGCCAGCTTCTCTAACTTGTTTTTCAAATATTTCTCTTTGTTCTTTTACAGCTTCAGGATCTATACCTTCTCTGTTTAAAGCTAAAGGTTTTTCACTAGCAACATGCATAGCTATTTGATCTGCTATTTCTTGACATTTACCTTGTGGTTTAACATCAAATTCAACAATAGCAACAAGTTTGTTATTGAAGTGAGCATAAGTGCCGAAGAAGCCATCAGTTTTCATAATTTTAGCTTCAGCAAGAACTGTTTTTTCACCCCATTTTTGTATACCTTCATTGATCATACCTTGAATAGTATCACCATTAGGGCCTTTAGCATTTAAAAGATCATCAACTGAAACTTCATCAAATCCCATAGCTACAGAAGAAATAACTTTTGCTAAATTTACAAATAATTCATTTTTAGCAACGAAGTCAGTTTCACATTGAAGTTCTACACAAGCAAGTTTATTTTTCTCATCATTAACACAAAAACCTATAGAACCTTCTTTAACTGTACGTTCATTCTTTTTAGCTGCAACAGCTGCACCTTTTTCTTTAAGAAGGCGGATAGCCTTATCCATATCACCATCTGTTTCTTGAAGAGCTTTTTTACAGTCCATAATACCTACGCCTGTACGTTCTCTAAGCTCTTTAATTACATCCATATTAATATTTGCCATTAAAATTATCCTTATATATTATTTTATTTATTAGCTAATCAAATTATTCATCATCTTCTTGAGAAACACCATATTTTTCAGCAACAGCTTCAGCAGCTTCTGTAGCACTGTTGTCATAAACTTCTTCTTCTGGAACATCGCTAGAAGAATCATGTTTAGATAATGTTTCTTTACCTGCTTCGTTTTGACCTTCTATAACAGCAGAAGCAACAACACCAGCGAATAAGCTTATAGCTCTTATAGCATCATCGTTACCAGGTATTGGGTGATCAATAACTTCTGGGTTACAGTTTGTATCTACAACTGCTACAACTGGTATTCCTAATTTTCTAGCTTCACTTACTGCTATAGCCTCTTGCATTGGGTCTATTACAAAAAGCATATCTGGTAAATTTTCCATATCTTTAATACCAGCAAAGTTTTTCTCTAATCTTTCTTTTTCTTTCAAAAGAAGAATAACTTCTTTTTTAGGTAATTTATCAAAAGTACCATCAACTTCTTCTTTTTCTATTCTTTTAAGTCTAGCAATACTTTTTTTAATAGTAGCGAAATTTGTAAGCATACCGCCTAACCAACGGTTATTAACGTAGTACATATCACATTTTTCAGCTGCTTCTTTGATGCTTTGTGAAGCTTGTTTTTTAGTTCCAACGAAAAGAACATTTCCGCCGTTTCTGGCCATTTCTTTAACAGCATCATAAGCTTTTTTAACATAAGTTAAAGTTTTCATAAGGTCAATGATATAGATATCATTTCTCTCTTGGAAAATAAATGGTTTCATTCTTGGGTCCCATTTTCTAGTTGGGTGTCCAAAATGTACGCCTGCCTCTAAAAGGTCTTTCATAACTGGTAATGACATAATCATATCCTTTAAAATAAAAATAGAGTACCGACTACGGCACCCTATCCATAAATTTCATATATTAAAAACATTAGTATTATAAAAATCATAATGCTTTGATTACTTAATTTAAGTAACAACGTCTTTTATGTATTCTAAAAATAGAATAACTAAGATCATTTTGCTATTATGGAAAAGTTTACCAATATAATCGGTTTATAGTATAATAACATACTATAAAAAAAAGTCAATTATTTTTATTAGATGTAATTATATTAAAAATTTATTATGATAACTTAGTATAAAATAATTCTATATTACTCACCTGATAATACAATTAAGAGTACAAAACTAATTAGTAGTATAAATGTGTTTACTAAAGCTAATATAAACAATATACGTTTAATATAACAAATTATTTTTTTATTTATACCATTGTCCTTAATACTGTTTTGTACAATATGCAATATTCCAGACAATAGAAACAATATAATTATAAAAATAATAAAAAACATAAATTCATTATATTACAAGTAGAATAAATATTCAATTATTTTGACAAAAGGTATTTATTTTAGTATAATGAAAAATATTAATACGGATTTCATTATGCAAAATATTATCCCCCCTATTTGGTTTATTAACAACAATTCTTATAATAAAATTTTTAATAACTATTTTAATCAATTATCAAGTGATGATAAAGAAGAATATAAAAATCTTTTTGAAGAACCAATTATATACAAAGGATTTTATAATAATAATTTTATTAATGAGAATGTATTTTCAAACAATGATTATAAAATTGAATATTGGAACGAAGAAGGAAAACAAAAATATTCTTTAAGTAAATTAAAAACAGATTTCAACAAAGGAAAGAAAATAGATTTTTTATTTTTCTACGGACATACTAATGATAAAAATGAAATAACAAAATCTTCATTAAGCCAATGGTATATTAAAGATTTTAAAGAGAATAATTTAACATTTAACTGTATGGAAAAGTATATGATGTACAATAAGGCTTTGTTGTTTGATGATAAAAAAATAGCTGAAGAAATTCTAAATAATAATCAGCCTAAAGCTATAAAAGAATTAGGAAGAAAAGTAAGCAATTTTAAAGATGAAATATGGGATAAAGTAAAATACACTATAATACTTAAAGGAAACTATTATAAATTTTCACAAAATAATGATTTAAGAAATTTCTTATTAAATACAAAAAACAAAGTATTGGTTGAAGCAAGCCCTTATGATAAAGTATGGGGAATAAAAATGAAATATGATAATGAAAATATAGAAAATCCTTTCTTCTGGCAGGGTGAAAACTTATTAGGTTTTGCTTTAATGGAAGTAAGAGACGAAATAAAAAGAGTATATAAAAATTATGATATAATAGATTGGAACTCATTTAATAATAAATACAATTTTTCTTAACTATATAAATACATTATTCATCAATAATCAATATTATAGTAAACATAATATTAAAAATATTATCATTTTATATCTTTACAAAGTTAAATATTTTTGTATAATAGTACCGTTTAATAACAATAAATAAAAAATAATAGAGGTAAATAAATGTCTGTAAAATGTGTTTGGTGCGGTAAGGAAATAGAAGAAGTACAAGGTCAAGCAACTATGGACACTTGTGATGAATGTGAAGATTTTTTTGAAGAACATATTGATGATATATCAGAATCTTTAAATGAACTTCTTAAAAAAAATGAATCTTCATCATCAAAACCTACAGAAAAAAAGGCATGGATAAGCTACTCTCTTATAACTGCAATTCATATGTTAAGCTCCAAACCATATATAGAGTTTAAAGATTCTAAATATAAAGATTTACTTTCGGATGATAAAAAATGAGAAAATTATATATAATTACTTTAATATTTTTATGCTTCACTGTAAGTTTAACACCAAAAACAAATGAGAATTTTTACTGTGAATATTGCGGAAATAAATTTAATTCTGTAAAAACATTAACATCTCAAAACTGTATGCGTCACCCTGATGGTAATTATAAAGGAAAGCATAAACTTTATGAAGGAAGCGAAAAAGATGAATATACATGCAAATACTGCGGTAACAAATACAAAACTCTAAAACAATTAACTTCTTCAAAATGTATGCATCACCCTGATGGTAATTATAAAGGATATCATTCTCCAGCACTATAAAAATATAATTCTATATATCTAATCTTATTTTAGTATATACCTAAATAAATATACTTTGTCATAAATAATTTTTTTTAAATTTAAAATATCTGCAGGGCTTTGCCCACCGCTCTGCGTGCTTACGCAAGCCCCACTTCTTTTTACGACCGAAGGAAGTACTGTAAGTATTGGTATAAAAGAACCTATATCCTCAACAGGCTCGAATACGCTTCTCGAACAACTGCATTTTTAGTATCAATTTAGGTTATATTCTATATGTATATTTTTAATATAAAGTTATAGTAATTGCGTTTTTTGCTACTTTGAAGAAGTTCGCATAGCATGTGTAACAAAAAAGTAGATAAAATTTATATAAAGAGCATCAGTTGAGAAACTTAATTTTTTTTAATTTTATCAAAATTATTTTTTATATTGTTATTATTTTTGGAGAATAGCTATAAAATACAAAATATAAATTACTATAAAAAACAAAAGACAGAAGAATTAATTCTATTAACTCTCCTGTCTTTTTTGTAGATAGGTATAAACATGTATATAAATATTTGATAGCTTCTAATTTATTTATTCATCTAAAGTTATTAAAACCTCTCTAGGCTTACTGCCGTTTTCTGGTCCAACTATTCCCTGACGCTCCATTATCTCTACTATTCTAGCAGCTCTGTTATAACCTATTTTTAAACGGCGTTGTAAGAATGATGCACTTGCTTTACCTGTTCTAGCAACCAATTGAACTGCATCCTCCCAAAGCTCCTCATCAAGTATATCTTCTTCATCAGTATTTTTATCATCTGCATCACTACCCTCTAAAGCAGCAATCAAGCTCTCATCAAACATAGGAGACATTTGACCTGACAAATAATCAACAACCTTTTTAACTTCATTATCAGAAACAAAAGCTCCTTGTACTCTATCCGGCATTTGACTTCCAGAAGCACAGAACAATGCATCTCCTTTACCTAATAATTGTTCAGCACCTGACATATCTATTATAATTCTTGAGTTAGTTTTGTTAGGTACTTGGAATGCTATTCTTGTTGGAAGATTAGCTTTTATAACTCCCGTAACAACATCAGCAGAAGGTCTTTGTGTAGCTATAATCAAGTGTATACCAACTGCCCTACTCATACCAGCCAAACGAGATATTAAATCTTCTACCTCTTTTGAAGCAACAACCATTAAGTTATGAAGCTCGTCTATTACAAGAACTATATATGGGAATAACTCTAAAGGTTCTCCGTTAAATTCTGTTTCGCCTTCTTTAAGTAATTGTCTTACTTTCTCATTATAAGTTTTAACATTTCTAACGAAGAATCTTTCCATTCTCTCATATCTTTTTTCCATTATGTCTACAATATATCTTAATACTATAGTAGCTTTCTTTTCATCAGAAACTACAGGTGACATCAAATGAGGTATTCCATTATATATAGAAAGCTCTACTCTCTTTTTATCAACGAATATAAATTTGAGTTCATCTGGTCTAAACTTATATAAAAGTGAAAGTATTATTGTAGATAAACAAACACTTTTACCGGAACCAGTAGTACCAGCAACCAATAAGTGAGGAGCTTCTGACATATCAGATACAACATTATTTCCGTAAATACCTTTTCCAAGTACAAATGGTATATCAAGTTTTGATTGTCTGAAATCTATACTTTCTAATACATCTCTTAAATAAACTGCATTCCTTACTTTATTAGGTATCTCTATTCCTATAACAGAACGTCCAGGTATAGGAGCAATTATCCTTACACTTTCAGAAGCTAAAGCCAAAGCAATATTATCTGTAAGATTAGATATTTTAGAAACTCTTATTCCAGATGCTATTTCTAGTTCATATCTTGTAATAACTGGACCTCTTGATACTCCTGTAACTTTTGCTTCAATATTAAAATCTAATAAAGTATTTTCAAGCTGCATAGCTGTTTGCTTGATTGATTCCATCATAGCACTGTCATTTACTGGTATAGATCTATTTAATAAATCAAAAGGCGGATGCTTATAATGTTTATCAACATACTTTGTATCAAAATTTGATTGTATGCATTCGCTGTCTGTATTCTTAATGCTTTTAGTTCCAATTATAACTTTTTTAGGTTTATCTAATGTATCAACACTTTTTTGTGATTCCATATTTATAAAACCTGATGATTCTTCATTATGAATAGGTTCTGATGTAATATTATCTTCTTCTATTTTTTCAGCTTCTTTATTATTATAATGCTGTTGTTCTGCTGGAATATTATTATTAACATTATTTGCTAATTTATTATGCTCTATTAAATTATTATTAGAAGTTGATAAATATTCATCATACATATTATCATCATTGTTATAATCTTCTACATAATCAATTTCTCTTATTGGTGTTCTTGTTTTTAATCTAACATCTTCTATATCATTATTATTAGTGTTATAAAGTTCTTCCTCATCTAAATCAAATTCATCTATTCTTCTGTCAATTTCATTATCATTATTATGATTATAAGTAGGTATATGATCCTCTCTGTTATATGCTCTTTTTGATGCATATCCCATACCAAATTCAAAAGCTTCTTTTTTATTTTTATTATTAGAAGAATATGCTGGTTTATTTATAGATGCAGTAGAAACATATTCTTTTTCTTCTATATGATAATTATTATTTATAGAATCAGCATTGCTAGCTTTATTTATAGTTTCTATTACATTATCTATATTCTTATTATATTCTTCCTGTTCAATTTCTTGATTTCTTTTAATTTCTTTATTTTCTTCTACTAACCTTTGAAGCTTCTCAAAACTATCTTCTTCTTTTTGAATATATTCATCTGGCATTAAATTATTTTCATTTTCTATATATTCATCTTCTTCATGATTTTCATAACCATTATAATGTCTATAATTATCATAATTCAACATTAAATCTTCATTATCATTTTCACTATTTTTTGCTTTAACGTACTGTTCTCCAACATTATATTTTGCATAGTTATTTACAGAATCATCATAAGCAGCTCTTTTAAAATCTGATTTTCTTAAATAATTAATACCATAATCAAGAGCCTCAAAAACATTTGATTCTACATCTTCATTTTTTTTTTTATTATTTATAAAATCATTATAATAATCTCTGTAATATTGATCTTCCATTTCCATACTGCTTTGGTAAATATGGGAAGTTCTATTAGCTTTATCCTTTCCAAATACAACTTCAGCTAAAGTCAATCCTAAATCCTCTTCTTTATTTTCCATTGTATTTATATTTATTCCGTTAAAACTGCTATTTTTTAAATTTTCTATGATAGTATCTAAATTTTTATTTTCTGATTCATTTTTCTTAAAGAAACTATCCATAACATTATTTTTTTTAGCTAAAGTCTCTCTGTAAGTTTTTTCATCGAAACCATATTTATTATTATCACCAACTTTTTCTATAAAAGGTATAGTTTTTAATTCTAATTCTGAAACTTCTTTTGTAGTAAATAAAGGTAAATAATCTTTTGTATATGTTTTTTCACTTGCAGTACTTTCAGAAATATTTGAAGTATTTTTCATATTTTTAATTTCTAAATCTTTTATTCCATTAACAACTTTTTTCTCTATATCTTTTATTTTTTCTAAATCAACACTTCTTACCATATCTCTAAAATAATGAACCAAATCCATTATAGAAACTTTTGTAAATATTATAGTTGTAATTAAAAGTGCTGATATAACTATCATAATAGCACCTGTTTTACCAAATAATGATACTAAAGAGCCTCCTATAAACTCTCCTACCATTCCGCCTTTATTATAAAATTCTAAACTGCCTAAAAATATATTTAATAATATACTAAACAATATCATCAAAATAGATGATGATACAGAAGATATTAATATTTTATCAGCTGAATTTTTTAATATAATATTAACACCTGCATACATAAAAAATGCTGGTATAATATAAGAAGCAAAACCAAATGCTAAAAATGAGTAAGTAGAAATGTATGCCCCAAATATTCCAAGAAGATTTGTTATTTCTCTGCCTGAGTTTAAATCTTCCATATTCATACTTAAATATGAAAGAAGTAAAATTCCAGAAAACAAAATACATAAAAATCCAACTACATCAAAGAATATATTTCTATTCTCATAAGTTTCTTCATAATAGTCATCAAAATATTCATTATCCTGTTTATTTTGTTTATCTTCTTTCTTGTGAATTTTTCTCTCTTGAGCTCTTTTTTGTATTGCTAATTTTCTTTTAAATAATCCAAACATAACAAAACTCCAATACTCATAATGTCATAAAATATACTACTACTGCAGCTCCTACTATCATACAGTAGAAACCAAAGTAAAATAATTTACCTTTCTTCAAAAACACCATTAAAAATTTAAGTGCTATAATACCAAATACAAATGCTGTTATAAATCCAACTAAGGCATAAGTTAGATTAAAATCAGCAAGATCTTTTATTGATAAAAGAAGTGCACCAAATATAGCAGGCAATGATATTAAGAATGAAAATCTTCCTGCTAAATCTCTATTCAATCCCAAAAATAAAGCTATACTTATAGTCATACCAGATCTTGAAATACCAGGAAAAACAGCAATTGCCTGAGCCAATCCTATGACAAAAGCGTTATAATATGTCATTGTAAAAATGTCTTTAGAATCATTGCTATAAGTATTTTTATCAAACTTCCTAGTCAATAAAAGTATAGAACCTGTTATAACTAAATTAAGTCCTATTCTTTGTATTTCCAAATTACTTAAATATTTTTCTAAAAAAAGTCCTACTATTGCTACTGGTATAGAAGCAATTATTACCATTAATGAAATTCTGAAACCTTCATTATTCTGACTTGAATTTTTGAAATCTTTTAACCCTGTAAAAAAGCCTGTTATTGCTTTAATAATATCTTTATGAAATATCAAACAAGTAGCTAAAAAAGTACCGAAATGCAAAGCTACTTCAAATGACAATATATTTTCAGCATGAAAATTAAGAAAATATTCAACTATTCTTAAATGACCAGAACTAGATACTGGCAGGAATTCGGTTATTGCCTGTACAAAACCTAATATTACAGCTTTAATCATTAAACTACCCCGTTTGTTTACATAATACTAAAATGATTTTCGGATAGCAAAAAAAAAACAATAGCAAAAAATTATGTAAACTGAATTATGATAAGTGAGAGAAATGATTAAAATTATGTAAATACAAAAAATAGGCCCCTTTATTAAAGAAAGCCTATTTTATGAGTGATATATGAAAATTATACGAATTAATTATCTACAAAGTATAAACTAACTTGTCCGCCTACATCAACAGCACCAAAATCATTTTTTGTAAATCTAGCATCATTAACAACACCAGGTCCAAAATCATAACCTACATAAGCACCTATACCCAAAGCTGTTTCATCACTGAAATAGAATAAATAGTCTAATGTAAGTTTTACATAAGGAATTGCCAACATCTTATATTTATTTTTAATATCTTGTAAAGTATAATAATTATTAGCATTTTCGAACTGAGCATAAGTTTCATTATAATTCTTTGTTGATTCTCCGCCAGCCAATGGTATTTTTACTCCGGCACCAACTCCTATAAAAAAGCTTTTTATATTGAATTTAGGCAATATACCTATATTTAAAGTATCAAAATAGTATGTTGTTTTAACATTCTGATACTGACCAGTACTTCCAGCAAGTTTGCTTTCATTATATGCATAAACATCTCTATGATAAGCTATGTCTAATGATAAAGAAAAACCCATATAATTATCAAAACCATTGTATATACCTGGTGTAATACCTATACCCCATTCAAAAGCTGCACCTGTAGTTAATTTACCATCATTATTATTCACGCCCAATTTATAATCCTGATAGCTTTGAGAAATAGATGCTCCTAAAGGTATATATAAACCTATTCCAGCATTAAAATCTGCAAATACTGTTTGTATCTGTAGTATAAAAATAGTAATAACAACAACAAATATCTTTTTCATAAATGCCCCCTTATTAATTAGCTATACTTATATTATAGTATATTGTAAATAAATGTCAAGAAAAAGTAAATATTTTTTACTAAAAAACTAAAATTTCTAGAATAAAGTAAATATTATTTATCAATTTCATCATTATATTTAGGTATACCAGGCAATATATAGTCAAATAAAGCATAGTTAGCCATATAAAGGGTATTTCTGTCATTAGGATTAATAGCGTTTATAGGAACCCTATTACTCTTTATAAATCTATAAGCGTTTATAATACCATCATCAAAATTCTCATATAAATATTTCATAACTGTATAATAGTCGCCTGAACTATTAGTTGTATATGTAAACATTAGTTTAGTATCTGATCTAGCTCTCAAGTATCTAAATATATCAGCATTTCTTGCAGGAGATAAGAAAATATCTACATCTTCAAAAGGTTTATTTCTGTTTGTATCAATTCCAATATAATGTGTTAAAGGTATATCAGTTTTATAACTATCTAAAGACTTAATAGCCAAACTTTCTAATGAAGTATAGAAATTAGTATCTCCTATTACTTTTATGCTAGGCTTACCAACATTCAATATTTTACTAGGTGAATATTCAAGTTCTCTAATTTTTACAACATCATTATTTTGGAATGCTGGTAAATAAGCAAAAGGAACTGTAAATAAGTTAGCATAAGAACCTGTTATATATATTCTTTCCACTCTTTGTGCATCTTTAATAATATCAGAAGAAAGCATTCCGCTCTCAATAGATTTTAAAGCATTTCTTCTATCTCTTGCTTTAGAAACATTTGTAAAGCTTTCTAAATATCCGCTTAATTTCTGCATATCAATCAAACTTGATTTTTTTACTTCAGAATCCCCTACAACATAACTATAAGCAACATATTTTTCATTCTCATAAGCATAGAATATAAACATTGTATTTGTGCTTTCATTAGAGAATATCTCATAAGCATTGGCTATGTTTTTATCGAAATTGCTTTCTGGTACTCTTATTTTATTAAGTAATCCATATATATATGCTGAATTTGTTTTATATAGTGAATAGAATCTATCAGCAAATGAAGATACTGTATCTGCCTCAAAGATATATTGATTTCCATAAATATAATTCATTGTCAAGAATATATCATTTTCATTAGTTACAGATTTATCCAATATAGTATTAGCAACTGTTAATACTTCATTTGTATTTGGCATTCTATTCAAGAAATTAGTAACTGTATCAATAGGAGTTTTAGCATATATCAAATCATAAAGAACAGCTACTTCCAAAATTTTATCTTTATTTTCGCCATCAACTCTATTAGCTATATAATTTAAATATCTTACAGATTCTTTAGGATCATCTTTAGCCTTTAAGAATCTTGATAAAGTTCTAGGAGTAAAATACTCATCTATCAAATCATAATTATTGTTAGTATACAAATACATAAAATGCAATGCTCTATTAGCACCTTTTACAGCACCTTCTTCTCCCATTCTTCTATAAACTGGAAGCATTGATTTTATAAATTTATATGCATTAGAATCGCTTATATTACTATAAGAATTAGCAAAGAATTTATAACCTTCTTCAGAAAATAAATAAGCAGTGTTTGTATCTCTTACTGCATATCTGTCTTCAACAATTCTTGCATAATTTAACATCTTTTCATTATCGCTTTGAGAATAAGCTATGACATTAGACATCATTGTTATAGTCGGATTTTTACTGCTTGAATAAGAATTATAAAGTCTAGTTTTAAATTGATATGCAGCATTGGATAATGAAGACATACTATAATCTGGTTTTCCGTATATAGTAAATAAATTATTATCATATCCTTTCATTGTTTCTTCCAATGAATTAGTAGATAACTTTCTAAAATAATTAGTGTAGAACATAATTCTTGATTCTCTGTTACTGTTTCCTACAACTAATGCTATATTATTAATATTTCTTAATACTCTTCTGTTCTTATCAAATGTTTCTTTATCAGCATAAACTATATAAAGATTCTTTTTCATTACATTAGATATATCGGAAGCTTCAGCACCTGTTATATCTACTACTAAAGGTACATAAGAATTTGTAGGAATATCTTTTAATTCTATAAATCTAAAATTACCTCTCCTTCTTCTTCTGTTAGTTGAAGATGTATTTGTAGACATTTCATTTGAAGACATAGAATTAGTTTCTTCAGGATTATAAGCTACATTCATATATAAATTATTTCTATTATAAATTGAATAATCTTCAAAATTATTATCATTATTATTTGTATTATAGCTATAAACTGTATTAGTAGAATTAGTGTTGCTAGCCATACTCATACTATTAATTTCTTTTTCAGCATTTCTGCTTGTTCTAAAGAAAGAAATTAATTTTGTATCTATATATGCAGTTTTTGCTGGAAGCATATATTCAGTAGAATCGTATAATTCTCTTACAAATACATTTTTATTACTTAAAGCAAGAGGTCTAAATCCTATATGTGTAACATAGTTCTTAGTTTTAGGCATAGCATTACTTTGAATATGGAATGAAGTTTTACCATTTTGTCTTACAAATCTATATCCTAAGTATGTATCCCAAATCAAAGTTTCATCTGAACGCATAGATTTATCAATATCTTGAGGTTTAACATCACATATAACTATAGGCTCTATTGGTGTATTAGAGAATTTTTTTATAGCTTCTTTTTCATAATTAGCAATTTCTTTAAGCATAGCTGCTTCTGTTTTACTGTCATAAGGAGTAGCAACTGCTGTTAAATATCTTTGATAAGCATACATAGCATTTTCATAAAGCTTATAATATTCTCTAAGATAATAATTATTTTCACCTAATGTATAAAGTCTTCTATCCAAAAACTTTCTTCTCATATCAATAGCATCAAACATTGCAAGTATATTAAGACTGGCATCCGGATATTTATCTTTTAAGAATTCTATAACTTTATATTTGGCTTGTCTTAAAATAAAGTTATTATCTTCAACAAAAGTTATCATAAATACACTTTCTCTGATTCTTTGAAGTATTCTAAATACATATTGAACAGGATAATCCAAACTATCTGGATATCTTTCTCTATATTTAGTACTAAAATCAATCAAAGTAGTAAGTATAGCTATTTCTTCAACAGCAAAAGCAGATACCTGTGCCTTTGAGAATGCTGACATATATTCTCTTGCTGCTTCCTCTATATAACCTGCAAGTTCATAGGCCTTAGCTAAATTATATCTTATAATAATTTCAGTTTTTAAATCAACTGGGAAATTAGAATTTGATGAAAGAATATATTTATATCTGTCAATAGCATCTTTAAGCATTGAAAGTCTTTGAACATTTATATCATACTCTGTCATATCAGTAGGATCATCACTGCTTTTCTTTCTATAGTTTATGCTATTATCTGCTGTAAGTTTGAATGCCATTATATATTGGAACGCTGCTATATGTGAATATAATAATAATCTATCTTTAGTGCTTACAGAATTATTTGTAGATAATATTTCTAATGTTTTTGTTGTATTAAATAACTCTATAAAAAATTCTCTTTTTAATGAAGTTAAATCATTTTCTGACAAATATCTTAAATAAAGAGATGATAAACTTAAATAGTTTTTAGCATCATTTTCAGCATTTTGGTACTGAAGACTAGGATTATTAGCAAGTGTTTTCTCATCTAAAGTTTTCTTATATTCATTTATAGAAGTTTTAAATGACATAATAGAATTAGATTGATCACCTTGTCTATAATATAAATATCCCTCATTGTTATAATATGTAGCCAACATCAAAGGTTGAATTGATTTTTTAGGTTTATCTTGAACAATATAATTTTTATAAGAAGATAATGCTTCTCTAGCTTCAGAATATCTTCCCATTTTTTCATATAATTCCTGATATATAGAATATAACATTTGCTGTTTATCAACATTCAAAGGCTCACCAGGTATATATCCTCCAAAAGATGCAAGACCTAAGTTCACAACATTAATATTAGCACCATATAAAGTTATACTAACATAATTAGGAGTATAAACTGAAGAATCCAAACTATCAATTTTAGCTTTTACACTATCACAATAAGCTAAAGCATTATTATAATCTTCTAATTTTAAATAACATGCTGCAAGTAAAAGCTGATTAAGTTCATTTTTATTAACATCATCTTTTGTAAGCTTATCTCTTTCAAGAAGTGATTCTATAGCTTTCTCATAATCTTCCTGTTCTATGGCAGCAACTGAAGTATAACCAACTATTTTATATATAGATTCTTTATCACCCAATTTTTCAAATAATTTTCTTGCTGTTTCATACTCTTTATAAGCACCATTAACATCATTGTTCATCCAAAGAGAATAACCATAAAAGAAATGGTACCAAGCTTTACTTTTATCGCTTCCTACTTGATTTAATAAACTTTCAGCTTCTTTGTATTCCATAACGGCATCTGAATATCTTCCATTAATCAAATAAGAATTAGCAAGCATTATAGAAACTACATTAGGCTTAGTTTTTACTTTACTTTTTGCCATTATCAAGGAATCTATAATATCTGAATCTAAATTAGCATTTTGGAAAGCTAACATATTATAACCAAGATATTTATCATTTGTAATTGCATTATCTTTATAAGCAGGTACTAATTCTATTACACTTCTATAAGTTTTCTCATTTTGAAGCACCTGCATTTTTAGAGCCTGAGCAAATGTTAACATCTCAGCTTTTTTTATATAATAATCCTCATTATCCGGATATAAGAATATAGCAAAATCAATATAAGATACAGCTTTATTAACTATAGCATCAAAAGATTTATTCAAATACAAATAGAAACCATCTTCTCTTTTTTTGTCACTTATAACATAACGCTCTTTACTATACTGTTTGGATATAGCCATACCATAATATCTATTTGCCAAATAATAATAAGCATTAGCAAGTTCTGCATGTGCCTCATGATCTGAATATCTTGTACTTAAAATATTTTTTTCTCTATCTAATATAGTTTTTTCAAGAGAATCTATTGTACTATATGCTCTAAGTCCGCTTTCTATAACTCTTGTAGAAGAAGTTGAATCGTTAGGATTATATTTCAATACCTCATTATAGTTATCATAAGCAACTGCATATCTTCCGCCATTATATGCTTCATCAGCCAATGACTTATAATATTGTGCTAATTTATCTTTAGAATCTGCTGCCTCATAAGTAGATTCAAAATTCTTTCCGCCTGAAGTTAAAGCATTTTTAAATAATGCATAAGCTCCGTCATCTTTTTGAGCTAAAAGAACTTTCGCATTTGCATAGTAACCTAATGCAAGCATTATATCATTCTTAGATTCAACATAAGGCTGGAACAAATTAGTAGCATCTTCATAGTTTCTTGAAAGAATTAAACCATCTAAATATATAAGTCTTGTAGCTACAGCCAATGGGGCATAAGGATGCGAATTAGTTAATATAGAATCATAAGAAAGTTTTGAATCCTTCATAAAATCTTTAGCTATTTCTAATCTATCAGAAAATAACAAATCTTTTCTTCTATAAGGATTATTGTAAAGGTCATCGTCTTGAGGATATTTGTAGCCATTATCTTCCACAGAATGAGCATACAATTTGGCTATTAATAAATATAAATTTTTGTCAATATTTAAATTTATAATATTATCAAGAATAGCAAGTGTATCTTCATTATTTTTATTGGCTTTATATTTATTATTTGCTGATATGTAACCAGACCAAGCTAAAGTATTTGTAATATCCAAATTAGCATTCGTTACAAAATATTCATTTGTATAAATCTTTGTATCAAACCAATTATTGTTGGTATCAAATTCATCATCTATTTTTGAAGTTATAAATCCTGAAAAAGTTTCTGGATATTCTCTAATTAATGTATTTTTAGCATTATTATATTCATCTAAATTTTTATTAGTATAAGACGAAACCATTATATTAAAATATGCTTTTGCCACATTATTTTGATCTTCAGAAAAAGGAAAATACTCAGCAAATCTATCTATTACATCAACTTTTCTATTATATGGAAGTTCAACAAAACTATTATACATACTTTGAGAATTATCATCTTTGATAAAATACTCTTTTGTAGAACCCATAGTTACTATACTTGTTCCGCTTTCACTAACAACATAAGCTCCAACCAAAGCTGAAGGATAAGCTACATTAAAAGTTGTTAATTGAGTATCTTCTGCTAAAACATAATATTGATGTGTTGTTAAAGAATATGACATCAAACGTCTTTTATCATAATAAGTTAAATTTCCGTCTCTATCTGAATCTTTTTCTATCTCAAAATATATAATTGTATCATCATTATAAAAAGTAGGATTAAATTTAAATGTTTCTGTATCTGTAAGTATAGTTAAATTTGTTTGCTCATTTGTATTAGGAATTAAATTTAATATTGCTAATTGAGAATAAGGCTCACCTATTTTTGAAGTTATAAATGCTATTTTTGTATCATCAAATGAAAATGCCGGAGAACTAGCTTCTATATCAGCTAATTTTGTAACATTTTTTCCATTAACTCTCATACCGAAGAGTTTTTTTATACCATTTTCTCTATCTGAAACAAAAGCTACAACATTGCCCCTATGAGATATTACAGGATCAACATCATAGCCTTTATAATCAGTAAGTCTTATAATACTTTGTTCTAAATTTTCTAAATTCTTTTTTGAAGTCCTTAAACCTACAAGATTAACTAATTTATATAAATATATATCACCAAAAGCATCATCTCTAGTCGAAGAAAAAACTATATATTTAGATTTATCATCAATAGAAACTGATGTATCTATACCAGGACTTCTTGTTAATCTAAATGTTTCTAAAGTATATGAATCTATTGCAAAAATATCTGTATTTCCTGCATTTTCTCTAGTATAATATACCCAATTACCTTCTCTATCTATTACTGCATCTAAGGCAGGATTTACCTCCCCTGATGTAAGAGAATATCTTTTATATTCCCTTAAAAAAGGTCTGCTGCTGAATACAGAATCTGCATTCTTTTGGCTTGATGCACAAGCAAATAGAATAAAAGAAACTAATATTAATAATTTAAATTTTATATAATACTTCAATCTCATAAAATATACTGCTTACTCTTAAAATAATTTTTTAATAAAAAATAAATCACATACATGTTATAAGTATTATACAAAAAATACAAATAAAAAGCAATGTAAAAAAAATTAGAATGAAGCTACTGCATCATCTACAGAATCATAAACTTCAAATAAATCTTCTAATTCAACTGTTTTTAATATCTTTTTAATAATATCTGGTACACAAGCTAATACCAATCTGCCATTTTTGTCTTTAATTTTTCTCATAATAGAAATAAATACTCTTATTCCGCTAGAACTTAAATACTCAATTCCAGATAATTCTAATATAAGATAATGAGAACCTGATTCTACTAATTGTTCTAATTCAGCTTCTATTGATACTGATAAATTAACATCTAATTTACCTACTAAACTAACAACTTTAGCTGTACCTTTATCTTCTATGTTTAAACTCATAATTTTCTCCTTATTTTTGTAAAATATTTTTAAAAAGTATAACAAATATCATACTTTAGTCAACTAATATAACCAAAAATCATTTATATTGGTAATATTCATTTAATAATTTTAATCATTTAATAGAAAATATTTTAAGATAATACACCTATCATAGCTTTTTTTTCCCAATTTATATCTATAGAATTAGGATAAGGAAATGTAGACCATTTGATATTTTTTTTGGCAACCCAAACTTCTTTAGACTCAAAAACTCCATTAAGTTTCATCCATTTATTGAGTTTATCATAATAAGAAGGCTTATAAGCATAAGTATAATATAATTTATTATTTTCAACAATATATCCTTCCATAAAAGTTACTTTTACAGAAGGATATCCAGAAAAAACTAACATAAACTTATTTAAATAATCCGTATTACTATATACAGCCATATTATCATATTTTGCTTTAACAAAATTTAACTTCTTCTTGCTGTCTATAATAAGTTCAGCATTTTCTTTAAATAAATAATTTCTATCAGATTCTTTAACAGTTCTATTTCTAACCAATTTTATCCAAGCATTGTCATAAGATACAATCTTTTTATTGTTTATAAAAAATAAAACAGTAAGAACTAATAATATAACGAATACAATAAAAATATACGGCATTTATTAATATAATTCACCAGCGTATTCGCCTTCAGCCCAGTTAACATCTTCCGGCTGAGGAACAGGATAAGAGCCCCAATCTGCATCGGCATTAGCTACCCATCTATCATTAGTAAATGTTGAATTTGCTTTTTTCCAAGAATCCAACTTACCTTGATAACTCTTTATATATTTAGAATATCTCATAATTTTTCCGCCCTCTATAGAATAGCCTTCTACTAAATTAAGGCCCAAAGCTGGTGCATTGTCATAGAACATAGATATAGGAACTTGATGAGAATAATAAGAATGTGTATCAGATCTTGCTCCCATAAACTTATAAACTTTTACTAAATGAAGCGGATTATTTCCTGAAACTAGTTCTAAATCTCCTCCAGGTCTTCCTTCATATAAAGCCCCTCTCATATCTATGGTTTTTCTAAATATAAAATTAGCCCAATTCTTTGAATAATCACTGTCTTTTGTAATATTTTGTGCATTTAATAAATTAACTGACAGTACAAAAATAAATGCAAATAAAGTTATTTTCTTCATACTTTCTCCATCTTTTGATATATATATTATAATCAAAACATATATATAAAAGTAAAATTTTTATTTGCTTTTTATTATCGACAAATACAGTTTTATTATCAATAGAATATTTTCACAATTGAATGATTAAATTGAAAAGAAAATAATTACTCCGAAAAAACTCTTTGCATTATGATATCTGATATATAAGTTGCTAAATCTTCTACCGATATAAAGCAGTCATTTAAAATCCAGTCTGTAAGAACAGATATAAAAGCTCCTGAATAAAAACTTCCCATAACTCTAACAACTGTTTCTTTTTGAGGTCTTATAGTTTTGAAATCTTTAATACCCTCTATTACATAAGAAGCCAGATATTCTCTTAAAATCTTTGTAATACTTCCGTCTTTATTGTTTTGAAATATTATTTTTAAATATTTTCTATTAAGATAAAAATATTGTAATATTTTTTCCATTATATCTATATGGGAATCTTTTAATTTATTTTCTATTTTATATCTATTTAAATCTTCTAAAAATTTAGCTTCATACTCATCTAGCTTAGATTTTAATAGTTCATATTTATCATTGTAATAAGTATAAAAAGTACTTCTATGCATATTAGCTTTTGCACAGATATCAATTACTCTTATATCTTCAAATGGTTTTTCTTCTAATAAAAGTCCCAATGAATCTTCAAGTATTTTTTTTGTCTTTTTTACTCTAGCATTATTTTTATTTGAACTATTTTTCATATAAATGTTCCTAAGCAAAATATAAATAATATATCTAATCAATAAACAAACATTATTATATTATAATATCATAAAATGTAAACTATTAATTATAACAATAATAAATAATAATAGAAAAAAAATATAACAAACAAAAAATTAAATGAACACTATAATACTTATGTCTATAAAATAATCAAAATACGTACCAATTAATAGACACTTTTTAAATTATGTCAAATTTGATAATTTATATTTTTATACAAAATGTACAAATTCATACTAAAATGTATTATACTTAATATATATAAAATTAGTAAATGATTAATATATTGGAGATAAAAAATAATGAAGAATTTAATATATTTCTTTGCCAACAATCGAATGCTAGTTAATATTATTATATTTGTATCTATTATGATAGGTCTATATTCATACTACAATATTGATAAAGAATCATTTCCGTCTACTGACCTAGAACTCATGATTTTACAGGTTGTATACCCTGGAGCTTCTCCATTAGATGTTGAGCAAAATGCCGTTATACAAATAGAAGACCAATTAAGAACAATATCTGGAATAGATGAATTTACTTCTATCATAACAGAAAATGCTGCAATCATATTTGTACAGTTAGATATGGAAATAGATACAAGCAAAGCTAAAGATGATATTTTTAGAAAAATGCAAAGTGTTCCGGATATGGCAGAAGAAGTTGAGACTATAGAAATAACAGACATAAACCCAAAATTAACTCCAATATATAATATAGGTGTGCATTTCAAAAAAGGTGTACAAGGAGATGAAAGAGTACTATATGATTTCAGTAAAGAATTAGAAAGACAATTAAAATATGTTGATGGTGTTGCTGATATAAGAGTGCAGGGAAGAACAGACCCGGAAGTAAAAATATTAGCTGATCCAAAAAAATTACAGGAATATTATATTTCATTAACAGACATAATTAATTCACTTTCAGCAAGAAATATAAGAGCGACAAGCGGTGATTTGAAAAAGCCTATTTATATGGATTTAGAAGAAAATGAAGAAGAAAAAACCATTGTTACTATGGGGCAATTTGAAACACCTACAGAAGCAAGCAATGTAGTAGTACGTTCTACTTTTAACGGACAAAGAGTAAGAATACAAGATTTGGCTAAAGTAGACAGAGATTTCGTTGAAAAATCTGTTTATATAAGAATCAACAGTCAGCCCGGATATTCATTAAGTATACTAAAAAAAGAAAATGCTGATATAGTAAAAACCACTGAAAATATAAATGAATTTATAAAAAACAATCAAAAATTAATACCAGAAAATGTTGAAGTTACTACTATGGGTGAAACTTCAAGAATGGTATTAGCTCTTACAAATGTAGCAAACAGTAACTTGATATTTGGTTTTATAATCATATTAATAGTATTAATAATATTTTTGGATTTCAAAAGTGCATTATTTACAAGCATAGGAATGATAGTTGTAATATTTATAACTTTCTCGTATATTCATTTTTCAGATTTAACATTCAATATAATATCTCTTGCTGGTATAATAACTGTAATTGGTATGGTTGTTGATAATAGTATTGTAGTATGTGAAAATATATATGATTTTCAAAAAGTTGGAAGAACCGGTTTAGACGGAACTGTTGAAGCTGTTCGTGATGTTGTAATCCCTATAATGGTTGCTACTATGACTACTGTTGTTGCTTTTATGCCTATGCTTCTAACAAAAGATGTTGTAGGAAAATTAATAGCACCTTTCCCTAAAGTTGTTGTTGTTGCTTTGCTTGCAAGTTTATTCCAAGCTATATTCATACTTCCTAATAATTTGCAGGATAAAACAAAGAAAAATTCTAAATTTAAATTCTTAAAAAATATAAAAAATCCATTAGATTTTAATAAAGAAAAATTATTTAATGCTATGAAAAATCCTTTTAATAGAGCATTAAAAATATTATTAAAATTTAGATATCTTGTTGTTTTATTTTTTATAATACTTTTAATATTCTCATTCTTCTTAGCTAAAGACAGTTTAAAAAAATTCATACTTATTTATGACACAAGTTCAGATAGTATAATGATAAATATTGACTCTGGAATAGGTAACTCTATTAAAAACACTATGAAGTATGTAGAACAAATAGAAGAAGTAATATATAAATCAGTTGATCCTAAAAATTTAGTAGCTGTTAATAGTGTAATAGGAAAACAAGTCAATCAAAACATAGTAGATATTTCAGAAGAATCTGCAAACTTAGCAGGTATAACAGTTTATCTTATACCATCAACAGAAAGAAAAAAAACAGCTTATGATATAATGGACGATATCAATGCTGAATTAGAAAAAACTACTTTAAGAAAAGAATTAGATGCTTTAATGGTATCCGTTAAACTTCCAATGGATCCAGGTAAAGCAGTTGATATAAAAATTGTTGGTAACGACATAAATCAAACAAGAAAGGCAAGAGATGAAGTAAAAGCGTATTTATTAAGTTTAAACGGTGTAATAAACTATTATGATGATGATAAAATTGGTAAAGATGAATTAAGAGTATTATTTGATTATGATGAAATAGCTCAATTAGGTATGAATGTCGCCAATGTTGCTAATGAATTAAGAACTGCATATAGCGGAACTGTTGCAACATCAATACAAGAACTTGATTATAAATTAGACTTCAGAGTACAATTAGACAGAGATTATATATATGACACAAATGTGTTAAATAATCTTGTAATACCTAATACCTACAACAGACTTTTATATTTGAAAAATGTCGCTAAAATAATTGAAACAAATGGAGTATCTTCTATAAGACACTATAATGGACAAAGATGTATAACTATAACTGCAGATTTAGTTCAAGGACAAAATACATCTATACAAGTAATGTTTGCAATAAAAGATAAATTTAAAGATATTAGCCAAAGATATCCAGGTGTAATAATAGGTTTTGGAGGTGAGGCAGATCAAACAGTTGGAGCATTAGACGGACTTACTGTTACATTATTCATAGCAATAGTATTAATATATTTGATACTTCTTTTACAGTTCAAAAAATTCATACAGCCTCTTATGATAATGTTCTTAATACCATTTACATTAACAGGAGTATTTATAGCATTCTATTTACATGGCATGCCAATGTCATTTATCGGTTTCATAGGTATTGTAGGATTATGCGGGGTACTTGTTAATGATGGTATTATAATGATAGACTTAATAAATAAAATAATAGAATCTGGAAAAACAAATCCTGATGCTATGGAAAGTCCTAAGAGATTTGCATTTGATTCAATAGTTGAAGGTGCCACTCAAAGACTTTTACCAATATTCTTAACAACTGTAACAACTGTCGGAGGATTACTTCCTACTGTATATGGTATAGGCGGACGAGCTGATTTAATAGTACCTATAGTTATGAGTTTAGCTTATGGTTTAATATTCTCTACTATGATAACATTAGTATTTTTACCATGCGTCTTTATGATAGCTATAGATTTAAGACTTATAAAATTAAAATAATAGAAATATATGCATCAAAAAAAGACAATAGATTTTTATATTTCTATTGTCTTTTTTAATTTAAAATTTAAAAACTATTTATTAGTAAATCTTGATTCTGATAATTTATCATAAAGTCTTTTAGACATTATCTTTAAACTTGCAAATGTTAAACCTCCGGAAGCAACTCCTCCTAATACTGGTATAACTTTTGCTACACTTTTAGCAGCAACATCTTTAGTTAATTTTATTCCAACCATTTTTAATAATGCCTTAATAGTAGGCCAGCCAATCATTTTTGTTAATGCCATTTTAGGGAGCTGTTTCAAAGCTACACCAGCTAAATGCTGAGTAACTGTTTTTAATGCTAATACAGCCTGAGCTTCTCCAAACATAACACCAAGATAAACTAAAACCATATTAGCTTCATCATCTGTCATATCTTCAGAATTTGAAAATCCAGGCATACCTGATAAATATGCTAGCTTTTGAGCTATTCTTAAACTATGTCCCATAAATTGAGTTAAATCAGCAGGTATAGTGCCAATCATAGCCAATCCTCCTGGCAAACCTGCTGCAAATGATACTGCCGTTGCTTTATTAGTTTCAAAATTAATTGCCGCTTTTGCTTTTTGCTCTATAACCTCTACAGGAACTCCTGCTTCGTAAGGACCTTTATTTAAAATATCATTCATTATGTCTGAATAACCAGAAGAAAATTCTTTTCTTAAATAATCTTCCCTGCTAACTTTTACCAATGGTAAATTTGAAGTTGTTTTAATTAAAGTTAATACTTGTTCCGGTTCTATTGCCATAATAAACTCCTAAATAAAAAACATATACAGAATCAGTAAAAAACAACTAATCTGTATATGTTTTATTTATAAAAAATCGAAAAATAAATTATTTTATTTTAGCGATAAATATATCTTCAATCTTTTCAACTTTTTCTATTGCTTCAACAATATCATTAATGCTTACATCTTTTAATACAAACATGAAATACCCATTTCTTTCAAAACTTTTTTCAATATTGATATCATAGAAAGCTTCATTAAATGCAAGTAAATTATTATTATTTGATTTAAATCTTACATAGAAAGTTTCATTTTTATATTTAAAATCATTTACTTTAAGATTTTTATTTTCATTAACGAATCCAAGTATAGGAACTCTTAATTCATCAGTAATTAAAGTATTTCTAGCCAAAGTAACTGCATCAGAAACTATAGCACTGCTAGTAGGTCTTCCGCCTGCTCCAGAACCGTAAAATACTGTATCTCCTGAACGATCCCCTACAACTGTAATTGCATTGAAAGCATAATCAACTTTAGAAAGCATATTATCAGCCTTAAGCATTGTAGGTATAACATATATATAGGCATTATCATTTTCATCTATTGAAGCCTCAGATATTAATTTAATAGTAAGTCCAAGTTCTGAAGCAAATACAATATCATCTAATATAATATTTCTTATACCTCTAATGAATATTTTATCAAAACTTATAACATTACAAAAAGCAATAGAAGAAAGTATGCATAATTTATGAGCAGTATCTATACCATCAATATCAAATGTTGGATCAGCTTCAGCATAACCTTTTTCTTGAGCATCTTTAAGAACAACATTAAAATCCAAATTATTTTTTGTCATATTAGTTAATATATAATTACAAGTACCGTTTACTATACCATAAACTCCTTCAATTCTATCAGAAACTAAACTCTCTTTCATAGCTTTTATTATAGGTATAGCACCAGCAACAGAAGCCTCGAATGCAATATCAGATTTTCTATCTTTTATAAGCTCTCCGAAACAATTAGCAAGTAATGCCTTATTAGCTGTAACAACTGGCTTTTTTGTTTTCATAAGAAGTTCTTTTGCTGTATCCATTCCTCCTAAAACTTCTATTACAATGTCAATATCATCATCATTCAATATATCATTTAAATCTTTAGTTTTAATTTCTACTTTATCTAAAAATTTATCATTTTGAACTTTATCTATATTTCTGCTAAAAATGGTTTTTACGGTTAATTTTATCCCAGTTCTATTTTCCATTATAGAATTATTCTCAATAATAGTTTTTACTGTATCCTTACCAACATGTCCGTATCCTGCCACTGCAACTTTAAATTCTTTTTTCTTGTCCATTTTTAACTCCTTAAAATATAAATTTGTATTAAATAAAATTAACCTTAAATTATTACAAAAAATTAGTAATATAATTTTAATATTTCTAAAAAAGATATTACTGTATTAAGTTATATTTTAACATTTTTAAATAATTTTACAAGATATTTTAATGATTTTTAATTGTTTAAGAGCCATAGATATTGCACACTTTTAGTTTAAAAAAAGAAGGTATTCCTTATAATTTAAATTACTAGAA
>NZ_CALXRM010000002.1 GCF_944390845.1 uncultured Brachyspira sp.
CAAAAATATAACTTTACTTTTGACAAAGTATAGTTGTTTAGGTATATACTAAAAATTTTTAACTTTGTCAATTTTTTGTTGTTCTTTTTCCCGCCGCATACGCTCTGCGGACTTCGTCAAAGAACCAAAAAGTGCAAATATAAAATTAGTATTAAATCATACTAATTATGTTTTACATGTAAGATAAATTACTAAATTTAAGTCGAAATGCAGTCTTTCGCAAAGCGTATCCGAGCCTGTCGAGGATATAGGTTCTTTGTGCCACGCCAAAGGCACTCCATTCGGTCGCAAAAGAAGTGGGGTGTTGCGTAAGCACGCAGAGCGGTGGGCAAAGCCCCCAGATATAAAAACAAAAATATAAATTTAGTTTTGACAAAATATAGTTGTTTAGGTATATAATAAATACTATAAGTTGAAAAATAATTATTGATTAGAGACATCATTAAAAATAGGCATTAAAAAAAATTGTATATTAATCTTATTTAATAAGAGGTAAAATATTATGAAAAAGCAAGTAGTTTTTATTATGACAGATTCTACCAGAAAAGACATGCTTGGCTGTTATGGTAATGAAAAAATGATTACTCCTAATTTGGATAAATTAGCAGAAAATGGCATTAAATATGAGAATGCTTATACTTGTCAGCCAGTATGCGGACCAGCAAGAGCATCTATATTTACAGGTACTTCTCCTCATACAAACGGAATGGTTGCAAGCTGTGTTTCTATGAGAGAGGGCGTTAAAAATATAGGACAAATATTAACCTCTAATAATGTACATTGCGGATATATAGGTAAATGGCATCTTGACGGAGGAGACTATTTCGGATATGGTGTATGTCCTGACGGCTGGGATAAAAAGTACTGGTATGATATGAGGACATATCTTGAAGAATTAAGCGATGAAGATAGAGTAAAATCAAGAAAGTCGGAAACTTCTTATGATCCTGATATGAAAGAAGATTTTACTTATGCACATAAATGTTCAAATAGAGCTATTAATTTTTTAGATGAATATAAAAATGATGATTTTCTTTTAGTTGTTTCTTATGATGAACCTCATGGGCCTTGTTTATGTCCTAGTCCTTATAATACTATGTATGATGGTTTTAAATTTGATGATGATACTGCATTTAATGATGATTTAAGCAATAAGCCCTTTATGCAAAGATTATGGGCAGGAGATAATTTAAATAAAAAAGCTGATGAAATAAATAAACCATCAAAGCAATTATCTTTATTTTTAGGATGCAATTCTTTTGTTGATTATGAAATAGGAAGGGTACTTAATAAAGTAAATGATATAGCTCCTAATGCTATGATAATATTTACTTCAGATCATGGTGAAATGTTGGGTGCTCATAAATTAAATGGCAAAAATGCAAGTGCTTATAAAGAAGTTGCTAATATTCCTCTTATTATAAAATATAAAGAAAAAGGAAAAATAATATCGTATCCGGCTTCTCATATAGATTTAGCTCCTACTATATTGGATTATATGAATATAAAAATCCCTGTTGCTTTTGAAGGTAAAAGTATGATGAAGCAAATAGAGGATACTTCTGTAAGAATAAATGATGAAGTATTTGTTGAATTTACAAGGTATGAAATAGATCATGACGGATTCGGAGGACTTCAAATGATGAGGGCTATTGTTAATGACAGATATAAGCTTGTTATTAATTTGCTTGATACAGATGAATTCTATGATTTGGAAAAAGATCCTCATGAAATGATTAATCTTATAAATGATGAAAATTATAAAGATATTAGAAACAGCATGCATGATAAGCTTTTGGATAACATGAATAAAACTAGGGATTTATACAGAGGCTATCAATGGGCATCAAGGCCTTGGAGAAAAGATAGAATACCTTCTTGGAATAATGATGGATATACTAGACAGCGTGAAAATGAAGAGGGTGAAATTAGACAGCTTGATTATGAAACAGGTCTTACTATGATTGATTCTGTTAGAAAGAAGAAATTGTAATTTTAATATATACTGAAAATTTTTAAGTTTGTCGTTTTTTTATTCAACTTTTTCCCGCCGCAAAAAGTTGCAAAAAGTGCAAGGTATAAAATTAGTACTAAATCATACTAAAATTGTTTTACATGTAATATAAACTATTAATTTAAGCTAAAATATAGCCCTTTTGCTTCTTTGGGGCACCAAAAGAAGTGGGGTGCGGGGCAAAGCCCTGCAGATATTTAAAATTTAAAAAAATTATTTTTGACAAAATATAATTGTTTAGGTATATACTAAAAATTTTTAACTTTGTCAACTTATGCACTTTATATAAATGTTATCTACTTTTTTGTCGCACACGCTCTGCGGGCTTTGCCAAAGTAGCTATATCCTCAACAAGCTCGGATACGCTTTGCGAAAGTGCAAGGTATAAAATTGGTACTAAATCATACTAAAGTTGTCTTACATGTAATATAATTTATTAAATTAAAGCCCAATATAGCCTTTCGCCAAAGGCGGGCTGTGCCTGATTCTTTGTGGCAATACCACCCTAAAGGACTTCCTATGGTCGCAGGCACTTCCTTCGGTCGCAAAAGAAGTGGGGGTTGCGTAAGCACGCAGAGCTGCACTCTGTGTGCTTCACAGTAGGCAAAGCCCCATATATTAAAAAGAAAATATAATTTTAATTTTGACAAAATATAGTTGTTTAGGTATATATTAAAAAATAGAAAATAAAAAAAGAGGATAATTAAATATTATCCTCTTTTTTAATCTATATAATTATTAAATGAATTTTATCTTATTTCGTGTTTTCTTACTCTAGCTTTTTCTATATGAGAATTTTCCCATTCTATTTGTATATTGTTTATTCTTTGAGCTGATAATTCTCTTTTTACAGCATTTCTAGTAGCAGCATCTAATGTTGTTAAAGTAGCCATATTTGGTTTTTCTTCAGATATTAATTTTATAACAGCAACACCATTATCAAATTTTAAAACATCACTGGTAGTATTAGTTTGCATAGCAAATACATGATTATAGAAACTTTCTGTAGATGAATCTGGTATGAGAGTTCCATCAGCAGTATTTAATCTTCCTTGATTATAAGAGAATGGATTAGCTGGTTTATAGTATTTTATATTACCATTGCCGTTTAATCTTTGTAAATTATTGATATTAGCGACTGCAGCTTTTAATACTTCTGCTTGTTTTGTTTTTTCAGCTTCTAAAAGAGTGTTTATATTAGCATTTAAATATTCTCTTTTTAATGTATCCTGATCAACATCAGTATATTTTTCAGGCATTCTTATGTCATTAACTAATACAACATAGTAATATCCATTAGCATATATTGGCTTTAATAATTTTTCGCCTTTATTGTCACCGAATATTGTGTTAGCAAAATCTTCAGAAGGCATTTGCATTCTAGTGATATAGCCTAATTTATAATTATTTGTATTAATTCCTTTTTCTAAAGCATTTTTCTCAAATAAAGTTATATCATCTTTTAAAGTTTTATATAAATTATCAGCAACTCCGCCGCTTTCTAACATTATCCAAGATATATCAGCCTGAACAAAATTAGTTTTATTATCAGTGAAATATTTTTCCAAATCAGCAGAAGCTATTTCATTTGTCTGAACTATTGCAGCAGCATCTATATAAACCATTTCTATATTTTTTCTTGTAAGATTCTTTTTATACTCTCTTTGCATATCAAGAGAATTTATTTTTACAGTGCTGAATAATTCAGAAGATAATGTTTGAGATAAAATATTTTCTCTTAAATCTTTTTCTATTCTAAGTTTTTCAGCCTGAGTACTGTTTTTAATGAATGATTCATAAGCCATTTCATTATAAACACCATTAGTATCTATAAATTCGCTTTTCATAGCTTCAACTATAAAGTTATCGCTGACATTGATATTTTTTCTAGCTACTTCATTTAAAAGTATAGTAGAAACAGCACGTCTGAAAGCTAAATCTTCTATATATTTATACATTTCATTATTGATTTGTATTCCGAGACTCTGATAATATGATTCTATTTGTCTGAAAGCAGCTCCGTAAGGGCTTGTACTTGTATAATATATAGGAGTTCCATTAACAGAACCTATTGTAGGAGTTTTTTGACTTCCTCTAGTATCTACTACTAAGAAATAAATAATTAAAAGTATAGAAACAGCAGATACTCCTATCCATTGTAGTGTTTTTACTACAGGACTTTTCTTTTTTGGTACAATTTTCTTGCTAGATGACATTATTCATTATCCTTCAATTTTATATTATATTTTTATTTTATTCAAAAATTATATTATAATTTATTCATTATATAAGAAGAGTTTAAAAAATTCAAGTTTTTATGAAATTAAATTTAAATATATTATGGTATATAAAATTCATAAAAAATAGGCATTATCATAAAAAATGATAATGCCTAAGAAGCGTATATATATGTTATAATTTATTAATTAATCGTCCCAGTTTTGTCCCATTAACTGACCATTAGCTGATATATATAATTCCATCATATTGTTTAATTTTACTTTATAATTTCCCCATTCTTTTTCAACATCAATAACTCTGGCTTGTGGATAAGCACGTTTTATAGTGCCTGATATAGCTTGAGGTAAAGCACTGAAAGGAACACCATTATATTCACCGTCTATACTGTGCCAGTTGCCATTAGCTAAAAAGTCTATAGAAGCACCATTTGATAATTTAACTTCATATTTACCATCATCTCTTTCAACTTTCCATATTTTTACACCAGGATAAATTCTTTGTATGAATGCTCTTGATTTTTGTGGTAATGAAGAAGCTGGTACTACCCAATCAGCAAAAAGACTTGAAGTTGAAACTACTGTTAATGTTATTAATAAAGCAAATAATTTTTTAGTCATATTTAATCTCCTTTTATTTAATTAATTAGGCTCTGTAAATTATCTTTACAATTATAAGTATAGCAGAAAACAGTTTAATGTCAATATATTTTACATTATTTTTACTAAAATTTTACTAAATTTTGTATTTTTAATAGAAATAAAATTACATTTACAACATTATGTATAAATAGCGTGTTAAAAGTAAATATATTTTACTAAATTAGTGCTTTAGTATAATTACATTTACAATAAAATAATATTTTTTTACAATTATATAATTATGTACTTTTTATTAAAACAAATATATGAGGTTATATAGTTTATGAAAAAGATATTAGAAACTGAAAGACTTATATTAAGAGAATTTGATAAAAACTCTATAGAAGATTATAAAGGATTAAGTGCCATACTTCAAGATAAAGAAACAATGTATGCTTATGAACATGCTTTTTCCGATGAGGAAGTACAGGAATGGTTTGAAAGGCAGTTAAATAGGTATAAAAATTATGGTTTTGGCTTATGGGCTGTAATATTAAAAGAGAATAATGAGTTTATAGGACAATGCGGACTCACCATGCAAAATGTTGATAAGAAGATACATGATTCAAATGAACTTCTTGAGATAGGGTATTTATTTAATAAAAATTATTGGCATAATGGTTTTGCTGCTGAAGCTGCAATTGCATGTAAAAATTATGCCTTCAATACTTTAAATGCTGATAGAGTTTACTCTATTATAAGGGATAATAATATATCATCTCAAAATGTTGCAATAAGAAATGGAATGAAAATAGTAGACAGCATAGTAAAGCATTATTATAATATTGATATGCCTCATTATATATTTTGTGTAGAAAAATAGTAGAAAAAATAAAGGGGCTATTAATAATATTATATATAATAACCCCTAATTTTTTATGTTTTAATTAAAATTTGAAATTGTTAATCTGATCAACCATATCTTCTATTTTAGTTCTTACTTCTTTAGTAGAACTAGCATTAGATTCAGCCAATGTACTATTTTCTCCTGTTATAGAATTAAGCTGTCTTACTGAAATATTTATTTGGTTAATACTATCAGCTTCTATAACAGCACGTTCTGATATAGAAGTTAATTTAGTGAGCATATCCTGAGCTAAGTTTTCAATATCAGCAAGTATTTTAGAAGAATTTTCTACAGCTTTATTTCCTATATCTACTTTAACTAAAGCATCATTAATAGTATCAGTAATATTTTTAGCTGTTTCATCAACATTTTGAGCAAGAGAACGTATTTCTGAAGCTACTACGGCAAATCCTTTACCTTGATCTCCAGCACGTGCTGCTTCAACTGCCGCATTCAAAGCTAATATATTTGTTTGAAATGCTATTGATTGAATAAGTTTAGTCATTTCGGATATTTTCTTACTAGATTCTAATATCTCATTCATACTGCTTATAATTTCAGAAGAAGATTCTACACCTGACTTAGTAGCATCAGCAACTTTAGCACTCATATTTTTAGCATCTTCAGAATGAACATTTGTTTCATCAAGAGATGTTGATAATGATTCTATAAGACTTGATAATTCTTCTAAAGAGCTGGCCTGAGTATTTGTTCTGTCTGATAAATTAAGGCTTCCATCTGAAACACTATCTATTTCTTTATTAATAAAATTTAATGACTCTTGTAAGAAATGTATGGAATCACCTAAAGACTTTTGCATATCTTTAATTGAATTAACCAATACACCCGTTTGATCTGATTTATTTAATAATCTTTCATCAAAAATAGCATCAAAATGATGATTAGTCATATTTTTTATAACTTCTATAGCTCTATCTAAACTTTGAGATAAAGGATTAACATTCAATAAAACAAGTGCAAATTGAATGCCTAAAAAACCAAAAGCAACTATTATCATTATTATGGATAATGTAATTGTTCTCTTTGTAAGATTTTCTGTACTTCCATTTCCTACTAAAATCCAAGGAGTATTAGGTATACGGTAAACAGCTGTCCATTGTTTTTTATAAAATTTAACATCATAAACTTTATCACCAAGAGTTGGAGCATTCAATTCAGTATAAATATTTTTTTGCTCATTAAATAATAAATTTTGATCTGTATGTGTAATAAATCTTCCATCATCTAATGCTATAAAAAATTGACTATTCTTATCAGACGCTAAAGCCTTAGATATTTTATTAAAAGATATATCTAATCCAACTACTCCCTTTAGCTCATTATTTTGGAAAATAGATTTAGATATAGTTATAACAGAATTTTTAGTCTCAGCATCTATATACGGCATACTCAAATAAGGTGATGAAGGATTTTTTACAGCTTCTATATACCATTCTCTTGTAGTTTGGTCAAATCCTTCTATATTATCTCCGTATACTATAATTAACAGTCCTCCATATCTATATCCTACTGTACCGCTGAAGTGTATATTACCAATTTCATCTTTTGTTTTCTCTAATTCCTTAAAAGAATCAAGCATTTGACCATAATCTGTTTCATACTTACAATATGAAGATAAAACATCTATCTCTGAATAAAAGTAACTAAGCCAAGAAGAAACAGAAGATTCTTTTTTATACATATTAGATTCTATTTCTAATAAGAATTCTTTCTTATATCTAGGAATAAAGTATAACATTAAACCTATAACGACTACTACTATAAATACAGCAAAAGGAATTAAAAATTTTAACATTAAAACATATTTCTTTTTTTTATCTTTCATACAATAATTTCTCCAAATAAAACTTTAATAAATATTTATGAAAGTATAATTACTTATTTTTCAATGTCAAGTAATTTTTTTTTGATTTTTTTACAAAATATTTTGTATGATTTGTAAAGAATATAAATAATATAAAAAAAAGGAGACTTAAATTAATAAGTCCCCTTCCCATATATTAATTAAAAAATATCAATATATTAATTTTTAACGTCTATTAAACTATCTCCAACATTTACAGAAGAAGCATCAGTACAAGCAACATCTTTATAATCATCAGAATTTGTAACTATTACTGGAGTAACAACAGGATATCCAGCTTTCTTAATAGCATCAACATCAAATTCTAATAATAAGTCACCTTTTTTAACTTTTTGTCCTTCTTCTATATGTGAAGTAAAATGTTCGCCGTTTAATTTTACTGTATCCATACCAACATGTATAAGTAATTCAACACCTTTATCAGAAGTTAATCCTATAGCATGTTTTGTTGGGAAAGCAGTTTCTATTATACCATCATAAGGAGCATAAACTTTACCTTCAGCAGGATTAATAGCTATACCTTTACCCATAGCACCGCTTGAGAAAGCCTCATCTTCAACATTTTCTAATTTTACTATATTTCCTTTTATAGGAGCATATACTTTATCTACTAAAGAAAGAGAATCTGATTTTTTTACTTCCTCTTTAACTTCTTCTTTTTTTTCTTCTGTTTTTACTAGTTCAGCAGATGCATCTTCTGGTTCATTATCGCTTATAGGATCATGTAAATAATCCTCTAATCTTGATTTGATTACAGTAACTTTAGGTCCGTATATAACCTGTATACCATTACCTTTCTTAATTATACCAGCAGCACCGCTAGCTTTTAATGTAGCATCAACAACTTTAGATGGATCGAATACTGTAACACGAAGTCTTGTAGCACAGCAGTCAACATCGCTTATGTTTTTCTTTCCGCCAAGTCCTGAAGTTATTAATGGAGCTTCTTCATATTTGAATAAAGGATTAGCATCAACATTTTCTCCGCTTGCAGCAGCTTTTGCAGCAACAACGTCTGCTCTTCTATATAATTTTGGTTCTTCACTGTCTGGTTCTCTGCCAGGAGTTTTCCAGTCGAATTTCTGTATCAAAATTGAGAATAAGAAATAATAAATGAAGAAATAAGGTATACCAACTATTACTATCCATATCCAATTAGTTTTAGCATTTCCTTGTAATACACCGAATAATAACAAGTCTATTAAACCGCCTGAGAATGTCATACCTACTGTAACATGGAATATATGCATAAGCATGAAAGATACACCAGCAAGTACACAGTGAATAGCATAGAATATTGGAGCAACGAATATAAATGTAAACTCTATAGGCTCAGTAATACCTGTAATCATTGCAGTTAATGCTGCTGAGAAAAGCAAAGCACCTACCACTTGTTTTTTCTCTTTTCTTGAAGTTTTGTACATAGCTAAAGCAGCACCTGGAAGACCGAATATCATGAATGGGAATTTACCAGTCATAAATCTTGTAGCTTCAACACTGAATGATGTTGTATTAGGAGAACCTAATTGAGCAAAGAATATATTCTGAGCACCTTCTACTAATGTTCCGTCTATCATCATAGTACCGCCAAGAGAAGTTTGCCATAATGGAGTATAGAATACATGGTGCAAACCGAAAGGTATTAATGCCCTTTCTATAATACCATAGAATAAAGTACCAACATAACCAGAACCAGCTATTAAATCACCTAATTTATTCATAAGAAGCTGTATAGGCGGCCATACATAATACATTAATATACCAACAATTAAAAATACTATTGAAGATATTATAGGTATAAATCTTGTACCGCCGAAGAATGATAATACTTGAGGAAGCTCTATAGTATAATATCTGTTATGTAATGCAGCTACACCAAGTCCTACTATAATACCGCCGAATACACCCATTTGAAGTGATAATATACCTACAACATTTGCAGTAGAACCAGCTAATAATTTGTCAGCTCCGCCCATAACTGTTATCATTTTACCTATAGATGCATGCATTACGAAAAATGCTATAGCTCCTGATAAAGCAGCAACTTCTTTTTCTTTCTTAGCCATACCTATAGCAACACTCATAGCAAATATAATAGGCAAATTACCAAATATAATATTACCAGCCTCACTCAATACTGATAATATATCATAAGCAATAGTACCAGGACCCAAAATGCCCATTAAATTATATGTTTCAAGCATTGTAGTATTAGTGAAAGAACTACCAATACCTAAGAACAAACCAGCTACAGGAAGTACTGCTATAGGCAGCATGAATGATCTACCTACTCTCTGTAGCACACCAAAAATTTTATCCTTCATATAAAGAACTCCAGATTGTAAAGATATTTTTTTGATATTATAATTAATATTATGTATACTAATATCACATATATAACATCTAGCCTTATATTAAGTATAATAAATTTTTTACTAATTGTATATATTTTTTGATATTAATTTCCATATTGTAATCAATTCCAATATAAAGTTAGGTATAAATATAGTAAATTTATTAATAAAATAGATAATAATGAACATCTTTATCAAATTTAAAAATATATTTTTCATAAAAATAAAGCTGCCCGCTAAAAAAGCAGACAGCCTAATTATGAAAAATATGATTGAAATTAATCAAGCCAAGTTTGAGAAGAAGTAGTCAATTCTATAGTTATACCAGCTGAAGGATCAAACACAGTGCCATTATCACTGAATATATAACCATCTAATTTTGATAAACTATCAATAAAAGCAGTGGCAGTAGTGTCATCTCCTGATTTTTTAGCAAAAGTTAATGATGCCATTGTGCAGTTAAGTCCGACTTTAGCAAGGGCATTTTTAATATTATCAAGTCTAATATTATTATTAATATAAGTTATGCTTCCCTGTCCTGATACATTATAATCAGTTGCAGTAAAATTATTGCCGTAATAATAAGGTGAAGTTATATTCATAGCTGCATTATCATTAATATTTATACTTACGCTAGATACTCCGTCATACGGCTGACCTGAAATACCTTCTAATAATATTTTAATCATAGCCATGCCGTCAATAACAGCATAATCTTTAACCAATTTCACATATAAATCAATATCTTCTTCAGCTGATGAACTTGATGAATTATTACCTGTACTAACACTATATCTCACAGTTAAAGTAACTTTATAAACTTGAGATGAATCTTTTGCTATGTTCTGATCATTTATTATATTTTGAACTTGATAAGACCATATTTCCAATACTGCAGAATAATTAGGAGAATTAAAAAATTGATTTCCAACTAAATTCCAGCTGTCAGCTATTGAAGAATCAGCCTGTTTTAATTCAGATATTACTATATACCCTGAATCTGAAGCTCCGTTAATGAATTTTATTTTATAAGGAACTTGTACATCTGTACTTCCGTCTCCTAAATTAACAGTTAAAGGATTTGAAGAACTTGAACCTGCACCTTCTATAGATATATTTGAAGGCCAGCTTGATGCAGCTTTAACTGTTATTGTAAAACGAGCAGAGCCATTAGCTGTTAAAATAGTATATAACTCATCACTGAATGCATATCCTTCTGCTGCCTCTATGTATACACCTATAAAACCGTCATTATTTCCTGTAGGGAATGTACTCCAGCTTAAATAATCTATATTATAATCATCAATAATTATTTTATCTTTAGAAAGTTTTTTCAAAGCATCTTTGATTGTTTTTAAAGCTGTATCTGGAGTAGTATCTGATGATGCTGTAAGAGTAACAGCTGCAGAACCTACTTGTTTAGTAAATCCGCTTACTTCAATAGTATTAAGCCAAGTATTAAACTCATCTAATGTTATATCAGGTAAGTCATCTCCTTTTCTAATTTTAAGAGTAACTTTTACATCTGTTTTATCATTATATCCCTCAGCTCTTGCTGTGAAAGTTATTTCAAATTCAGCAGTTTGTCCTGCTGTTAAAATTTTATGTGCATTTAATATATCATCGCCTGATACTCCAATAGTTGCTGATCCATCTTTTTTGCTATAATGAGCAGAAACATAATCAATTTTTATTCCTGTTGAAGTTTTTTCTACTATTGATGTAGATTGAAAAGATATATTTTCTGCATCTGTAGAAATATTAAAATCAGCAGATTTATATTCACCTCTGTTGTCTGTAACTATTTCAGGTGTGCTGTTAATAGTTATAGTCAAGTCTCTTTTAGCAAAGCTTAAATTTCCATTAATAAAGTTTACTTTGAGAGTAATATTGTTAGGATAACTTAATACTTTATTTGCAGATACTGCATTAAAATTAATTGAGAAACTATTATCAGAACTAATATATACATCAGATATTTCTATATACTCTGTTTTTGATTTTGATATTTGCCCCTTTATAGCTTCTATAAAGTTAAGCAAATCAATAGTATCAGTTTTTCCGTTAGCATCTATAGTCAATTCAGTGGTATATTGATACTGATCTTTAGTTACATTTAAACCTGCAAAATCCATAGCAAAAGTATTTCCGCTTTTACCATTTACATTTATAGTTCCTAATTGATTTATAGATTTTTTATAATCTTCTTCTGTTACTTCAGGTGTAGGTATCCAATTCGCATTAGCTTCTACTTTTAATATAAAACCGTCTTTAAACTCTGCATCTGTTATAGGACTTCCTGTTTTTTTATCTTCAAAAGTTATTTTTGCTTCTAAAGCTTCGCTATTAGCAGGAGAATTATGTTCAGATCCGTCTGAAGATGTACTGTCAGCAGTTAAAAATTCTATCTCATATTTAAAAACTTCTGTAATTTCATCTATTTTTATTCTTAGATATCTATCAAGTCCTTCTAAAGTACCAGACTTAGCATTATTCATAGGCCTTACTGTTAAAACATTTCCTGATTGACTAAGAGTTCTAAAGTCCCATTCCTGTTCACCTGCTTTTACTATTCCTATAGATTTTAATTTATCTACAAATTCATTTGGTGTGGGATTTGCTCCGCCCCCTCCGTTGCCTCCATTTGATGGATTTGTAGGGCTGTTTCCGCAGCTTACAGCAAATAAAGTTATCAATGCTGTTATAAAAATTTTGTTAATAAACTTTTTCATAGTTTTACTCCTAAATATATTTTTATAAAAGTCAAAAGATATGACTTTGTTATCATAATAATTTTTTTGATGTAAAATGATGAGATATGATAAAGAAAATAATATTATTATATGATGCTTGATGCTTGATGCTTGATGCTTGATGCTTGATGCTTGATGCTTGATGCTTGATGCTTCATAATTTTCTCTTTAATACTCTAATTGTGTAAAAAATTATATATACAATTTTAGTTATGTCAATATAAAACTATATTAATTTTTTATTTTTAAATAAATTATTTAAAAATAAAAGCAATAAAATTAGTAGGCAGGTAAATATAAATAAAAATTAAAATAAGCTTGGTTCTTCTTCTAAAGATTTATTATTATATCTATTATAAACCGTATTTTCTGTATTGAGTTCTTCTTTGGTTTTGTAGGTTATATTATATTTTTCTTCTAATAGTTTTATTTTTGAATATAGCTTTTCCCTATACTCATCTTTAAGAATGCCGTCAGAACCATAAATATATAGATACTTTTTATAATGCTGTGGAAAATTCTTTCTAACAAAATTAAGATATATTTTTCTGCATTCACCTCTTAATTTCAAAGCATCAGCAGCACAATAATCTATGCCATACGATTTTGCAGTTTTAAAAATATCTTCAACACTATCTTCTGTAATAAAAGGCATAACAGGCATTGTATGAACTGCAACTATTGCTTTTGTCTTTTTAAACTCTCTAAGCATATCAAATCTCTTTTGAGGACTTATTACATTTGGTTCTATTAATGAAGATAATTTTTCATCTAATGTTGTTATAGTAGATGCTATTCTTACTGGTACTATGTTTGAAAGCTCATCTATCAAATCAAAATCTCTTAATATTAAATCGCTTTTTGTGGATATGCACATCGGAGTTTTGTATCTTATAAGAAGTTTTAAAACGTCTCTCATAAGTTTATAATCTTTTTCAGCTTCCTGATAATTGTCAGTAACGCTTCCAAGGTTGATCATATCTCTATTCCAATTCCTTGAAGATAGCTCTTTTTCTAATACTTCAGCAATATTTTTCTTTACAAATATCTCTCCGAAAAAATCTCTTGAATTAATATATTTATGAGAATATACAGCAAAACAATAATAGCATTTATGCAAACAGCCTCTATAAATATTTAAATCATAACAAAACCCGTATTCATTATCTATTTTATTTAAAGCCGATTTGCAGTTGATTTCTCTATATTTAAGCATTTATTTTTTATCTCTTTTGTTTAACTATTTATCAAAACATTGTATTTATATATAATACTGTATATTAATATTTTTATCAAGTAATTTACAGAAAATTAAATAACTATTTTATAAAAAATAAATATATTTCATTAATTTAAAACAGTTTGACAAAAAAAATTAATAAGTTATGATGATATAAAATCTGTATTTTGGACAATAACAAAATGAAAAAATTTAATATATGTCTTGCAGCAAATGATAGTTATACACCTTTTATGTCAGCATTAATAGTTTCTATACTAAAAAATTCAAAAGAAGATGAGACTTTTTATTTTCATGTTATCACTAATGATATTTCAGATGAAAATAAAAATATGATAGAGAAATTAAAAGAAATAAAAACATTTGATATTAAATATTATACTCCAAATGTAGAAAAATATAATAAATGGTTTGATAAAATCCTATATAAAAGACATTATGCTCCTTCTATTTTTTATCGTTTAGATATTCCAGATTTGATACAAAATGTTGATAAAATTTTATATTTAGACTGTGATATTATAGTAAATTCTAGTCTTTCCGAGCTATTTGATATGGATATATCGGAATATTTTGCTTTTGCTGTTGAAGACAGAGGAGATTTAAATTTTTTAAATAAATATAAAATAAAAATAGGTCTTGAAGATAAACATAAATATTTTAATTCAGGTGTACTGTTATTAAATAATAAATTATATTCTGAAAAAGGTCTTAATATAAAATGTGAATCATATTTTGATAAATACTGCAATATTATAGAATGTCCAGATCAAGATATATTAAATTATTTATTTAAAGATGACATCAAATTTATAGATAATAAATGGAATGACTTTACTTCTAAAAATGTAAATACTTCATCTATAATACATTATGTAGGAAAAATTAAACCTTGGAATAGAAATTGTCCTTCAAATGAATCAGTTGAATTGTTTTGGAATTATTTTTATTACACCCCATACTATCAGCAAAATCCTATGAAATATATGCAAATGATTATGGATCAAAAAATAAAAGGATTAGGTATTTATAGTAATGACTATTTAAATAATAAAATAGATAAATTAATAAATAAAATATCTTGGTTTATACCATTTAAAAGTATGAGGGAAGATTTTAGAAATTCATTTTTAGAATAAAAATATGAAAAAATAATTAAGCTAAACTTTAATAAATAATATTTTTATATAAAAATTTAATTTCAATTTTTTGACAAATTCTGACATTTCAGTTATTTATAATAAATGGTAGAATATAATTGAATACGATTAAAAGAGGTATTTATGATAGAGCTTAAAGGAAAATACAATAAAGACTGCAAAATTTTCACGGATAATATTGACGAAGAATCTTATTCTATATTGTACAAAATATTAAATGAAAAAGCCAGTGAAGATGTAAAGATAAGAATAATGCCTGATACTCATTTAGGAAAAGGAATAGTTGTAGGCTTTACAATGCCATTAACTGACAGAGTGAATCCTTTTCATATAGGTGTTGATATAGGCTGCGGAATGCTTACTTCAAAATTAAGCGATGAAATAAAAGATATACCATTGGAAAAAATTGATAAAACTATAAAGCAAAATATACCTATGGGGCAAAGTACTCATAAAAAAAGTTTTAATACTCTTTTTAATTTTAAAGAACTTAATGAACTTATAAGAAATTTTATAATTAATTATAATAAAAAATTTAATACTAAATTTGAAGTTTTTGAAATAGATAATGAATATATAGAAAATCTATGCAGAAAAGTTGATATAGATTTAGAGAAATTCCATAACTCTATAGGAACGCTTGGAGGTGGAAATCATTTTATAGAGATAGGTAAATCTTCAAATAATGATTATTATATCACTATACATTCAGGCTCTAGGAATTTCGGTAATCAAGTTTGCAGATATCATGCAAGAATAGCTAAAAATAATGAAGACTGTTATTTGCAGGATAAAGAAATGTTTGATTATTTAATTGATATGGTAATAGCACAGTACTATGCAAAAATAAACAGAGAAACAATGCTTCAAATTATAAAAGATTTACTAAATATAAAAATAGAAGATACATTTTCATCAGTGCATAATTTTATTGATTTTGAAGATTTTATTATAAGAAAAGGTGCCATAAGAAGTTATAAAAATGAAAAAATGATAATACCTTTTAACATGCGTGATGGTATATTAGTATGCGAAGGAAAAAGTAATGAAGACTGGAACTGTTCTGCACCTCATGGAGCTGGAAGGGTTTTATCAAGGGCACAGGCAAGAAATCAATTAGATATGAAGGAGTTTGTAGACTCTATGAAAGGAATTTATTCTAGCAGTGTATGCAAAAATACTTTAGATGAATCTCCTATGGCTTATAAAAATCCAAACAAAATAGAAGAATTAATAGAACCTACTGTAAAAGTTATAGATAGATTAAAGCCTGTATTGAATATAAAATCTACTTCAAAATAAAGTTTATAAAAACAAAAAATTACTATTGAAAATAATTTTATATAATATATAATACTTGAAAATATATTTTAGGAAATTATAAAGAATGAAATCAATCATCGTTATGAACAACAGAATGCTTTGTCTCATGCAAATGCGTATGTTAAATAATGATGGCTGTATATTATAATTTATTTTTTTATTTTGTACTTAAAAGCCGTCAAAATTTTTTGGCGGCTTTTTTATTTTTTAAATATTAACAATAAAAAGGAGAATGCAACTATGTCAAGAGAATTGAAGTTTGAAACATTAGCAGCACATGCAGGACAGGATTTTGAAGATACATTTGGAAGCAGGGGAGTTCCAATATACAGAACTACTTCATATCTATTTAAAAATTCAAAACATGCAGCAGACTTATTTGATTTAAAAGAAATGGGATATATTTATTCTAGAATGGGAGATCCTACAACTGAAGTATTAGAAAAAAGAATAACTGCTATGGAAGGAGGAAAGGCATCAGTTGCAGTTTCTTCAGGAACTAATGCAATATTCTATACTATAATTACTATATGTGAAGCAGGTGACGAAATAGTTTCTGCATTCAATGTTTATGGAGGAACTTATTCTCAATTTGGAGCAATACTTCCTAAATTTGGAATAAATACAAAATTTGTTGATGCTAAAGATCCTAATAATTTTGCAAAAGCGATTACAGATAAAACTAAATTAATATTCATTGAAACAATTTCAAATCCTTCATTGGATTTTACTGATATTGAAGCAGTTGCTAAAATAGCACATGATGCTGGAATACCATTGGTAATAGACGGCACTTTCACAACTCCATATCTTCTTCAAACTATTAAACATGGCGCTGATATAGTTATAAATTCACTTACTAAATGGATAGGCGGACATGGAAATGCTATAGGCGGAATAATAACAGATGCTGGTAATTTTAATTGGCAAAGCGATAAATTTCCTCTATTTTCAAAACCTGATGCAAATTATCATGGTCTTCGCTGGGCTTATGATTTACCTGATGAACTTAAAAATATAGCATTTACTTTAAGAGTAAGAACTGTACCTCTTAGAAATTTAGGAGCTTGTTTATCTGCAGACAATTCTTGGATATTCATTCAAGGCACTGAATCATTGGCTGTAAGAATGGACAGACATTCATCTAATGCTTTAAAAGTTGCTGAGTTCTTAGAAAAAGATGATAGAGTTGAATGGGTAAGATATCCGGGACTTAAAAATGACCCTTCATACAATATTGCAAGCAAATATTTAAAAGATAAATTCGGCGGAATGGTTGTATTCGGCATAAAAGGCGGATATGATGCTGCTGTTAAATTTATAGATAATATAAAATTATTCTCACACTTAGTTAATGTAGGCGATGTAAAAAGTTTAGTTGCTCACCCTGCTTCTACAACACATTCTCAATTATCAGAAGAAGAATTGAAAAAGGGAGGAATAAGCAAAAACTTTATAAGACTTTCTATAGGAATAGAACATATTGATGATATACTTTACTATTTAGATGAGGCATTAACTATAGCAAATAAATAATGAATAAATAATTAAGATAAAAAAATATTTTATTTAGGGAAATTATATTATGAAGAAGATTAAAAATAATAAAAAAGAAGAAGAACAAATCGAAGAACAGGAAAAAAGCGAAACTCAATTTTACACTTATGATAAATCATTCAAATTTGAAAATGGTGCTTCAATAGAGGAATTGACCATAGCATATACAACTGCTGGTAATTTGAATGTTCATAAGGATAATGCCATTTTAATATGTCATGCTTTTACAGGTGATGCTGATGTGCTTACTTGGTGGAGTAATTTTGTAGGGAAGAATAAAGCAATAGATACTAATAAATATTTTGTAATATGTTCTAATGTTTTAGGAGGATGCTCCGGAACTACAGGACCTTCATCAAAGAAGCCTAACAGCAATTTATATTATGGTACAGATTTTCCTACTTTCACTATTAAAGATATAGTAAAAGTACAAAAAATATTAGTTGATTATTTGGGAATAAAAAAATTATATTGTGTTGTAGGAGGTTCTATGGGAGGAATGCAGGCTTTACAATGGACTGCTACTTATCCTTCTATGATGGAAAAAGCTATAATAATAGCAAGCTCTATGTGTCACTCACCTATGCAAATAGCGTTTAATGAAATAGCAAGACAAGCTATAACTGAAGATAATGAATGGTACGGCGGAAAATATTACGGCATGTCATCTCCGGACAGAGGTCTTGCTTTGGCTAGAATGCTTGGACATATTACTTATATGAGTGAAGAATATATGAGAAAAAAATTCGGAAGAAAGAGAAAAGAATCTTTAAAATATTTTACTCCTTCTTTTGAAGTAGAAAATTATCTTCATTATAACGGAGAAAAATTTACTGCCAGATTTGATGCTAATAGTTTTTTATATCTTACTAAAGCTATGGATTTTTTTGATGTTAAAGATGATATTAAAAAAATAAAAAATAAGAAAAATATTTCTCTTAATAATGTATTGGTAATATCTTTTATATCTGATTGGCTCTATCCAAGTACTCAGTCTGTTGAGATAGTAGGTGCATATCAGCATTCTAATATTAATACTGAATTTTGTGAAATAGAATCCAATTACGGACATGATGCATTTTTGATAAAGAATGCAGAACAAACTAAATATATAAAAAAATTCTTGAATAATTAATTTATCTTTTGAAAATAGGCTGTGATATTTTATTTCAGCCTATTTTTATACCTAAAACAACTATATTTTGTCAATTTCTATATTTTTGTAAATCTATTATCAACTTTTTTGTTGCGACTTCGTCAAAGTTTTTATCCTTTGGATACACTACTCGAAAAACGCAATTGCTAGAACTTTATATTTTAAGAATATGTATTAAATATAGTGTAATACCATAGTTTTATGTCAAAAATGCAGTTGTTTTGGTTCTTTTATACCAATACCGAAAGGTACCTTGCCTACGGCACGCAGAGCGTCGGTAAAAGAACTGGGGTGTTACGAAGTACGCAGAGCGGTGGGCAAAGCCCCATATATTAAAAAGAAAATATAATTTTATTTTTGACAAAATATAGTTGTTTAGGTATATACTAAAAATTTTTAAGTTTGTCAACCGATGCACTTTATATAGAATTAGCAACTTTTTTGCCGCACACGCTCTGCGGACTTCGTCAAAGTTGCAAAAAACGCATATGCTACAGCTTAATATAAAAAATATCTACTAAATATAGTGTAATACCATAATTTTAGTTTACACCTTTCCGCAGGCAGGGCAAACACCACAAACAATAAAATTGAAAAAATATAGTTGTTTGGGTATATATTAATACTTTATTCATTTTTATTTATGTTTCTTATTTCATTATATTTCTTCATTAAAGCCTAGTGACAAATCTATTTCTTTACTGTAATTGTTTTCATAATTCCATTTATATAGTTTCCAATTATTAGTGTTTAATATATTATTTTTTACATGATAATAAGTATTAAAATCATAAGTATTTGAATTTTGTTTCTCAGGCTTCCAGCTTCTGATTCTTATTATATTAGCACCATTTGTTTTATAATCATTAGTTATTATTTTATTATTGAATCTGTTTTTTATTCCTTTTATATGCTTAGTTGCTAAATATGGCATGTCTGCTACCGTCATAAAGTTAGTATTTATAATTAATCTTCCTTTTGAATTAAAATCTTTATACATCAGTAAAGCATTATATAAGGCAATGAATTTCATATTAGGCTTATCAAAATATTTAGAATTTACTCTATAACCATGATCTGAAATTATTATTATTTTAGTATTATTATAAATATTATTTTGTTTTAAAAAATCTATTATTTTAGCAACTGATTTCATAGAAGCAGCATTAGCATAAAAATGTTTAACGCTGTTAGTATCTTTATATATTTTCAAATCATTTGTATCTATATAATTTGAATTAACTGTAGGTATTAAACTAGGCAAAAAATAATGAGGTTCATGGGTTGTATTATTATGAAGTATATTATAATTATTGCCTTTTTCTTCTATATTAATCAAATCTTTTATAGAATCCAATATAGCATAATTTTCTATGCTTGTATTCATAGTATTATTTTTATTTATAAACCATCTGCTTCCGCTGTATAATGTTTGTCTGAACCATACCGGAATCATTCTAAAAAATGAAAATCTAATCAATTTATCATTATCCAAATTATCTGTATAAATATTATTTTCATTTGTATATTTGTTTATACTATAATCATAAATATAATCTTTATTATAGGCTTTTATATTGGTAAAATTATTAAATATACTTAAATCACCTTCAAAAGACATGTTGGCATAAACTGGTTCAAATATGTATGATTTATAATTGTATCTCTCTAAAGTGAAAGGAAGCATTAATAGTGCTTTATTATGAACATTTGTAAGATTATATTTTTTATTCGTACTAATTTCATAAGGCAAATAATCATAACCTCCATAAAGAGAAGCTATTGTTATTGTATTATAGTTATAAGAAACTGTATTAGGATAAAGTACAAAACCATCAAATATATCTTTATAATTATCGAATCTATTAAATGCATCTAACCAATATGTTGATACGGCTCTGTCTAGTATTATTACAAATATATTATTTCCTTTCTTTGAAATATTGAATATTTTTTCATTATCAGAAATCTTTTTAGTAATTTTATTGTCATTATAATTTAATATTCCATAAGTATAAAAAATAGAAGATAAAATTAATACTAAAGATATTATAGAATAAATGTTTATTAAAATACTGCATTTATATTTTATTATCATTATAGAAATAAATACCAATGAAACAGATATAATTAAAATATTTATTATTATATCTTTAAAAGAAGGAATAAGAGAATTAACATTATCAAATATAAAATCAGAATTAATATTTGAATAATTTCCGCTTAAAACAAATGTATCAAGTACGAATAATATTGCTAAGAAAGAAAAAATTAAAGTTAAATAGTTTTTTATTTTACTGGAAAATAATGCATATAAAAAAATTGGATAAAATAAAAATATTCCAATACTTATAGAAAAATTATTAATAATCAAAATTAAATGATTTTTAAAATCGGATATGGAACTATTAATCAATGAACTTGGTATAAATAATCCTGATAATATTGCAATAATTAAACATGATGCTATAAGAAGTTTTTTTCTATTTTTTATAAAAACTTTATTTTGAATAAGTAATTTATCTATATAATCAAAATTTAATGTCGCTAGTACTGCTATGAATAAAGTTAAAATAATATCTATTTTTTTATTTGAAAAAAACAATAATATTACAAAAATTAATACCGCTGCTGTATTGTATAATAATTTATTTTTATCGAATAATTTATATATTTTGTATTCTATAACTATATTTTTAACTAATGAAAACAAACAATTCAAATTCCAATAAAACAATAATCCGGAAGGAGAATTATAGAGTAAAACCAAAAATATTATTGATGTAATATAAAGAGGCATACTTTCTTTAAAACTTAATTTTTTACTGTAAACAAATCCTGCAAGAATACTAAAAATTGTCATAGTAAAAGGCAGTAAATTAATACCATTAATCAAATTATCAGGCTTTGAAAAGTCTTTTATAAATAAAAAAGAACCTTGAGATAAATCATTCAAACTATATATAAAATTATAAGCTGCAATAAAAAAAGGTATTTGTATAAGCAACCCTAAAACACCTCTGAAAGCATAAATCATTTTATATCCGTTAATTCTTTGGCAGGTTCTTATAAGCAAATAACGCTGATCGCCTTTATATACGGATTTTATATTATCTATCATCTGCTTCATTTTGTTTTGAATATCACGTTCTTTGCTTTGCCATATTTCTGCTATATTGTAAAGAGGCAGTGATAATAAATTTACAGATAAACTTAATAAAAATATACTCATGCTGTATGAACAATTCAATATATTATTAAATAGAAAAAATAATATTTCTATAATGAATTCTATTGGGTAAATAATAATATTATATAATATATTCAATATGAGCATATATACATTTCCAAGGTATTATATAAGTGAAAAAATAAGTTTATATATAATAACATAAAATTTATTTAATAAAAGTTTATTTTATAATATTAATTATTTTTATAAAATACTTGTTTTTTTGTTAATATTAGTTAGTATATAAAAAATAGGTTTTAAGGTTTTAAAGTATGAAATTTATATTTTCAAGATTTTTAATAGGTACAATTGTAATAGTGATAGGTGCTTATATACTGCTTCAATATGTTTTTCATATTTATATTCCGGCATTGGCATACACCCCAGTATTTACAATAGTAGTAGCTCTTTTGATAATAGCTTGGGGTTCATCTATGATTTTCGGCAGAGGCTTTTACGCTTCAAAAATAATTTTAGGATTATTTGTAATAGGTACGGGAATATATGTTCTTGTAAGATACTGTTTCAATATTAATATGCCTTTTATATTATACACTCCTATATTTAGAATGATTATAGGAATGATTATTATTTTTCTTGGCGTATATATACTTCTAGGGGCACATTATGTAGGAGATAATATACCAAAGAATAAAAAATCAAAATATAATGTATATTTCAAAACAAGAACTATAGATTTATCAGATTTAGAAATAGATAGAAATAGATGTATAGATGTAAATACTGTATTTGCTGACACAGTGATTTTAATTAGCGATAAAGTACAGGTTCATATAAAGGCTTCAAGTGCTTTCGGAAGTATTTCGCTTCCAACAGGCGACAGTATAAGTTTTGGAGAAACTAATTTTGTAATGGGTACTTATGACAATATACTTTATTTGAACACAAATGCAGCATTTGCTCAAATTAGGATTTTATATAAATAAAAATATAAAAATCATTTATATAATATCAGGAAAGACAACATGTATATAATATCAGGAAATAAAAAAGGAAGAAAAATTATAACTCCTAAAAGAGATTTTAGACCTACTCAGGGTAAAGTCAGAGAGGCTTTTTTTAATATAGTTGATATAGAAAATAAAACTTTTTTGGATCTTTGTTCTGGAAGCGGTGTTATGGGATTTGAGGCTCTAAGCAGAAATGCCAAGCATGCCGCTTTGATAGAAATAGACAGAGAAGCTGTTAAAACTATATTTATAAATGCCAAAGAAATATTTGGAAATGATGAAAATCTTTATAAGATAAAAAGAGTTTCAGCTGATGATTATGTAAAAAAAACTAATGATAAATTTGATATAATATATCTAGATCCGCCTTATCATTCAAAAATATATTTTGATGTTATAAAAAATATAATAGAGAGAAGAATATTAAATGATAATGGACTTTTTGCTGCAGAGTTCGGTGCTGATTATTATAAAAAATTCTTGGAAGATGAAGCCTTTCAAAATATAGTTAAAGATGTAATGAACTATGAAGTAAAATGCTATGGAGAAAGCATATTAGTAATTTTTAAATATATTTAGTGTATACCTAAACAATTATATTTTGTCAACTACTAGCCGTAGCGGCAACCCGCACAGTATAGCTTATTCTTACAGAATGTCCTCTATAAGTGCGGCTAATTACTTATTATTGTGTAAAAATTAATAATTTATCTTATAGCAAGACATTTTTAGTATGATTTAGTAGTAATTTTGCACTTGCACTTTCGCGGAGCGTATCCGAGCCTGTCGAGGATATAAGGTTCTTTGACGAAGTCCGCAGAGCGTATGCGGCGGGAAAAAGTTGACTAAAAAAATGATAAACTTAAAAATTTTTAGTATATACTGTGTCAATTCTATATTATTTTATTGATAATGCATAAATAAAAATTGACACAATATATATTTAATTAAAAATTCTCATTAGTTACTATGAACAATTCCCCTTGAGGTGTTACTATATAGGCTTCTTTGTATTTAAAAGCCTCATTAGTAAAAAAGTTAGTACCCATCAAAAATGCTGTTGTTGATAAAGCATCTGCTTCTTCAGCATTGGTATGAACTATAGTGGCTGATATACTGTTGTATGTAGGATATCCAATTGAAGCATCTATTATATGATGATAATTGGTTCCGTCCTGTGTAAAATATCTCTCATAATCACCGCTCGTAACTATAGTATAATTTGTAGATTCCAATAATCCCAAATAACCGTCAGCATCATTTCTCGGATTTCTTATTGCTACCACCCAAGCTTTTCCTTTATTATTAACTCCATTGGCATAAGTATCTCCGCCGTAATCTATTAAATAATTTTTTATATTGTTTTTTTCAAATATTGTTTTTAACTTCTCTATAATATAGCCTTTACCATAAGAGCCAAAATCAAAAGTTAATGGCTTTGATAACTGCAATATTTTTTTATTATCTTCATTTGTTATTATAGATGCCGCTGAATAATCTATATTATTTAAAGCATTATCTATTTCAGATTGTTTTGGTACCGTTTGATTTTCTTTAACACCAAATCCCCAAAGCTCTATTAAAGGTCTTACGCTTATATCAAATGAGGGATTTAATTTTGAATATCTCAAACCTGTAGACATTATATGTGCCATTTCATCAGATATTGGTATTTCTTTTTTTCCTGATAAACTCTCTTTATTAATCTTTGCTATTTCAGATGATTCATTATATGGATTTAGTATATAATCTATTCTGTTTATTTCATTAGTAATGCTGTCTACTAATTTTTCCATTCCTTTTGCTGAAGTTTGAGCTGTTATATTAAGTATAGTATCGCTTATAATAACTGTTGCTCTTACATATTTTTCCTTGCTTCTATAAAATGAAACTGCTAATATCAATGCCACTGCTATTATAGGTATAGCAAAATAAATCTTTTTTTTCATGATTATAATTCCTAATTTTTTTAATAAAACATTAATAAAAAATGATTGTAAAAATATATATAATATTCAATAAAAATCAATAATATTAAATAAATAGAATTAATAAATTATACAATGTTGTATATGTAGTAATAAATTAAACGTTAATTAAAGATTTTGTAAAAAAATCGTAAAATAAAAGTAAAATATATTGACATTAATTAGTTTTCTGCTATACTTATAATTGTAAAGATAATTTACAAGGTACCTGCTTATAAAATAATAATAAGGAGATTAACTATGATAAAAAGATTATTTGTTTTATTAATATCATTAACTATTTTTTCAGCATCAAGCTTATTTGCAGATTGGGTAGTTCCAGCTTCTTCACTTCCGCAGAAAGCTAGATCATTTATACAGCAAGTATATCCTGGTGTTCAAATATGGAAAGTAGAAAGAGATGACGGAAAATTTGAAGTTAGTTTATCAAATGGTTCTAAAATAGATTTTATGCCTAATGGAGAATGGGTAAACATAGACGGAGAATATAATCCTGTACCTATGAATGTATTACCTCCAGCAGTTGCAAACACAATAAAAAAGACTTATCCTCAAGCTATGGTTGTAGATGTAGAAAAAGAGTGGGGCAATTTCAAAATAAAACTTAATAATATGATGGAATTATACGTATCATCTAATGGACAGTTAATGGGACAGCAATTTGATGATTAATTGGGTTTGATAGGTTTATGAAAACATATGGTTTATGAAAATGTAGTAAGAGATGCTGTATTTATTATATAGCATCTCTTCTTTTTATTATAGTATTAATAAAATTTATTTTGTTAAATTATTTTTATTTTTTTATTTATTGCTCATCAAAGTGTTCATTATCATTTATATAAATGAAACTCTGTTTATATCTTATTCATTAATTATATTTATATCAATTCATAAAGTATTAACTAAATATAATATTTTTATATTAAAGATTGATATATACCTAAACAACTATATTTTGTCAAAATAAATTTATATTTTATTTTGTATATATAGGCTTTGCCCACAGCTCTGCGTACCTGCGAAAAGGTGTGAACTAAAATTATGGTATTACACTATATTTGATAGATATTTTTTTAATATTAAGCTGTAGCATATGCGTTTTTTGCTACTTTGACGCTGTCCGCCTGTGGCGTGTGGCGGGAAAAAGAACAACAAAAAATTGACAAACTCAAAAATTTTCAGTATATACCAAAAATTTTATAGTTTGTCAAAAAATACAATTTTAAATTTAGGTTATTTGTGGGGACTAGCCCACCGCTCTGCGTACTTCGTAACACCCCCAGTTCTTTTGCGACTGAAAGGAGTGCCTGTGGTATTGACACAAAGAACCTATATCCTCGATAAACTCGGATACGCTTCGCGAAAGACTGCATTTTTGACACAAATCTTGTTTTTACTTCACATTTCAAACAAAACTTAATAATATTTTATACTATTAATAAACAAAAATTACATTTACAAAAAAGTAAAAATTGACAAAATATAGTTGTTTAGGTATATACTAAAAATTGATTTTTATACAAAAAAGGAGATCAGATTTTTCCAATCTCCTTTGATTTTTAATCAATAAATCTTTTTATAATAAATAAAAAATTATTTTTCTAAATAAGAATAATGGAATCTGTATTTTCCAAGAGGATCTAATTTATAATCTTTAAGTTTTTTAGATACCATTAAAACATTAGATCTGTAATGTATAGGTATTATAGGCATATCATACATAAGTATAGATTCAGCATTATGAAGAACAGTCATTCTATCTTTAGGATTAACTATATGTTTAGAAGATTCAATAAGTTTATCATATTCAGGATTATTGTATCCCGGATTGCTAGGAGCATAACTTAAATATAATTCTAACATAGTCATAGGGTCATTATAATCACCAGTCCAACCGCTTAAAACCATTTGATAACTTAAATCTCTAAAGCTTTGAAGTATAACAGACCATTCTCTAGGCACAATAACGGCATCAACTCCGATATTTTTCCACATTTGCTGTATAGCTTCAACCATTACGACATTACCGTCATTTGCAACTAATACCTCTATAACAGGATAATTTTCTCCGTTAGGGTATCCTGCTTCAGCCATAAGTTTTTTAGCTTCTTCAATATTCTTTTGATAATCATCGCTTTGTACGCTTATATAATCTCCTCCATTGGCTCTGAACTCTCCTTCATAATCGCTTATTAGAGGAGGAACAAAAGCTCCGGCAGGTATTTGACCGGATCTGTTTACTGATTCTACTATGTAATTTCTGTCGATGGCAAGAGCTAATGCCCTTCTTACTCTTGAATCTTTAAATGCTTCATTAGTTAAGTTCATCTCAAAATATACAGTACCATAAGCCGGATTCATTACTATTAAATCTTCTTTTTTTAAGTTATCTATTTCTTGAGCCGGTACTAAATTAGAAAAATGTACTTGTCCGTTTCTTAAAGCAGCTAATGCAGTATTCTTATCTGATATCATAGAAACAGTTATTTGTTTAGCTACTAATTGATCTTTGTCATAATAGTTGGTATTAATTTCCATTACTATTTTATCATCTCTGATTCTCTCAACCATTTTATAAGGACCATTTCCTATATAAGTTTCTGGTTTTTCTACCCAAGTATCACCATATTTTTCTATAATATCTTTTCTTACCGGTACAAACATATCAGCAAGTTCTAAAAAATATGCAGTAGGATTTTCTAAAGTTATTTCTAATGTGTAATCATCTATTTTTTTTATTCCTAATTCTTCTACCGGCATTTCACCATGAAAAATTTTTAAAGCATTTTTTATAGGTGCCATAAGTGCAGCATAAGGAGCAGCAGTATTAGGATCAACAAATCTTCTGTAACTATATACAAAATCATCAGCAGTTACTGGCTGTCCGTCAGACCATTTTGCATTAGTTCTTAAATAAAATAAATAAGAGAGTCCATCTTCACTCATGCTATAATTTTCAGCAATTCCTCCTGTAAGTTTTCCGTCTTTATCTTTTTTCATAAGTCCTTCAAAAAAATGTCTTATATAAACAGTTCCTGCACTTGCAGTATTAAGATGAGGATCTATAGTTGCTACTTCTCCTCCAAGCGATACAACTATTTCATCTTTTGATACTTCTTTTTTTGATGAACAAGATAATATTAAAGCTGATAATAAAATGGCTGTATATATAATCCTTTTCATTATAAATAATCTCCTTTTTTGATGTGTTATATATTTTAGTATAAAATAGTAAAAATACAATATGTTAACTTTTGTGTATGTTTATAATAAAATGTTATTTTTAATGAATTATATTTATATAGCAAGTAATATATGGTTTATATTTTAATAAAGTTAAGTATTTTTTATGTTTTTGAAGTTATTGAAAATATTAAGACTTTTATAATAATAGGGCAGAGTAAAAAATTAGATATATTAATTTGATTGATAGTTTATAAATATATTCTATCAATCAAATTAAATAGCTAAAATTATTTTGCGGTAGTATTAGTAACTATATCAACAGAGCAGTAATTAAATCTATGTCTTCCAAGCGGATTTAAAACTAAGCCTTTAAGATTTGGATTAACTATTAATGAATCAGTTTTATAATATAAAGGTATTATAGGCATTTCATCTAATAATATAGATTCAGCTTTTATCATATTTTGCATTCTTAAATTATTATCATGTGATTTTTTTGCTTCTAATATTAAATTGTCATATTGAGCATTTGAAAATCCTGAGTGATTAACACCCCCGTAACTTACCATAATATCAAGCATTGTCATAGGATCATAATAATCGCCAGTCCAGCCCATTCTAGCTATTTGATATTTTTTTCTTGTTAGAGCTAATAATGTAGCAAGGAATTCTTCTTCTTCCAATTTAATATCTATATTTAATGCCTCTTTCCACATTTGCTGTATAGTTTTTCCAACTTCATAGAATATACCTGGGGATACTTTCAATGTTAATACAGGATAATTTTGTCCGTTACTGTATCCTGCTTCAGCCATTAATGCTTTAGCTTTTTCTATATTTGCTTGATAATTATTTAATTCTATAAAGTTGCTTGATTCATCTCTAAAAGAATGTTTTATTCCTTTTACAGCAGGCGGTACAAAAGCTCCGGCAGAAGTTTGAGCACCTCTTACTATATTGTTTACTATATATCTTCTATCTATAGCTAGTGATAATGCTTGTCTTACTCTTTTATCGTTTAATCCTTCATTTGTTATATTTAATTCAAGATAAATAGTACCTATAGCATCATTGGGTTTTATATAACCTTTTCTAGTAAGATATTCTAATTCATTAGCAGGAGGTTCCAATGCTGAAAAATGAACTTTATTTTGGAATATTTGATCTATTATATTTGCTACATTATTATCAGATACGAAAGTTATTCTTTTAGCTACTATTTCTTCTTTATTATAGTAATTGGGATTTTCTTCATATACTATTTTTTCTCCAGGTACTCTTTCTTTTAATACATATTGACCATTACAAATATATGTTTTAGGGCTTAAAGTCCATTCATCTCCATATTCTTTAATAATATCTTCTCTTAAAGGTACAAATATACCTGTTGAAGCTACAAAATCTAAAAAGAATAGGGAAGGATTTTCAAGTTCTACTTTTAATGTATAATCATCTATAACCTTTACGCCTAGATTTGTTATATCCATAGTGCCAAGTCTTATATTTGTTGCATTTTTAATAATTTCCATCATATAAGCAAAAGAAGCATCTGTTTGCGGATTTACAGCTCTTCTCCAGCTATATTGAAAATCATAAGCAGTTACCGGCTTTCCGTCAGACCATTTGGCATTAGTTCTTAAATGGAATGTATAAGTTAATCCATCTTCGGATATGTCCCATTTTTCAGCTATACCCGGTATAATGTCATTATTTTTATCTGTTTTAGTTAATCCTTCAAAAGCATGTAATATATATGTACTCACCACCCCTATATCATTTAGTGTTGGATCTATAGTTGTAGGGTCGCTTCCCATATTAACTACTATATCTTCAGATGGTGCTATTTCTTCTTTTTTTGATGAACAAGATATGATTATAATTAAGATTGAGATGTATAATATTATTTTTTTCATATTTTATAAATCTCCAAAATTAAAGTTTTTTAAGTAAAAAGTCCGTTTGCAGTAATTATTATATTTTATATTGATATAAAGTCAATACAAAAGTTTTAATTCATGTTTTATTATGGTTTTATTTTGCTTTTTAAATTTTAATGTACATGTTTAATATTATTTTTTTTTCACAATAAGATTAAGTAAAATATTTGAAACATGAATACTCGGTGAACCAAAAAAAATGAAATTTATGGTTATAAAAACACAAAAAAAATTATTGTAAGTAAAAATTCATTGACAATCGAATTTAAATTTACTATACTAGAGTTTATTAAAAAAAGAAAATTTTATTCAAAAATATGAAACCGGGAGGTTTTTTTCATGGATTATAAAAAGATTTATCAAGAAAAATTGACTACAGCAGAAGAAGCTGTTAAAGTTGTAAAATCTGGAGATTGGGTTGATTATGGTTGGGTAGTAGCTACACCTATAGAATTAGATAAAGCATTAGCTAAAAGACTCCCAGAATTAACAGACATCAATTTCAGAGGCGGTATATTATTCTGGGAACCAGAAATATTTAAGATTCCAGATGCTGCTAATCATATGACTTGGAACTCATGGCATATGTCTGGCTTAGAAAGAAAGGCTGTAGATAAAGGTTTTTGTTTCTATGATCCTATTCGTTATTCAGAAATGCCTAGATATTATAGAGATTTGCCTCGCGGAATAGATGTGGCAATGTTCCAAGTATCAGAAATGGACGAAAATGGATATTTTAACTTTGGACCTAATGCTTCACATATGCAGGCTATGATAGAAAGATGTAAATGCGTTATTGTAGAAGTTAATAAAAATATGCCTAGATGTTTAGGTTCAAGTGCTTTAGGCGGAGAAGCAGTTCATATTAATCAAGTTGATATGATAGTAGAAGGACAGAATCCTCCTATAAAAGAAATGCCATCAGGCGGTGCTACAGAAGTAGATAAAACAGTAGCTAAACTCATAGTAGAAGAAATTCCTAATGGTGCTTGTTTGCAATTAGGTATAGGTGGTATGCCTAATGCAGTAGGTTCTTTAATAGCAGAATCAGATTTAAAAGATTTGGGTGTACATACAGAAATGTATGTTGATGCATTTGTAGATATATCTTTATCTGGAAAAATAACAGGTTCTAAAAAGAATATAGACAGAGGCAGACAAACCTATGCATTTGGTGCTGGTACTAAGAAATTATATGATTATTTACATAATAATCCTGAATGTTTATCAGCTCCTGTAGATTATACTAATGATATAAGAGTAATATCTTCTATAGATAATTTCATGTCAATAAACAATGCAGTAGAAATAGATTTATTCGGACAAGTAAGTGCAGAATCAACTGGATTTAAACATATAAGCGGTGCTGGCGGACAATTAGACTTCGTATTAGGAGCTTATTTATCTAAAGGCGGTAAGAGCTTTATCTGTTTATCTTCTACAGTAATGGGTAAAGACGGACAATTAAAATCAAGAATAGTTCCTAGCTTTGCTAATGGTACTGTTGTAACAGATACAAGAGCTAATACTCATTATGTTGTAACAGAGTATGGTAAAGTTAATTTGAAAGGTTTATCTACTTGGCAAAGAGCAGAGGCTTTAATATCAATAGCTCATCCAGATTTAAGAGACGGATTAGTAAAAGAAGCTGAAAAAGCTAAAATTTGGAGAAAGAGCAATAAATAATTGAATTTTGAGATTTATTCCAATTTCGTATACAAAAATAATAATGTTAAAGGAGAAGCAAATGTTTAAAACAACTGAACAACACGAAGCGTTCCGTGCTAAAGTCAGAGCTTGGGCAGAAGAGGTTGTAAAACCTATAGCAGTAGAGCTTGACTTAGATAACAAATTCCCTGATGCAGCTGTAGCTGAAATGGGCGAGAAAAAATTAAATATCATGGGTTTACCTTATGATAAGAAATATGGCGGTGCAGGACTTGATGTATTAAGTTATGCAATAGCAGTAGAAGAACTTTCAAGAGTAGATGGCGGTGTAGGTGTAATTTTATCAGCACATACTTCTTTAGGTTCTTATCCAATCGATGCTTTTGGTACTGAAGAACAAAAGAAAAAATATTTGGTTCCTCTTGCTAAAGGTGAAAAAATAGGTGCTTTCGGTTTAACTGAACCTGAAGCTGGTTCTGATGCTGGCGGTACAGAAACTACTGCTGTATTAAATGGTGATCATTATATATTAAATGGTGAAAAAATATTTATTACTAATGCTCCTAAAGCAGACACTTATGTAGTATTTGCTGTTACTACTCCTGGTATTGGTACTAGAGGTATTAGTGCTTTCATCGTAGAAAAAGGCTGGGAAGGCTTTGAATTTGGCGAACACTATAATAAATTAGGTATTCGTTCATCTACTACAGCTCAATTAATTTTCAATGATGTTAAAGTTCCTAAAGAAAACTTACTTGGTAAAGAAGGTCAAGGATTCAAAATTGCTATGCAAACTCTTGACGGCGGACGTATAGGTATTGCTGCTCAAGCTTTAGGTATAGCTCAAGGTGCTTACGAAGCTGCTTTAGAATATGCTAAAGAAAGAATACAGTTTGGCCGTCCTATTGCTCAGCAACAAGCTGTAGCTTTCAAACTTTCTGATATGGCTACTAAATTACGTGCTGCTAGACTTTTAGTTTACAGTGCTGCTGAATTAAAACAAGCTCATGAACCTTATGGTATGGAAGCTGCTATGGCTAAACAATATGCTTCTGATATAGGTTTAGAAGTAGTTAATGATGCACTTCAAATCCATGGCGGTAACGGTTATATTAAAGGTGCTTACATGGTTGAAAGAGCTTACCGTGATGCTAAGATTTGTACTATTTATGAAGGTACTAACGAAATTCAAAGAGTTGTTATTTCTGCTGCTATACTTGGTAAAATGCCAAAAGCTCCTGCTGGTGCTGTTGCTGGTCCTATGGCTAAAAAAGGACCTATCACTGGTGAAAGAAGAAATATCATCTTTAAAGATGGTTCAGCAGAAGACAAAGTTAATGCTTTAGTAGCTGCTCTTAAAAAAGACGGTATTGATTTCTCAGTTGGTATCGATATAAATACTCCTATACTTGAGGCTGAAAGAGTAGTAAGTGCTGGTAAAGGTATTGGTGCTAAAGAAAACATGAAACTTGTTGAAGATTTAGCTAAAGCTGCTGGTGCTGCTATAGGATGTTCACGCCCTGTTGCCGAAGAATTAAGATATCTTCCTATAAATAGATATGTTGGTATGTCTGGTCAAAAATTCAATGGTAACTTATATATAGCTTGCGGTATTTCTGGTGCTAACCAACACTTAAAAGGTATTAAAAATGCTGCTATTATAGTTGCTATCAATACTAGAGGTAATGCTAAAATCTTCAAAAATGCTGACTATGGTATTGTTGGTGATGTTAAAGAAATTTTACCTTTATTAGCTAAAGCTTTAGATACAGGTGCTAAAAAACCTGCAGAAGTTCCATTCAAAAAAATGAAGAGAATAGCTCCTAAGAAAACTGTACAAATACAAAAATGCTATGTATGTACTGGTTGTGGTTATGAATATAATCCTGCATTAGGTGATCCTGAATCTGAAATCGCTCCAGGTACTGAGTTTAAATCTCTACCAGAAGAATGGGTATGTCCAGAATGTAGTGAAGAAAAAGCTAACTTCATAGAAGCTTAATCACTAAAAATGAAATCTATGCAATAATTAAGGAGGAAAATAATGCATTGTGTTAGAAAAGTTACTGAAGATTTATATTGGGTTGGAGCGAATGAACATCGCTTAGCTTTATTTGAAAATGTACACCCTTTAACTAGAGGTGTTTCTTATAACTCTTATGTTCTTGTAGAAGAAAAAGAAACTGTTCTTTTTGATACAGTAGACTGGGCTGTTTGCAGACAATTCTTAGATAACTTAGAATATGTTTTAAATGGCAGAAAACTTGACTATATGATTATTAACCATATGGAACCAGATCATGCTGCTTCTATAGAAGAAGTTTTAATACGTCACCCAGAAACTAAAGTTATATCTACAGAAAAAGCATTTATGTTTATGGATCAATTTGGTTTCGCTATTCCTGAAGATAAAAAAGATGTTGTAAAAGAAGGCGATACAAGAAAATTCGGAAAACATGAAATTGCTTTCGTTGGTGCTCAAATGGTACACTGGCCTGAAGCTATGGTTAGCTTTGATACTTATAATGGTGTATTATTCTCTGCTGACGCTTTCGGTTCTTTCATAGCTTTAGATGGTAGATTATTCAATGATGAAGTTAACTTCGACAGAGATTGGTTAGATGAGGCTAGAAGATATTATACTAATATCGTTGGTAAATATGGCCCTCATGTACAAAACTTACTTAAAAAAGCTGGCGGAATTATTGATAAAATTAAAATGTTCTGTCCTTTACATGGACCTATTTGGAGAAACAATTTAGGCTATATACTTGACAAATACAACAAATGGAGCACTTATGAACCTGAAGAAAAAGGTGTATTAATCGTATATGCTTCTATGTACGGCAACACTGAAGATATGGTTGGTGTTTTAGCTTGCAAATTAGCTGAAAAAGGAATAACTAATATCACTATGTGCGATGTTTCTAGCACTGATGTTTCTTATTTGATCGCTCATACTTTCAAACTAAGCCACATTGTATTAGCTTCTGTTACTTATAACCTAAATATTTATCCACCTATGCATAACTATTTAGATGATATGAGAGCTCTTAATGTTCAAAAACGTAAATTTGCTCTTATCGAAAATGGTTCTTGGGCTCCTAAATCTGGTGCTTTGATGCAGGAATTCATAGAAAATAACTTGAAACAATGTGAAATTTTAGATACTCAAATTTCTGTTTCTTCTTCTATGAAAGAAGCTAACGTTGGTGAAATGGATGCTTTAGTTGATGCTATAGTTGAATCTATGAAATAATAAATATATTATTCATATAAGTAAGGCCGGTTCAGGTTTTTATGCTTGAATCGGCTTTTTTTGTATAAATGATTTTTAAATTTTTACGAAAATACTAATAATATAAATAAGAAAAAGTTAATATTATGTAATAATAGATAATTAAATTTAAGGAAATAATTTTGTATGGTAAGTATTAAAAGACAAAGACAGATTAAATTATTTTTGATATTATCTATTATATTAACTGTGATAATAGTAATATTTGCTATATTTGGTTATTTTCCTTATGGCTTGCATAAAAAAGATATGTCTGATGTGAAAATACCAAAAGACAGTATTGCTTATGTTAGTGTTAAAAGTCTTGAAAAAAGTGTTTTAAAATTATCTGATTCCATATATGCATATAGAATATCTCATGATGAATCTATGTATGATTTTTCTATATTGCTTAGAAGTGTTGAAGCTTTTTCTCATAAATTACAAACAAATGATAATTTTTTTGTGAAATTTGCTTCAAAGCCTATATTAAAAAGAAATGCAGCTTTGCTTTTATGGGGATATAATGGAAGTTTAGAAAATTCAGAGCTTTTTTATCTTTTTGATATTGGAAAATTAAATGCTTTTCTATTAAAATCATTTTTTAATTCTGAAAGTTTAACTATAGATAATAAATCTTATAATATAAAAAAAGTAAATTATGGCGGAAAAAAAATATATACTTTAGATAATGGAAGTCCATATTTATTTTTTAGCTTTCATAAAGGTGTTTTGATAGCAACAAAGCATTATAATAATATAAAAAAATTAATAGATTTCTTTAACTCTAAACCAGATAATTTGGAAGATATAGCATTGCTTAATAATGTAAAAAACAGCTATGATTCTGATGTGTCTTTTTATATAAACAAACAGTTATATGATTATAATAATTGCGAAGGTTCTCTTTTATTTACTCCTTTAAAATATTTTAATAATGTTTATTCAATGTATGGTAATATTAAATTGAATGATGACAATGGACTTGCTGATATTTATGTTGATTATGAATACGGCGGTTCTGACAGATATTCACTTTATGGATTAGACGGTAATATAGATATACAGAATTATTTATCTAAAGAAAGAACTATTATGTATTTGGGAGTTAAATCTTATTTAGCCGGGCTTTATCCTATAGTATATAATGATTTAAGATATAAACATGATAATAAATTATCTTCTGAAATATATAATTTATTCACAAAAATGAATGATATTTATTCTTTTGGAAGTATTATAAATGATTTATATGGAGAAATGGCTATAGCTTATATAGAAGCAAAAAGATCAGAGATTATTTATCCTGTTGTTATATTTAATATAGAAAATGATAATTCTTTACTTCCAAAATTGGAAATAGCTTTATTAGAAAAATATCCTGATCTCAATAAAGGCGAAAGAAGTTATAATAATAATTTTATATATTCTTATGATTTGAATAATGGACATTCACTTTATTATACTTTTATAGGTACTATATATTTTGCTAGTGAAGATGAGAAGGCTATTGAGACTGTAATAGATAATAGTTATGATCAGGAAAATTTAGCATCTTATATAAAAAGTCAAATTTCTAAAGATATGGATGCTGATTATATATTTACTATACAGCTTTCAAAATCACAGAATATATTGAGAGATTTTGATATACCTCTTAGAACTTGGAGTTATCCTAACAGTATAATAGTAGGTTCTACTATTACTTCTAATTATACTCATATTAATATAGATTTTAAAGCTAATTTTAATAGTGTAACTAAATAGTCATTTTTATAATAGTTGATAAATATTATTATTTGTATATAATTGCATATTATTTTTGGAGAGAAATTTATTTTATGTCAATAATTGATAAACTGTCACTTGTAGAAAATACTTATGAAGATATAGTAAAAAAGCTTAATGATGCTAATATAAAAGATAATAGAGTAATTCAAGATTTGATGAAAAAGAAATCTGAAATAGAAGATATTGTTGAAGGATACAGAAAGTTAAAAGTTGTATTAAAACAGATAGATGAATCAAATGAAATGATTAATAATGCCGATACGGATAAAGAACTTAAAGAAATGGCATTGATGGAAATAGATGAGCTTAATCAGAAAAAAGAAGATATAATAAATGATCTTAGACTTCTATTACTTCCAAAAGATAAAAATGACGGAAAAAATATTATAGTTGAGATTAGAGTAGGTACTGGAGGAGATGAATCTGCTTTATTTGTAGGCGATTTATTTAGAATGTATTCAAGATTTATAGAAAGAGCCAATTTAAAAATGGAAATAATAGATATAAGTCCTACAGAGCTTGGCGGGTATAAAGAAGTAATATTTTCTGTGTCTGGAAAAAATGCGTATAGAACATTAAAATTTGAAAGTGGAACACATAGGGTTCAAAGAATACCTGCTACCGAATCAGGCGGAAGAATTCATACATCTGCTTCTACAGTTGCAGTTATGCCGGAAGCTATGGAAAGTGAAGTTATTATTAAAGATGAAGATATAAGAGTTGATATATTCCGTTCAAGCGGTCCTGGAGGTCAATCTGTTAATACTACTGATAGTGCTGTAAGGATTACACATTTACCTACAGGTTTAGTGGTTCAATGTCAAGATGAAAAAAGTCAGCATAAAAATAAGGCTAAGGCTTTAAAAGTATTGCGTGCTAGGATATATGAAAAAGAGGAAGCTGAAAGAAAGGCTAAAGAAGCTAAAGAAAGAAGGGATCAAATAGGTTCAGGTGATAGAAGTGAAAGGATAAGAACTTATAATTTCCCTCAGAACAGAGTCACTGATCATAGAATAAATGTTACGCTTTATAAACTTGACAGATTTATGGACGGAGAGATAACTGAAATAACTGATGCTCTATTTAAAAAAGAACAGGAAGATATGTTGGCTTCTTACTCTGACTAATAGGATTATTTATGAAAGATGTAAATAATATTTTAGGCGAAGAAAAAATTATTCATAATATATATAAATCTGATCCTGCAATAGAATATATAAAAAGTTTTGATAATGTTTTATATTGTGATTATTCTTATGAGAGCGGTGCCGATTGTCTTATGGGATTATTTGCATATCATGAAGATAATAAATATCTTTTCGGAGAATTTGGAGTATTTAAAGAAAATAGAGATGAATCAAGACTTGTTGTAAGCGATTATCCTGAGCATATAACAGCAGACAATTATAAACTTACAAATGATAAATTTCTTGATTTGCTTAATTTGCATAATATTTCTATGGAGCAGTTTCATTCTCTTATTGGAGAAAATAAAATAAAAACTATAAAATCTAATCCTTTCAAAAAAATTGCTTTAAATGAATATATAGAAATTTTTCCTCATAGATATATAAATAACAGAATTAAAATGTATGGAAAAAATAAATATGAGAGAATTAATGTTGAAAATATACTTGAAGGTTTAATATATAGATGTCCTTATTGCGGAGCAAGCAGTTTTTTAAAAATATTAGATAATGATATAAATAATTTAGAAGCAGTATATAATATTGATGATGATAATATAGAAAATAATTTATATGTATGCGGAGTTTGTAATCTTATAATAAGGACTCCTGATAGCATTATGGATTTTATTTAATTAATTAAAAAGAGGTAGTATAATGAGTTTTTTAGTATTGGTTGATAAATCTTTTAGCAATGAATTTTCTAAAGAGTTTGATGGTATTTTTAATGAAAAAATTAATCTTTTAAAAGATGCTTTAACTTGTGATGTTAAATATATAGAAAATAATGATCTTGAAAATATAGATAATTATTTGAATAATATTTTTAATGAAAGTGAAAATTATGATAATATCATTTACATACCATCTAATATGCCTTTATTCAATATAGATGAAACTGTAAAACTTACAAAAATTCATGAAGAAAATATTGCCTATTTTAGTTATGGTGAAAATTATCCTCTTGGAATTGTACCTATAATAATAAGAAGAACTGCTTTTGAGAAATTATTTAATATTATAAAAACAAAAAATATAAAACCTTCTGAAAATGCTATAAATAATATTGTTTTTGTTGATCCTAACTTCTTTGAAATAGAAATACTTATATCTAATCATGATATGAGATATTACAGACTTTCATTTTTTGCAGACAGTAAAAGAAACAATATTCTTATTAAAAAACTTATAAATAATAAAAGTTATGATGAAATTGTTAATTTGATAGAAAAAGATCCTAGCATAAGAAGAACATTGCCTTCATATATAGAAATAGATATCACTAATAGACAAAATTCAGTAAATAAATATTTATTAAAAAGCGAGGCATTTAAAGCAGAACTTTCTAAAGAAGAAAAAAATATTACTTTGGAAGAGTTTAAAACTATTTATGATAAATTATATGATTTTTGTAATGATTTTCATATGTCTATAGGAAGTCATTATGAACCATTATTTAATAAAGATATTTTTGAAATATTAGATTATGCTACATCAAACAAAAGTGTTAATATATATTTAGAAACAAATGCATCGCTTCTTGACAGCGAGAAAGCTAAAAGACTAATTGGTTTACAGGCTGAAAGAAATAATTTGCATGTGATTATTCATTTAGATACTGTAGATGAAAATGTTTATAATAAAATATATGAGGGTTCTGATATAAAAAATATAATTTCTAATATAGATTATTATTTGTTGAGAGAACCTAAAAATACTTATTTACAGATAGTAAAACAGAAGGATAATTTTGATTATTTAGCTTCATACTATAAATATTTTGATAAATACAAAATAGAAATTATAATGCAGAAATATTATACTTATAGAGGAATTGTAGATGATAATAGAGTAGGGGATATGGCCCCTCTTATAAATGTAGGCTGCTGGCATTTAGCTAGAGATTTATTTATAGATTCTTACGGCGATGTGTATATTTGCAGATTTGATATAAATAAAGAAAAGAAGATAGATTCAATATATAATTCTAGTTTAGAAAATATATGGAGTATATTAGATAAATATTATAATGATAATGTATCTAAGAATATAGATTTTTGTAAGAATTGTGATGAATGGTATTTATATAATTTTTAATTATGGAAAATGTAGTAGTAAAATATTTGGAATTTGTTGTAGCTTGTTATATTGTTAAATTTTTAGCTACAAGATTTATATTAGAATTTCAATTTATAAAGAAATTTAATTATACAAGAGAAATTCTTCCGGGTGTGCGTAATTGGAATAATAGACTTAAAATGATTTATTATTTTGAATTATTCTCTTTTATTCAAAGTTTATTAGTAGCATTATATTTTATGACATTTTCGTATTTTATACCTTTGGGAAGTCATATAAAATTGATAATAAGTTTCTTATTTTATGCTTTTTTAGTGATAGCTGATAAGGTGAGATTTTCTGTTATACTTACAAATTATCCGTATTCACTTTTAATAATGGATACAGCTATATTTTTAGCAGTAAGTCTTTTGCAGTTTATAGTGATGGCATTTATGAATGCTACATTATAAATAAAAAAGTGAAATTATATAAAGATATATAATCTCACTTTTTATAATAATTTTTAATTTTGTTCTATTGTTATAGAAGCACCTATATCCATAGAATGCGTTTTTCCTTTATAGCTGGCTTTTTCTGATATTATAGAGTTATCCATAAATGCATTTGTTATGCTTGTTTCTTCAAATATTATGCAGTTTTTTAATATAGAATTTTCTATTTTTGAATTTCTTCCAATATGTACATAAGGTCCGATAACAGAACTTTCTATTTTTACATCTTTATCTATAAATACAGGAGGTATTATAGCTGTGTCTTTTATTCCTTTGCTCAATATTTCATGTTTTATTATAGTTCTGTTAGTTTCTATCATAGTAGATTTTTCACCGCAGTCGTACCAGCCATCTAATTTGAATGTTTTAAATACTATTCCGTTTTCTATCATATGTTCCAATGCATCTGTAAGCTGATATTCATTTTTGGTTTTTATATCATTGTCAATAATGTATTTTATAGAATCAAATAATTCTTTTGAATTGACAATATTATACATACCAGTAAGAGCTAAATTACTTATAGGTTCTTGTGGTTTTTCTACTAATTTTGTTATGACACCATTTTCATTTAAAATGGCAACTCCAAATCTGCTTGGATTATCTACTTCGCATACACCAAGAGCATTTTCATTCTTACTTACTATATGAGATAAATTCAATTTAAATATAGTATCTCCAAGAATAATAAATATTTTATCATCATCTTTTATATATTCTTTTGTAAGATAAATGGCATGAGCTAATCCCTTAAACTCTTTTTGTTCTACAAATGTTAATTTGATATCTTTATATTTATTTTGTAAATATTCAATCATTTGGTCTTTTAAATAACCAACAATAAATATAACTTCTTCTAAATCTTGTATAGAAGAAATTTCTGTCATTATGAAATCTATAATTGTAGAACCTGCTATAGGAAGTATTGGTTTAGGTTTTGTAATTGTATGTGGTCTTAATCTTGTGCCTTCTCCGGCAGCTGGTATAATAACTTTCAATTTTTTATCCTTAAAAAAATCTTTTATATATATTATATAATATATATAAAAGATTTGTAAAATCAATATTATTTGTAATTTATTTTATAAAAGGTATTAATAATGAATTAGATAATTCTTCATTAGAACAATTTAAATATTTTACTAACTCTAAAGCAAAAAATACTGTAGTAGCAGGACCTTTAGAAGTGATTACATTGTCATTGCAAACAACTATATCTTTTTCTACATATTCTCCGCCTTTAACAGAACTTTCACAGCTAGGATAACAAGTATATTTTCCTGTTATAACTCCAGCTTCACCTAATACTATAGGAGAGGCACAAATTGCTGATACTAATTTTTTATCTTCAAACATAGTTCTTATTTTATCTATTATTCTGATATCTGATTTCAAATTATTCATTCCGCCATATCCGCCTGGTAGTGCTATTGCATCAAAATCATAGTTCATAATTTTTTCTAAAGTAGCATCTGCTTTTATTGTGATATTATGTGCACCTTTTACTTCCAAATTGTCAGTTAAAGAAGCAGTAACAACTTCAATATTTGCTCTTCTTAAAACATCGATAATTGTTACAGCCTCAATTTCTTCAACACCTTCAGCTAATGGTACTAAAACTTTTTTTGACATATATTTGTCTCCTTTTATTTAATATATATATAATATTTCATATTTACACATATTGCAAGTTAATGTTTATATGTTATATATTTATTATTGATTATTTGTATTATTATTTAATTCTTCTATAGCTTTTTCGTAACCTAAATCAGCAGATTTTTTTAAACATTTATTGGCTTTTAGTAAATATTTATTTTTTATTTCTTCATTTTCTTCTTTGCTATGATTGTAAAGGAAGGTATATAATTTGTATAAATCATAATAAGCTATATAGTCTTCTGAATTGAACTCTAATGTTTTCTTTAAGTATTTTATTGCTTTTTTGTATTTTTTATTTTTTCTATATGCTACTGACATTAAATAGTAAGCATCAGAATAAGCTTCATTTTTTGAAATAGATTTTTCTAAATCTTCAATAGCTTTATCATAATTTTTCTGCTGAATATAAACTTCTGCTCTATAGTAATATGCATCGCTGTCATGCGGATATATTTCAATTGATTTATTATAAGTTTCTATTGCTTTGTCAAAATTTTGCATTTCATAATATACTCTTGCTAAATTATGATATGCATCTAAATTATCATTGTCTATTTCTATTACTTTAAGTAAATCGTTAATAGCTTCTTCATATTTTAAGTTTTGTATATTGTTTAAAGCACTGTAAAAATATTTATTTTCTTCACTAATCATATAATATCCTAATTTTATATATTAGGATATTATATATTAAAAATATTTTTTATCAAAATTATTTTTTATTTGTATATATGTACATTATTATGAATAAAATTTGTTCAATTTTCTTCTATAATATAGTAGATAAAAGGAATATATATAATAAAATCACTTATATAATTATAACTATAGAATAAGCAGTGCTTTATACCAATTTTCACTTTTATAAATTTTCTTTTAAAATATTTACTATTGTTTCTGTATTAAGAACTTTTCCGTATGATATCAGTTTATCGTTTACTATAAATGCAGGTAAAGTCATTACACCATAATATGACATAAGTGCCTTGTTGTCAGTGTATTTTATAGATGAATCTGAATCTAATTCCAATATTGCTTTTCTTAAATTATCAAGCATATTTAGAGAATTATCATCATCTCCTCCTAAAAGAATTATTTGTTCTGTTTCTCTTTCCTCATCACCGTAAGGATCAGGAGAACAGCCTCAGCCAAATTCGATAATATCTTTGCTCATAATATTAATACTTCCTTAATTTACTTGTTCATACATAATATAGGTATATCGAAAAAAAAGCAAATTTATATTGAAATTAATATGAGATTTATTAGTATATATATGATATATAAAAATACAGCTCTCTTATAATATATAAAAGAACTGTATTTATAAAGAGGATAACCCCAATAGAAAAATTTATTATGAAGTGAATTATTATTTTATATTTTCTTTTAATAGATTAATGATTTCTTCTTTAGTAAGAACTTTTCCATAAGATAATACTTTCTCATCTAATACGAAACCAGGTGTAGACATAACTCCATAAGAAGCTATTTGAGCCATATCCTGAACATGTCCTACTGTTAGATCAAGTCCCATTTCTTTTACAGCTTCCAAAGTATTTTCTTCTAATTTTTTGCAGTTAGCACAGCCTGTTCCTAATATTTTTATTCTAGCATTGTTTGAATTTCCTTCAACTGAAGGTGCTGCTTTAGGTGCTCAGCCGCAGCTTGATTGTTTCTTTTTGAAAAACATAATTTTCTCCTTAAAATTTTATATATTATTAATATTATATCATACAAATAGAAAATAAAAATTATTAAATAAATAACCAATAATTATTATTCCTAAAGTTACTATACATACAAAGAAAATAAGAAGCGGTAATTTTACAACTTTTTTAAGCATAATCATAGATGGAAGCGATAATGCAGTAACTGACATCATAAATGCTAAAATAGTACCTATTCCTGCTCCTTTATAAAATAAACTTTCAGCTATAGGAAGTGTTCCGAATATATCGGCATACATTGGAATACCAACTAAAGAAGCTAAAGGCACAGAGTACCAATTATTTTTACCTAGTATAGTGTCTATCCATTCGGCCGGTATAACATTATGTATAAATGCTCCTATTCCTACGCCTATAAATATATAAAGATAAACCTTTTTAATAGTTTGAAGCACTTGATTTTTTGAATATATCAATCTTTCTTTTTTTGTCATTTTAGCTATTTCTATATCAGCATTAGATTGAATATTTTTAACAAAGTCTTCCAAATATTTTTCCATTTTTAATTTGCCTATTACAGTACCGCCTACAACAGCCAGTATTAAACCTACAACAACATAGGCTATAGCTATTTTCATTCCAAACACGCTTGATAAAAGTATTAAAGAAGCCAAATCAACAAGAGGTGAAGATATTAAAAAAGAGAAAGTCATTGATATTGGTATTCCAGCCGATGTAAAACCTATAAAAAGAGGTATTGAAGAACATGAACAAAAAGGCGTAACAGTTCCGAAAAGTGCCGCTAATATATTTGCTGATATTCCATTAAATCTGCTTAATATTTTTTTAGTTCTCTCTGGAGGAAAGTAACTTTGAATATATGATATACAGAATATAAGTACTGATAGAAGTACAAATATTTTTATAACATCATAAATAAAAAATTGTATTACTCCTTTCATAGTGTCTGATAATGAAAAATTACTTAATATATTTCCTATTAATGTATTAAGCCATTTCATTGATATAATTTGATCTTGTATAAAAATAAATATTGATTTTATCATTTTTATTTATCCTTAAATAATTATTCTTCTTGGCATTTTCTTCTGCTTTCAGCATTTTTATCTGATACTATAGTTGTATAGTAATTTAATAATTTTTCAGCATTCTTTATTCCGTCAGGATTAAAACTATAGTATGTCCATTTACCTTCTTTTCTTCCTATTACTATATTGGAATCACAAAGTATTTTCATATGATGAGATAATGTAGATTGTACTATTTGCAATTCTTCTAAAAGTTTGCATGCACATATCTCCCCATCTTTAATCATTTCAAGTATTTTTAATCTATTTTCATCGCATAATGCTTTAAAAACAATTGCATCATTTTTGTAATCCTGCATTTAAGCTCCTAATTTTTTATAAATCGAAATATATCGATGTTTAGTATAATAGATATATCGATAATTGTCAATGTGTTTTTTATGATTTTTATTATTTTATTGAAATAAAGCCGTATAATGATATAATTGATGCAATTAATTAAACGGGGGATTTTATTAAAAATGCAAGTTAAAAATTTTGGACATGGTTATCTTTTATATGAATTAAGAAATAAAAATGATATGGTATTAAAGCTTACAGATATTGGGGCATCAATAGCTGGAGTATTTTTTAAAGATAAAAACGGAAAAGAAATTCAAGTATCATTTGGAAGTGATGATTATTCATTTTATTTAGAGCCTCATGATTATATAGGTGCTTCTGTTGGAAGAGTTGCAAACAGAACAATAAATGCTGAGTTTACATTAGATGGAAAAACTTATAAATTGCCTAAAAATGACGGAGGAAAACATCATTTGCATGGAGGAGTTGAAGGAATATCTTTTAAAAAATTTGATTCTAAAGTTTTAGATGATCATTCTGTATTATTTTCTTATAGCTCAAATGACGGAGATGAGGGATATCCTGGAAATGCTGATATAGATATAACATATACTTTAACAGATGATAATGAAATAGTAATGGAATATTTTGTAGCTGTTAATGCTCCTACACCTATAAACCTAACAAATCATGCTTATTGGAATCTTGATGGGGAAGGTGTCATATATGATCATGATTTATTTATAGATTCTTCATTCTATTTGCCTGTAACAGAAGAATGTGTTTCTACTGGAGAAATTTTGAAAACAGAGAATACTCCTTTTGATTTTACTAAAACAAAAAAAATAGGTTCTGATATTGAAAAAGCAAATGGATATGATAATTGCTTTATTTTCAATGAAAAAAATATATTGTCAAATATTTGTGAGGAAGATAATTTAAATAAATTAAGAGCTTCTTGTCATAGTGATAAAACAGGTATAACTTTAGAACTATATACTACAAAACCTGCTATGCATTTTTATTCAGGAAATATGTTAAATGATAGAAAGGTTAGAAATACAGTTTTGAATAAGCATAATGCTTTTTGTTTTGAAACAGAATTTTTACCTGGTGCTATGAATTTTCCTCATTTTCCAAGTATAATATTTGATGCTGATAAAGATTATAATGAAAAAACAATATATAAATTGTCATTAAAATAATGATAAAGATAAAAAGAAAAAATATTTTCGGAAATGGTGTTTATGAACGATAAAAAATCAATAATAATAGAGCATTATATAGAAAGAGTTAAAGATTTTAATATACCAGAATATAAGGTTTTAGACTGGGAATCTCAAGAGGCTCAGGAGATGAGGTTTAAAACCTTATTAGAACATTTTGATATAAGAAAATCTGTTTTACTTGATGTGGGATCTGGTCTTGGTCACTTAGCTGAATATATAGATAAAAGAAATATAGATGTGTATTATATTGGAATAGATATAATGCCGGAAATGATTGAAAGGGCAAAGCAAAAAGCTTTTAAAAATATTAATCCTCAGTTTATGACTTTAGATTTCTTTAAAAATTCTGATATAGAAGATGATTTTGATTATATATATTCTTCCGGAATATTTAATCTTAATCTTGGAAACAATGATGAATTTTTAAAAAACGCTATTAAAGATTTTTTAATTGCAGCAAGAAAAGGTGTATGTTTTAATTTGCTTGATATTTCTTGCAAAGAAAAATATGGCGATAAATATTATTATTATCAAAAAGACGAGGTATTGAAAATTGTGAATGATATAATAAATCAGTTAAATATAAAATGCAGCATTCGTATATCTGATGAATATTTGAGTAATGATTTTTCTGTATTTATAGATATATTATGATTTATTAATTATTTTTGATAAATAAAAATATTTTACAATTATGAGTTTTTGTAGTGTTAAATTACAATAAATCGTAAATTTTGTAATTTAATACTACTATATTATGTGTTTTTATCATGTTATTGTATAATAATTTTACTTTTCTTCGTTTTTTTTAGTTATAATTTATAACTAGATAATTATGGAGGAAATTACATGGTTAAAAAAATATTAATTATTGCACTTTTTTCAATATTTGCTTCGTTTTTAAATGCTCAAACAGTTCAAAATACTTTGGAAGCTGTGTCTTTTGCTTATAGTAATGAAATTAATTCTTCTTTTGGCTATGCTCAATATTCTATGTTTTCAAAGAATCCTAGTGTATCTGCTTTATTTAAAGTAATTTCTGATTCTAAATCTATACATGCAAATATGTTATATAATACAGCTTTTCAATTAAAAATAACTGATAAGATTTTGAAATCAAAAGTTCAGGAACCTTCAAAAAGTTCTGATTTAGATAATTTGAAAAATGCAGTTTCAATAAGTTCTTATGAATATGGTAAAATGTATCCGGCTTTATTAAAAGTTGTTAATAGAGAAAAGCAAAAAGAAATGGCAAGTGTAATGAGCCAAATAGCAAAAATGGAAAAGTCTAATTATTCTTTACTTAATAAAGCTATGAACAATTTAAAAAATGATAAACCATTAACAGAAAAATATTATTTATGTGAGAATTGCGGTTATGTTGTTGCTGGTAAAGCACCAAGTAAATGTTCTATATGCGGAAAAAGTCAAAATGCATTTAATGAATATAAATAATTAAATAAATAAAAATTAAGTGTAAAAAATAAAGGCCCGCAATTTATTTGTGAGTCTTTATTTTTATTAATATACAATTATAACAAATTATTTATTTATAGTACGCATATCTATTACATATCTGAATTTTACTTTTCCGTCTATAACTTTTCTGTAAGCATCAGATATAGTCTGAGCATCTGCTTTTATTATTTCTACAGTAGGATAAATATTATTTTCTATAGAATAGTTAAGCATTTCCTGAGTTTCTTTTATGCCTCCTATCAATGAGCCGAATAATTTTTTACTGCCATGCTGACCTATCATAGCTATAAGAGTAGGCATTTTTGAAGTACGTGGAAGACCTAATAAACACATAGTACCTCCTCTTTTAAGCATACGCATATACATATTAACATCATAATAAGCTGGAATTGTACTTATTATATAATTAAGAGTATTGTTAACATTTTTTAAATCTTCTGCATTATTAACATTAACATATTTTACTGCTCCCATATTTAAAGCGTCCTGTCTTTTATCTTCTGTTATATCAAATACTGTTACTTCTGCACCTAATTTAACAGCATATTTTACAGCCATAGAACCAAGTCCTCCAAATCCTGCAATACCTATTTTATCGCCTTTTTGTACATTCATAACTTGTATAGGCGAATAAGTTGTAATTCCGGCACAAAGAAGCGGAGCAACTTTATCAAGTTCTGCATTATCTGGTATAAGTATTGCAAAATCTTCAGACACTACTATATTATCAGAGTACCCTCCTTGAGTGATTTCATTATTATGGAATCTATCCCTTGATCCGTAAGTATAAACGGCTCTATTCAAACAGTATTGTTCTAAATTATCTAAACAGCTTTCGCATTGTCCGCATGAGTTTACCATACAGCCTACGCCTGCAAAATCTCCTACTTTGAATTTTGTTACTGCATTTCCAACCTGTACAACTCTGCCTGCTATTTCATGTCCCACTACAAGCGGAGTATTGCTAGATTTTCCTTCAACCATGTGTATGTCGCTATGGCATATTCCTGCATAAAGTATTTCTATCAAAACATCATTGCTTCCTACTGCATGCCTTGTAAACTCATAATATTTAAAATCCATATTAGCTGAAACTGCAGCAAATCCTCTTGTTTTTACTCTGCCGTTTGCATTGGTTTGTATGTTAATAGGAGCTTTTTTTAATTCCTGGTTATAGATTGCGTTTGAAGAATTATTTTGATTAATAACAGCATTATTGTTTTGATTATTTACGCTTGTTTGTGCATTTGATGAATTATTACAGGACAGCACATATAATATAACTAGTATTATAATTAGTATAGCTTTTTTCATTTTATAATTTCCTTCATAATTTTTTATAATTATATTATATCATTGAAGTAAACTCCAGAGTCAAGCAATTTTTTAAATTTCTTCATAATTTAATTTTATTTTAAATGCCCGCCCATTTTGTTTTATAGTTTTCTTTGTTATGATTGTTATATTATTCTTTTTAGTTTTCACTGTTACCATAACGCCCGCCCTAGATTTATTTAGATTTTGAATTTCCACACCGCACGCAGAACGGCATTATAAATATAAATTGATTTTGAATGTTAATTTTAATTATATTGAAAATTTAGTTAACCGTGCGTTGAATGCATTTTTTATTTAATAAAAACTTGGGTGGGGGCTTTAATTTCTAATTTAGTTATAAAGTTAATAAAAATTAGAATTTCTAAATAAAGCTATAATGAATAAAGGGTGGGGTGTGTAATAATATTAGTTTGTAATAGTTTTTTCTCTTTTATAAAAATAACAATATAGAAATAGATCAAATATTAAAAAACTGTAATTAAAAATTATATAATATATAGTAGAAATTTAATACTAAAAACTAGGCAAAAATTTAAAATACTATTTACAATTATCACTTGAAAAATATATGAATTTGCAATATAATTTTTGACATTAAAAATATGTAAACTAAATTTTAATATTTTAATAAAAATTAATAGTATCTATCAAACAAACTACGGAGTGTTAATCATGGAATATAATTTTACTACCATTGAAAAGAAATGGCAGAAATTTTGGAAAGATAATCAGTCTTTCAAAACAGTATCTAAACCTACAGACAAAAAATATTACGTACTAGAAATGTTTCCATATCCATCTGGAAAAATGCATATGGGCCACGTTTCTAATTATACTATAGCTGACTCTATAGCTAGATACTATAAACTGTTAGGATATGATATTTTACACCCAATGGGCTGGGACGCTTTCGGTATGCCTGCAGAAAATGCTGCTATAGAACATAAAACTCACCCTGCTGAATGGACTTTGAAAAATATTGCTAATATGAAAGAGCAGTTAAACTTGCTTGGATATTCCTATGATTGGGATAGAGAAGTTACTACTTGTTTGCCTGATTATTATAAATGGGGCCAATGGTTCATATTAAAAATGTATGAGAAAGGTCTTTTATATAGAAAAGGCGGAGATGTTAACTGGTGCGATCATTGTAATACAGTACTTGCTAATGAACAGGTTACTCCTGAAGGTACTTGCTGGAGATGTGACGGAGAAGTTACTAAAAAGAAACTTGAACAATGGTATATAAAAGTTACTGATTATGCAGAACAATTAGATGCAGATTTAAAATTATTAGAAGGTTATTGGCCTGATAATGTTATAGCTATGCAGAAAAACTGGATTGGTAAAAGTGTAGGTGCTTATATCAATTTCAATTTAGATGACGGTAAAGAGTTCCCTATATTTACAACTCGCCCAGACACTATTTATGGTGTTACTTATATGGCTATAGCTTGGAACTATGAAGGTCTTTTGGATATGTGTACTCCTGAACAAAGAAGTGCTGTAGAGGAGTTCATTAAAAAGTCTGCTAAGATTGACCAAAAAACAGATTATGAGAAAGAAGGTGTATTTACTGGAAGATATGTAGTTAATCCATTTAATGGAGAGAAAGCTCCTTTATATGCTGCTAATTTCGTTTTAGCTGAGTATGGTAGCGGTGCTGTAATGGCTGTTCCTGCTCATGACCAAAGGGACTTTGAATTTGCTAAAAAATACAATATTCCTGTAAAAGTTGTTATACAAAATGCTGATAATTCTTTAAAAGCTGAAAATATGACTGAGGCTTATACTGAAGATGGCACAGTTGTTAATTCAGATATTTTAAATGGACTTTCTTCAAGAGATGCTATAAAAAGAGCTATAGAGTATGCTACAGAAAAAGGTTTTGGTAAGCAGCAGATACAGTATAAATTAAGAGACTGGCTTATATCAAGACAAAGATATTGGGGCAATCCTTTACCATTTGTACATTGTGAGAAATGCGGTGTTGTTCCAGTACCTGAAAGCGAATTACCTATAACACTTCCTATGGATATAGAATTTACCGTAGGAGATAACCCTCTTAAAAAATCAGAATCATTCGTTAATACTACTTGTCCTAAATGCGGCGGCAAAGCTAGAAGAGAAACTGATACTATGGATACATTTACATGCAGTTCTTGGTATTATGCTAGATATACTGATGCTCATAACACTCAAATGCCTTTCGATTCTGATATTGCAAATGCTTGGCTTGGAGTTGATCAGTATATAGGCGGTATTGAACATGCTTGTATGCACCTTTTATATTCGAGATTCTGGTACAAGTTTATGAGAGATATAGGACTTGTTAAAGGAGATGAACCTTTCAATAAACTTTTAACTCAAGGTATGGTTTTAGCAAATAGCTATGAATCAAGAGAGTTAAAGAAATTCTATACTCAGGAACAAATGAACAATAAAGAGTATGAGAAAGACGGTATTAAAAAAGAAGATATAATAGTAAAAATGGAAAAGATGTCTAAATCAAAAGCTAATGGTGTTGATCCTGCTGAGATTATAGAGCTTTTCGGTGCTGATGCTGTTAGAATATTCGTTATGTTTGTTGCTCCTCCTGAGAAAGATAAAGAATGGTCTGATGAAGGTGTTAAAGGTTCTGCGAGATTCTTAAATAGAATTTGGAACTTATTCCTTAAATACAAAGATGAAGAAGCATTCAAAAATGGCAAATCATTTGACTATAACAATCTTTCAAAAGAAGGACAAAAATTATTTAGAAAATACAATAAAACTATTAAGAAAGTTACAATAGACATTAAAGATAGATTCCATTTCAATACTGCAATTGCTGCTTTAATGGAGCTTTTGAATGATATGTCTACTATAAAATTAGCTAACAATGATGATTATGCTATGTTCAAAGAAGTTATAAGAGGATATTTAATACTTCTTAATCCTATAGCTCCTCATATTACAGAAGAACTTTATCAGATATTGAACTTTGGTAAGATGATACTTGAAGAAAGCTGGGTTGAACATGATGAGCAGTATTGCAAAGATGATACTTTTGAGTTAGTATTCCAAGTTAATGGTAAGATAAGAGATAGGGTAGAAGCTGATGTTAATATAAGTGAAGATGATGCAAAAACTCAGGCGTTATCAAGCGAAAAAGTTAAAGCATTCACAGACGGCAAAAACATTGTTAAAGTAGTTTATGTTAAAGGTAAGCTTGTAAACATAGTTGTAAAATAAAATTTAATTAAAAATAATAAAAAAAGAGTATGGATTAAAAAGTCCGTACTCTTTTTTATTACAATTTTTTATAAATCAAATATTATTATTTATTAAAAATATTTTTTATTTCTCTAGCTAAATTTTCAGCTATTATTTTATGTGATTCTTTATCAAGATGTATTTGATCCTTTTCACTGGCTTTTACTATACTTCCTAAATCAAAAAAATGAACTTTTTCTTGTTCTGCAAGCAATTTATATTTGGAAGCTAATTCTTTAGATATTTGTACAGAATTTTGAGTAAACCCTGAAAAATCATTAACAATATCAACTTTCTCTCCAACTGGAGGAGGGGCAAGCAATAGAATTTCCGGTTTTTTATATCCCATTGGATCATCACTATTTCTTATTTTGAATATAAGTCTTTTCATTCCTTTAGCAATTAAGTTAGAAGTAGCAGAAAAATGTGCCTTTACATCATTCGTACCTAAAGATAGTATAACTAAATCTAATGGTTTATGTGTTTCTAATGATATTTCTATATATGCCATTCCATTTCTGCCAGGTTCAAATGGATCATCAAATACAGTTGTTCTTCCTCCTAAACCTTCCTCAATAATTCTGTAATCATTACCTAAAATATTCTGTAATATTCCTGTCCATCTTTCATCTATAGAATATCTCTTATTTGCCATTGGTATAGAACCGAATGTGTTGCTGTCGCCATAACATAATATATTTATCATAATTTTATCTCCTATTATTGTTATGCTCGTCGACGAAATCCACCTACGGGTAGGTGTCGTCTACAATAACCTACTTGGTGGCTACGACTCGCTTTTTATTTTTTATTATTGTTAATATAACTAACATAAGTTTATATATTAATTATACTATTAATTTTTTAAAGCGATAAACGAGCAGCTGATAACTTTAGTTGTCAGCTACATTTAATCGAGTTTATCGCTAGCAATAATACTAATAAAAATATATTTGTCAATATTTAATTATTAATAAATATATTTTTATATACTTATATATTAAAAATTATTTTATATTTAGCTTTAATTACATACCCGCCCTTTATTCTTTATTGTTTTATTTTGAAATTCTAATTTTTATTGTCTTTATAACTTAATCAGAAATTACAGCCCCCACCCAAGTTTTTATTAGATTTAAAATTTTTAAGTTTGTCAATTTTTTTATTCAACTTTTTCCCGCCGCATACGCTCTGCGGACTTCGTCAAAGAACCTTATATCCTCGACAGGCTCGGATACGCTTCGCGAAAGTGCAAGTATAAAATTAGTACTAAATAATACTAAAATTGTTTTACATGTATATAAATTATCAATTTAAGCTAAAATATAGCCATTCGCCGAAGGCAGGCCGTGCCTACTTTTTTGTGGCAATACCACCCTAAAGGACTTCCTATGGTCGCAGACACTTCCTTCCGTCGCAAAAGAAGTGGGGGTGCTACACGCTGTGTACTTCGTAAGGGCAAAGCCCTGCAGATATTTGAAATTTGAAAAAATTATTTCTGACAAAATATAGTTGTTTAGGTATATAATTTATAGTATTATTATGGATATGGAGTGTATATGATAAATTTATATTTTTATAGATGTATTATGATTTTTAGAAGATTTGTTTTTTATATATTTGCGGAAGTATTATATAATAATGTTTGATAAATACCCCCGCAAATAAAAATTTCTTATTGATTAGAATTATTTTCTATAAATTCTCTTGTACTATCAACATCATAATTATAAGTTTTAAAGCCTTCATTTTCAGTATTATATATATTAATAATGTTTATAATGTCTTTTAAATCTTTGAAATAGTCTTCATTAGTTACTATATCAGATATAATTCTTAATACATTATAATTATGAGTTGTGAAAAACATTTGCATATCATTATTTCTGCTTAGAGTTAATATGCTTCTTAATAAATGTCTTATAGCTTTGTTATGAAGTCCGTTTTCTATTTCATCAATAGATATGATAGAATATTTATTTACAAATATAGGAAGAATCACTGATAAGTATTTCTTTAATCCATCACCCATTAAATTTAATAATACTAATTCATTTATTCCTTCAACATTAACATAAATATCATTATTAAGTACGCTTATTGCTTTTATATCTTTATTAAAGTAAGAAATCATTTCTAGTAATTGAGCTTCATTCTTATTTTTTAGTATTTCTATTAAATATGAAGTTAATGTGCTGTATTCTATTTTGCTTGGTATATATATTTCTTTTTTATCTTCTATATTTTCAGCTTTTCTATTCATCATATATATTGTATTATTAATATTTGGAATAGTTAAATTGTTTTCCTGAATTTCTTCATTATGAATGGCAATAATATTGTAATTTAATTCAACATTATCATTAGAAAGTTTTTTATTGTCTTTCACAATAGGGGAAATATTTATTTCATAATTAGTATCATCTTCTTGATTATAGTTAAAGCTGATATTATTATCATAATCAAAGTTATGAAATAGATTTTTTATCTCAACTTTATTTTCTATAAATCTGTTGATGCTTTTTATATTTTCAATTACTCCAATACGTGAAGATGATGAAATTAGAGTCATAGCTTCAAGCAGAGTTGTTTTTCCGCAATTATTTTCGCCGATTATAAAATTAATTTTTTTAATATTATCTATTTGTAACTTATCAAAACATCTGAAATTTTCTATGGATAGACTTTTTATCATAATAAAACCCGTTAAATTTAAATTAGTTTATTATTCAATATCGGAGTTTTTTAAAATAACATAAACATTAACTAATTTATATAAAATGATTTTTATTTTCACAATTTGTGATATAATATGATTACATAATACATAATAATAGGGGTATATTTATGGAAATACTTCCAGCAATAGATTTAAAAAACGGAGAAGTTGTAAGACTTATTGAAGGTGATTATAATAATAAAACTACATATTTTACAGATCCTTTAGAAATATTAGATTTTTTCATAGAAAGCGGAAGTAAATATTTACATGTTGTGGATTTGGACGGTGCTAGTGACGGAGAAACAGTTAATTTTAAAACTATAGAAAAAATAATAAAGAAATGCGATCTATTCGTTGAAGTTGGCGGCGGAATAAGAAATGAAGACACCATAAGAAAATATTTGGATATAGGTGTTAAAAGAACTATATTAGGTACTATTGCAGTTGAAAATACTAAATTTTTGGAAGATATGATTAATAAGTATCAAAATCATATTGCAGTTTCAATAGATTCAAGGGATAGAATGATAGCTATAAAAGGCTGGAAGGAAATAAAAAAAGAGGATTCTGTTGAGTTTTGTAAGCAAATTGATGATATGGGAATTGATACAATAATATATACAGATATTTCAAAAGACGGAAAATTATCAGGCACTAATTTGGATATTTATAAAGAATTAAGAGAAAAAATTTCATGCAATATAATAGCTTCTGGCGGAGTTACATATAAAGATGAGATAAAAAAATTAAAAGATATGGGTATTAATGGGGCTATAGTTGGAAAAGCAATATATGAGAAAAAAATTGATTTAAAACATATAATAGAAATTGCAAAATAATTTATAGGTAATATTATGAAAGAGTTATTGGAAGAATGCAGGAGCATAGTAAGAAAGAAATTTAGTAAAGATGAGATAGTAGCAACTGAAAATACGGATAATTTTATAAAAGCTATGATTGAAAGCGATAATTTTGTTCTTTTTTATAATATGCTTGAAGAAGAATATTCTAAGAGACTATTTAAAAGTTTGATAAGATATAGATATATGCTTTCATTTAATAGAGATGCTTATACTAATTTTGATAAGAAAATAAAATTAAGTATGAAATACGGTTCTATTAATATATTTTCTTGGGGCTTAAAGAGAATTTTATTTGGATTAAAGAAGTTTAAATATCCAAAAGAAATAGAGAATTTTTTACTTTTTTATATATTTGGTTTGGAACAGTATAATATCAAAGACATATTTGAAGTAAGCGATGACAGTGTAGTATTTGATGTTGGTGCTTGGAAAGGCGATACAGCCTATTTCTTTTCAAAAAAATGTTCAGATAAGGCGAAAATTTATGCTTTTGAGCCGGATAAAAAGGCTTATGATACATTAAAAATGATAAAAGAGAAATATAAGCTGAATAATGTTATTTTAGAAAATGTTCTTTTTTCAAATAAAAATGAAGTTATTGATTTTGTATCTATGACTCCTAATACTCCAACAGTACAAATGAATGCTATTACTGTAGATACATTTGTAGAAGAAAATAATATAGAAAGAATAGATTATTTAAAAATGGATGTTGAAGGTGCTGAGATGCATATATTGGAAGGAAGTATAAATACTATAAAGAAATTCAGGCCTTATCTTGCTATAGCAATATATCATGGAGGCGAACTTTTTATGGAAGACTTTTATAAAGTTCCGATATTTATTAAAGAGATAACAGAAAATTATGAGTATTATATAAGAACTTTTTCACCTTGGGGCGGAGAAACTATTCTTTTTTGTAAACCTAAAAATAGATAAAAGACTAAAAATATGTTATAATACTACAGTTGTATAAATGTTGACTTTTTATTACTATACTTATAAAATCAGACTATATATTTAGGAGTTTAGATTTATGGCAAAAAGAGATATGATAAATAGCGTTATAGGAGACGGTTCATCTTTTAAAGGTACTTTTATTGTAAAAGGCTCTTTTCAAATAGATGGAAAATTTGAAGGAGAATTAAAAATTGACGGACATTTGGTAATAGGTCCTAATGGTAAAGTAAAGACCAGTACTATAATGACAGAAAGTATTACAATAGCAGGTACTTTAATTGGTAATATTGATGCTAAAAGAGAAGTTATATTGATAGAAACAGGAAGAGTTTTAGGAAATATAGAGGCTCCTAAGATAGATGTTGGAGAAGGTGCTGTTATACAAGGAGAAATGACTATCACCGGCGGACAGAAAAAAGATATTACAAAAGTTGTTGAAGAATCATTTACCGGTGTGAAAGCAGAAGATATAGTTATTGAAGATAATAACAATAATAATACAGTTGCTGCAGATAATGGCAGTACTTCTAATGATACTATAAATAATAATAGTGATAATAATAATGTTGATTATAATAACAATGTTAATAATGACAACAATAATAATGTTGATTATAATAGCAATATTAATGACACTAATAATGTTAATTTATCAGAAAATAATACAAACAGTTTCGTAACAGCAGATAATCAAAATAATACTAATAATAGTATTTTTTAATTTGTAAAGGTGTATAATAGATGGCTATAAAAATAAAAACTCAAGCTGAAATTAATTTAATGCGTGAAAGCGGTCATATACTTGCTAATGTATTTAAAGAAGTTGAAAAGATAATACAGCCTGGTATTTCTACAAAAGAGATAGATAAATTCGTATACGATTATATAAGAAAGCATAATGCCAAACCTTCATTTAAAGGTTATGGAAATCCTCCTTTTCCAGGTTCTGTTTGTGCTTCTATTAATAATGAAGTAATACATGGCATACCTAGTAAAAAGAAGATTTTAAAAGACGGAGACATTATAGGACTTGATATAGGCGTATATTTTAAAGGATATCATTCAGACAGAGCATTTACTTATAAAGTAGGTAATGTATCAGAAGATGCTGCAAGATTGATTGAAGTTACTATGGAGTCATTTTTTAATGGCGTAAAAAAGATAAAAGACGGTGTACATTTGGGTGATGTTTCTCATGCCATACAAAAAACTGCTGAAGATGCTGGTTATTCTCTTGTAAGAGAGTTTCAAGGTCATGGAGTAGGAGCAAATTTGCATGAAGAACCTGCGGTACCAAATAGAGGAAAAGAGGGAGCAGGTCCTATACTTAAAACTAATATGGTTATAGCAATAGAGCCTATGGTTAATATGGGACATCATGCTATTTTGATAGAAGATGATGATTGGACTATTATTACAAGAGATGGTTCATTATCTGCTCATTATGAACATACTGTAGCAGTTAAAGAAGACGGCGTTGAAATATTAACCGCTTTAGAAGATGATGAATTTGTAAAAAAGTATCTTGGTTAATAATATATTTATTTTATATAAAATTTATCTATAACAACATTAGGATATTAGTATGTCTGCTTTTGAAATTAAAGAAGAATTTATTTTAAATGGAAAACCAATAAAAATTTTATCTGGTGCTATTCACTATTTTAGATTTGTAAAAGAATATTGGGAAGATTGTTTTTACAATTTAAAGGCAGCAGGATTTAATACTGTTGAAACATATATACCTTGGAATATTCATGAGATAGATGAGGGAGTTTTTGATTTTTCAGGAAATAAAGATATAGCAGCTTTTATTAAGCTTGCTCAGAAAATGGATTTATTGGTTATATTAAGACCTACTCCTTATATATGTGCTGAGTGGGAATTCGGAGGACTTCCTGCATGGCTTTTAAGATATGATAATATAAAAGTACGTACTAATACAGAATTGTTTTTAAGTAAAGTTGATGCTTATTATAAAGAGCTATTTAAACATATTGCTGATTTACAGATCACTAGGAATGGCCCAGTAATCATGATGCAGATTGAAAATGAATATGGTTCTTTTGGTAATGATAAAGGCTATCTTAGAGCATTAAAAAATATTATGCAAAAATATGGTGCTGAAGTGCCTTTATTTACTTCAGACGGAGCTTGGGACGCTGTTTTGGAAGCTGGAACATTAGTAGATGATGGGATATTAGCTACTGTTAATTTTGGTTCTCAGGCTAAAGAAAGTTTTGAGGCAGCAGAAAAATTCTTTGAAAGAAAAGGCATAAAAAATCCATTAATGTGTATGGAATTTTGGGACGGCTGGTTTAATTTATGGAAAGAGCCTATAATCAAGAGAGATGCTGATGATTTTATAATGGAAGTAAAAGAGATTTTGAAAAAAGGCAGTATAAATTTATATATGTTTATAGGAGGAACTAATTTCGGTTTTTATAATGGTACTTCTGTAACAGGTTATACTGATTTTCCTCAAATTACATCTTATGATTATGATGCTGTTCTTACAGAGTGGGGAGAACCTACAGATAAATTTTATAAACTTCAGAAACTTATAAATGAATTATTTCCTGAAATAAAGACTTTTGAGCCTAGAGATCATAAAAGAGCTAATTTTGGAGAGGCTAAACTAAAAGATAAAACCTCATTATTTTCAGTGGCAGATAAAATATCAAAATGTCAAAAGAGTGATTATCCTATAACTATGGAAAAGGCTGGAAATGGTTATGGATATATGTTGTATAGAACTCATGTTACAGGTTTTGGCTATAATATGAAGGTAAAAGCTGTTGGAGTTTCTGACAGAGTACATTTCTATTTAAATGGAGAATATAAAGGCGTACAATATCAAGATGAAATCGGCGATATTATAGAAATGAAATTTAATAATGGTGATAATATATTAGAGTTATTGGTTGAAAATGTAGGACGTGTTAATTACGGTTATAAACTTCAGGAATGCAGTCAGATTAAAGGTATTCGCATAGGAGTTATGGTTGATATACATTTTGAAACAGGCTGGGAGCAGTATGCTTTATCTTTAGAAAATATTAATGATCTAGATTTTAATTGTGAGTGGAAAGAGAATACGCCTTCATTTTATCGTTATGAATTTGAAGTTAATGAGGCAGCTGATACTTTTATTGATTGTTCTAAACTTGGAAAGGGGGCAGCATTTATAAACGGCTTTAATTTGGGAAGATATTGGAGTGAAGGTCCTGCATGTTATTTATATGTACCAGCACCTCTTTTGAAAGTCGGATTGAATGAAATTATTATTTTTGAAACAGAAAATATTATACAAGAGAGTTTAGCACTTAAAGAAAATCCTGTTTATAAAGATGTTAAAAAGGTATAAGGCATAAAAAACTATAATGTAAAATATTATTATACCGATATATTTATCAATAAAACTTTATTTTTGATGTAGCTTATGAAACGTATATTTTTTATATTTAATATATTAGTACTTGGTACTTTATCTGTATATGCAGGTCAATCACTTAAGACTCCAAATAGAACTGCAGATACTACTAAACATATTACTGTAGATACAAATATGTATAGGTCTTTATTTACTGGTAAATTGGAGCCTGCTTGGGTATATATAGGAGAAGCTAAAAGAGCAATATATAATGGTGATATTTCTTTTGCATTATACATTATGAACAAAACATTAATGTATTATCCTGATAATGCAGATGCTCATTACTTTTTAGGTGTTATATATGAAAAAGAAGGAGGAAATCCTGCCGAGCAAGGCGGAGCTGCTTCTTATAAATTAGCTATAGAAGAATACAAAAAGGCTATTAATTTAGCTACTAATCTTACAATACCGGCATATAAATTAGATGCATATTTCAGTCTTTTATATATTTATGAAAAATTGATAGATGAAGATAATTATGCTATTATAGAAAAAGAAATTATTAATTTAGCTGAAACTTCCTATAAAACTGAAGAAAAAGGAAGAATATATTTTAGATTAGCTGAACATTATGGCAAAAGAAATAGAGGAACTGCTGCAATAGATTATTATAGACAGGCTTATATTAATGATTATAGACAAAAGTTGTCTCTTTTTAGAATGTCTTTAATATATAGAAGAATGCGCAGTTATGTTCAAGAGAAAGAGGCTTTATTACTTGCTAGTAAATATACTTTTGATAATGTAGAGCCTAGTAATTTTGATGTAGATAAAGCTATTTATCAAAGATTAGAAGCTTTAAAGAATGTAAGGATACCAAAAAAATTAAATTAATTTGTTTAATGAAATAATTATAGAAAGCAATGGTTATTAATATAATCATTGCTTTTTTTATATTTAGGTATTGTATAAAAATAATAATTATATATAATTTTATATCAAATTATCTAATAAAAGAATAAGTAATATGAAAATCAATAAAATATTTTTATTATTGTTAATTGCAATATCATTAAATTTATACTCACAAGAAAATGAATTAAATTATGTTGGTGATGATTACACTTTTACAAATCCTTTTCGTATGTATAATGTAGATAAATATTATATGGGTTGGCAAGATCCTAGGGCTTTTATAGGACGTATATTTTTTGGTAAGAACTTTAATGTATATAAAAATTTATCTCTTATTGCTCCAGATGTTGAGTGGGATTTTAAATCAGTGAATGTGTATGTTGAAGGCCGTTTAGCAAGCGAAATAATGTTTTATAGAAATAAATATTTTTCAGTTGGTATGGGCGGGGCAATGGAAATATCTATACTTGGAAGAAATACAGGACTATTTGATGTTTATGATTTTTCAGGTCAATTTATGGTATTTGCTGATCTCTGGCTTCAAAATCTAGTTGGTATTAATATGAAGATAAGATTAATACCTATGTATCATCAATCTACACATTTAGTTGATGGGTTTAAGGGAGACACTCATATAAAGAGCGGAAGCAGTTATGAATTTGCATCTTTAGCAGTTTATTATTATATTAAGAATTTTAGTATTTATTTAGGTACAGAGTTTTCTTATAATGCAGTTGGAAATAGCCCTCAATTATTTAGAATACATACTGGATTAGATTACAGATTTCCTTTATATAAAGATCAAATTAGTTTAATTACTGGTATAAATATAGCTGCTATTTTAGATAAAAAAGACAGACTTGGATTTATAAAAGAACCTTGGCATGCAGCAGTAAATTTTGGACTTGGAGTTGAGTTTTATAGATATGTTGTATCTTTGAAGGTGGGTTATGGAAAACCTAGAGGTGCTTCTAGTTATTTCGGCTATGAGACTAAAGTTGGACTTGAGATAAGTTTATTATTTTAAATTTAATCTGTTGTATTATATAATATATAAATATTTTTTGTTTATTTAACCGCACGCAGAATAAGTTTTAAAATATAGATTTGTTTGAATTCAAATTTTTATTATATTATAAATTTAGCTTACCGTGCGTTATATGCATTAACAATCTAATCAATACTTGGGTGGGTGCTGAAATTTCTGTTTAATCTATAGAGAATAATTAATATTAAAATTGAAAAAATAATAATAAAGAATAAAGGGCGGGTATGTAATAAAATTCTATTTAATATATGAGTTATAAAATTAATTAAAAAATGTAGATTATAATATAAATTTGATAATTAATAAAAGATGTCATACAATACCAATTATATCTATTTTAAATAATAAGGACTAGGTTTATGAAAAAATTATTTATAATGTTATTACTTAATATAATTTACATATCTGCTTTTGCTGGCACTACCAATATAACAAAGCATTTATTTTTTACTCTTGAAGGAAGCATTGATAAATATCCTATTACAATAAACATACATATTGAAAACCCTGATAATATTACTAGAAATAAAAAGTCTTATATAGACGGACATTATAAATACAATAATGTTAATACTCCAATACCTATAAGCGGAGAAATGGATAAAAATACTATTCAATTTACTGCCTTTGATTTTGATAATTCTGATAAAAAAGAAGAATTCAGTTTTAAAATAAATAATAGTCAGTTAAATAATATTATTGATTTAGGAAACGGTAAAAAGAATATTGATTTAAAAGGAAGCTGGAAAAATAACAATAAAAAATTAAGCTGTAATATACAAACTATAAAACCTTTAGGAAATAAAATATATTCTGTTTATGATATATCTATTTCTAAAGAATATAAAGATAAGACTTATGGTTTATCTGCACTTTATATAGAAAATTTAAAATCATCTATATATGAAAATAAAATCATAAATAAAATAAACAATACCAATGAAATTATTAAAAAAATAAATGATGATATTGCTAAAGTAAATCTTAATGAAGAAGAAATTTTTTACGAAGTTAGTTCTTACAGTTTTTATTACAAATTTTTTAATGATAATATTTTATGTTTTACAAGAAGCGTAGAATATAATGGAGGTGCATATCCTGATACTGCAATATCATATTTGACATTAGATATTAATAGATTAGAAATAAAAAGATTAACTTTATCAGATTTTGTAAATGACAGTGATAAATTTAGAAAAGCTTTGCAAAGTGAAATTAATAAACATTATAAAGAAATTGGAGAAGATGATTTTACTATTGATGTAATAAATAAATCTGATAGTTATTATGCTGAAAGTTTAATGTCTAGAAATGTTGCAATTAACAGATATTCTGACGGCATTAGTTTGCATATAAGCTTTGAGCTTCCTCATGTTGTTAGAGCACTTGATGATTTTGAAATATCTTTTGAAAAATTAAAGCCTTATTTAAAAAAGAATATTTATTGATTGTTTTATTAATAATATTATAAATCAAAACTATCAAACTTTGACAAATTGAAATGTTTTTATTATAATAGGTATATGGAAAAGAAATCAAATATAAAACAAATAAAATATTTTAATCCTTTGAACGATTATTTTATAAGATACCTTTTCACAGATAAAGGAACTAGTGAGAATATACTTTTGGACTTTATCAATTCTATAATGCTTAATGCTAATATGAAGACTTTTCGTTCTGTGGAAATACTTACTCCGTTTAATTTAAAGAAAAATAGGAATTTAAAAGAAACAATAGTTGATGTAAAATGTATTACTCAAAATGGTTCAGTTGTTATAATAGAGATTCAGCTTCAAGGTAATTCAAGATTTCCAGAGAGAATACTTTACTATTGGGCAGCTAATTATAGTAAGTTATTAAAGCATGGTGAAAGATATGATGAGCTTACACCAGTCATAAGTATTAATTTATTAAATTTCAATTTAGATAAAAGTAAAAATATACATTCTTGCTATATGCTTTACGAGATGAATAATAAAAAACTTCTCACAGACCATTTGCAGATACATATAATAGAATTAAAAAAATTCAAGAAAAACATATTAACTAAAGACTTAAACTGTTGGTTAAAAATGTTTACAAGCAAAAATTTGGAGGCTTCTATGTCTGAAATAGTAAAAGAAAAACCCATAATGGAAGAAGTACAGAAAAAATATAATAATTTTATAAAAAGCAGATTAATGATGATGGAGTATGAAAAGAAAGAGGCGTATTTATATGGTAATCAAATAATGCTTGATGAGGAGAGAAGATTAGGTATTGAAGAAGGAATTAAGAAAGGTATAGAACAAGGCAAAAAGGAACAGCAAATATCTATAGCTAGAAGTTTAAAAAATGCAGGCATAGATATAAAAACTATAAGTGAAAACACAGGATTAAGTATAGAAGAAATAAAAAACTTGTGAGTTCCTGACATTCGTTAGAATGGCAGGAGCTTATTAACGAACAAGTTTTTTATGTGTAAATAATAATAGAAAAACTATAATAAAAAATTACGAGCATATATTAAGTTTACTTGATATATATTTTGGGCGAGTAATTTTTTATATATAGATAAAAATAAAAAACTCGTTAGTGTCTGATAACTTCATTTGCTAGTAAATTATATAAAAAATAAAAAGAGCTTCTATATAATAATATATAAAAGCTCTTAATTTTTATTCTTGTTTATTATTTTTTTAATAACTCAGCAACTGTTTCATCTAATTCATTTGGTTTTACTCTAGGATCGTAGCGTCCAACTATGTTGCCTTGTCTGTCTATTAAAAACTTTCCGAAATTCCATCTTATTTTTTCAACACCTTCTTCAGTTGGCTTTTCTGTTCTTAAATAAGTAAATAAAGGATCAGCATTTTTACTATTAACTTTTACTTTATCAAATAATTTGAATGTTATTCCGTATTTTTCTTCTCTGAATTTTGCAATTTCTTCAATAGGTTCTTTTGCCTGTCCTCCGAATTGATTGCAAGGAAAATCTAATATTTCAAAACCTTCCTCTTTATATTTTTTGTATAACTCCTGCAACTCAGGATATTGTTTTGTGAATCCTCATTTAGTTGCAGTATTAACTATTAATAATACTTTTCCTTCATATTCTTTTAAACTTACATCATTTCCTTCAGCATCTTTTACTGTGTAATCATAAATGCTCATATATTCCTCCATAGTATTTATTTTTAATAATTATAAATTAGTTTTATTATATATGCAAACAAATGAAGTTAAATAAAAAAGCATATCCTATTAAAAAATAGAATATGCTTGTATTATTAATTTATAATTTAATTAAAAATTATAAAAGAGCTTTAGCAGCATTTAAAGCAGCTTCATAGTCTGGTTCATTAGTGATTTCAGGAACGTACTGAACATATTTAACAACATTATCTTTGTCTAATACAAATACAGCACGAGTAAGAAGTTGTAATTCTTTTAATAAAGTACCGAATTTTCTTCCGAAATCTTTTTGATTGTAGTCAGAAGCTACGATATGAGAAGAAGCATTAGCAGCAGCACACCATCTAGCTTGAGCGAATGGTAAGTCAACTGATACTGTTACAACTGTTACTCCTTTAAGAGAAGCAGCTTCTTTATTGAATCTTTTAGTTTGTATATCACATACTGGTGTATCTAAAGATGGTACAGAAGAAATGATTTTTACTGTATCACCAGCATCTTTTAAAGACCATGGGCTTAAATCTGTTTTTAATACTGTGAAATCTAATGCTTTAGCTCCAACTGTTAATTGTGCACCTTCTAAAGTTTGTGCAGCACCTTGAAATGTAACTGTCATATTTAAACTCCTTAAACAATTATTTTTATCAATATTAAAATAATTATTAATTAAATTATTTAAAGAAAATATATAATTATTAAAAAAAAAGTCAATAACAAAATATTATAATTATGTTTTTTTTGATAGTTCTAACAATTTTAGTCTTATTAAAAATTCTTTATTGTATTTTATATTGATATTAATATCTTTTTTTGTGAAAGGGTGAACAAAATGAATTTCTTTGGCTATTAAAGCAAAACCATTCATTTTATAAATACCTGCATTTTTTGAATATATTTTATCGCCTATTATAGGATGTCCAATATATGAAAGATGAACTCTTATTTGATGTGTTCTTCCAGTTGTTGGTCTCAATTCCAATAAAGTATGTTCATTTAGTTTTTTTAATATTTTATAATATGTTACAGCAGATTCTCCGCCTTCTTTTATTGATAAAGGTATTCTTCTATTAGGATTTTTTTTATCAACGCCTATAGATAATTCTATAACACCATTTTCTTTTTTTACATTTCCTTGAACTATAGCATGATAAACTTTATTAATAGTTTTGTTTTTAAATGCATCTTCAAAATATTTTTTTGTTTCTTCATCTCTTGCAAGTATTACTATACCAGAAGTGAATTTATCTATTCTATGAACTAAATATAAATTATCAAAATGATTATATTCTTTTTTTATTATATTTATTAAATTATTATCAACTTCAATTCCAGCTTCTTTATTAATAGCAATAAAATAATTGTCTTCGTATATGATATTCATTTTTGTATCACTTATATTTTTATAATTTATTTATTATTAAAGATATTCTAGTAAAGAAATAATTCACATTTCTAAGGCTTTCCATAAGTAAGAATATTAATTTTTCTTTATTACTTCTTTCGCCTCTTTCGCACATTAGTATAGTCGTTGAAAGAATGGTTTTTAACATACTTACTTTTTCTTGATAGCTCTTTATTATATTTATAGTATCATTATAAACATTGTCTATATTATCATAATTATTTATATTATTATATATATCTGATAAAATATTTCTAAACTCTTCTAATGTATTTTTTAAACTTGTATATGCATTTTTTATATTTTCATTATCATCTTTTTTATAAATATCATCAGCTATATTTAATACTTTTTCTCTTATATTATTTTGAGAAAAGTCATTAATATTTCCTTCTTCTATAGAGTCAATTTGTACAGCTTCTTTTGTGAGTCTTTTTATTTTCATGTTTTTGTATTTATTTTTGAATTCGTTAAAATATTCTATTTGACTTTCAAATACAAATTCAGTTGGAGGATATTTTTCTATATAAGTATTGTTTTTTATAGTGTTAAAATAATATGATTCATAAGTTTTTAATTTACCCGTTTTATTAACCATATATTCATAAGAAAGAGCATGTTTAATATGTCTTTGATAAAATGGATAACTATTATCAAAACCTATTAATAATACCTCATCTAAACCAATATAATAAGCAAAATCTATCATAGTTGTTGCTACAGTATTAGAAGTTGTAAGATGTGATAACTTGGTAAAATTTTGTATATATTCTACAAGTCCAAAATTATTTATAGAAGTAAATCTTATAATATTAGTTCTATTATTAATATTTTTGGGTATAATCTTATTACATGCCATATCCATAACTAAATAAGGAAAATTACTGCTTTCATAAACAAAATCTAATGAATTAAAAAATCCACCGTCTACAGTAACAACAAAGTCTGGAATTATACCATGTTTAGATAGCACACTATAAGTTGTATCAACACATATTATAAAAAAATCATTTCTTTTTTCTTTTATAGTATCTATACTATGTTTTAAAGTAGGTCCGGGACAAATTAATAATGCCTTTAAACCTTTAAATGCATTTTTAAAAGTTGATATATCAGATGATTTATTAATATATTCACTGTTAAATATAATATTTTTTGTCCATATATTTTCAAAGTACATATTTGTGAATATATTTGATATTTCTTTCTCAACTATGTTTAATATTTGTGTATAAAATATATTTCCATTATCTTTTTCTTCTTTTGTTAAAGAGGGAAGCAATACTAAATTTATACCATTAATGCTTTTGTAATCTATTAATTTATTTATATATTCGATAGAATCATCTTTATGTATAAAGAAAATATTTTGATTATTTGGGTTGTATATATTGTAATAAGAATATTTGAATAGTACTGTATCTTCAATTACTGTGATAATTTTTAATGTTTTTAAAGTATTTTCATCAAAATAATCATTAATATTTTCAAGTAAGTATTTTAATATATATCCTAATCCATAACCATACATTATTAATAAATTTTTATTTTTATTAATATGTTCTAATGCTCTTTTACATTCATTATCTATATTATATTTACTATGTATAGCTCTTGAATTTTTTGATGCAATTATGATTCCGTCTTTATTTTTTTCTATTTTATATGAAGTGTTAGGTTCACTTAATGTATTTTGCATCAATTCATGTAGTTTTTTTGATATATTCATTCATCTATGATAACAAAAAAAATATAAAAATCAAATATATAATAATTTTTTTGTTTTTTTCTAAAAAATCATTGACAATATTTATAAATTTTATAAATTTATTATGATTATTTATTAGGGGTATGATTATGAGCAGTTCACCATTAGGATTGAATACTAAGTCAGGAAAAGCCTATCAAGTTATGGTTATAGATGATTCCAGTACTATACGTATGGCAGAGAAAAAAATATTATTATCAGAGCAGTTTGATGTAGTTATGGAATCAGACGGTGCTATGGATGCATTAAAAAAATTAAGAGAAGCAGTAGAAAAACCAGATATTATAATGATGGATTTTGAAATGCCGCAGATGAATGGTATTGATTTACTAAAAAGAATAAGAGCTTTGAATGTAGATTCCAAAATTATAGTAGTAACATCTTATGCCAATAAAGGCGTATTAATGGAATTCCTTAAACTTAAAGTAGATGGATATATAGTAAAACCTATACAGCGTCAAACAGTTATTCAGCATTTAGCTAAGGTTCTTGGCAGAGAAGATTATGTAAAATAATATTCATATTATGCTACATTTTAGATTAATTTTTATTTAATTTGATATTTTTCTTCTTTATTATTGTTTTATTTTTATATTGATAATTTTACAATAAAATGTTATAATTATAGGAATATTTTTCTAAGGATAATATATGGCAGTAAAAAAGAATAAAACAGATAATTCTGAAGAAAGACAATATTCTACACTGACAAAAGATATATTAAAAAGAGTAGATCATATTTCAATAGAAAATGAATTAAGAGAATCATATTTAACTTATGCAATGAGCGTAATAGTATCAAGAGCATTGCCAGATGTTAGAGACGGATTAAAACCAGTTCATAGAAGAATACTTTATGCTATGTATGATGCTAATCTTACACATGATAAACCATATAAGAAGTCAGCAGCTACAGTAGGGGAAGTTTTGGCACGTTATCACCCACACGGAGATGCTGCAGTATATGGTACTATGGTAAGAATGGCACAAGATTTCTCTATGAGATATTTGCTTGTAGACGGACAGGGTAACTTCGGTTCTATAGATGATGACCCTCCAGCAGCAATGCGTTATACAGAAGCTAGAATGACACGTTTTGCTGAAGAAATGCTCAATGATATAGAGAAAGAAACAGTTAAATTTGTACCTAACTTCGATGATTCCAGAACAGAGCCTTCAGTACTTCCTGCTACAGTTCCTCAGCTTCTAGTTAATGGAAGTATGGGAATTGCTATAGGTATGGCTACAAATATGCCTACTCATAACCTAAGAGAAGTAGTTAATGCCATTGTATACTATATAGATCATCAGGATGCTGAGATAAAAGACCTTATGCGTTATATTCAAGGTCCGGATTTCCCTACAGCTGGTATTATATACGGTAAAGAGGGCATAAAAGAAGCATATACAACTGGAAAAGGCAGAATTAAATTAAGAGCCAGACTTGAAATAGAAGAAACTAAAAGAGACAGAGAAGCCATAGTAGTTAAAGAGCTTCCTTATGGTGTTGTAAAAACTACACTTCATGAAAAGATAGCTGAATTAGTTAAACAAGGCAAAATAGAGGGAGTTGCTGATATTAGAGATGAATCTAGTAACAGGGCCGGTATAAGATTGGTAATAGAACTTAAAAAAGGCGTAGCAACTCAAATAGTATTGAATCAGCTGTTCAAACATACAGATTTGGAAACTACTTTTGGTATTATAAACCTTGCTTTAGTTAATGGCGAACCTAAAGTATTGAATTTAAAAGAGCTTATCAAGTATTTTGTTGATCATAGGGTAGAAGTAATCACTAGAAGAACAGAATATGACTTGAATCAGGCTAGAGCAAAGGCACATATATTAGAAGGTTTATTAATAGCTCAGGCTAATATAGAAGAAGTTATAAGAATCATAAGAGAAAGTGAAAACACAGAAGCTGCTAGAACAACTCTTATGAATAGATTCAAATTATCAGAAAAGCAGGCACAGGCTATACTTGATATGCCTCTTAAACGCTTAACAGCTTTAGAAAAATTAAAAATAGAGCAGGAATTACAGCAATTAAGAGAATTTATAGCTTATTGTGAGGATTTGCTTGCTCACCCAGAAAAAATACTAGCAGTTATTAAAGATGAGCTTAAAAATATAGCTGAGAAATACGGCGATGACAGAAGAAGCGAAATAATAGGTAAAACTAATGATACAGAAATCGATGAAGAAGATTTGATACATGATGAAGATGTAGCAGTATCAATAACTACTCAAGGCTTTATAAAAAGAGTACCAGCTTCAAGCTATCGTACGCAAGGCAGAGGCGGAGTAGGTGTTCAAGGCGGAAAATCACAAGGCGAGCACTATATAGAACATTTATTTGTAGCTTCTACTAAAGACTATTTATTCATATTTACAGATAGAGGTAAGGCTTTCTGGATGAAAGTTCATGAAATACCTGCTTTGACTAAACTTTCACAAGGTAAAAGTATTAAATTTATACTTAATTTAGCACCGGAAGAAAAGATTACAAGCTATTTTACAGTATCAGATTTTGACCCTAAACAGTCAATTATAATGGTTACAAAAATGGGTACTATAAAGAAAATGGAATTGAAACATCTTGAAAATGCTAAAAAGAGAGGAATATTAGCTTTAACATTGGAAAATAATGATGAATTAGTAGCCGTTTCAGCAGTACAAACAGGCGATGACTTCATTATGACTACTGGTGCAGGTCTTGCTTTGAGAATCACTGAAGAAAAGATCAGAAAAATGGGAAGAGCTGCAGGCGGTGTAAAAGGTATTGCCTTAGATGATGACGATGTTTGTGTATCAGGTAATGCTATACATAAAGGTGAATCTTTGATAGTTATTACTGAACATGGTATAGGTAAGAGATTATCTTCTAAACAATTTAATGTTAAAGGCAGAGGCGGAAAAGGTCAGATTTATATTAAGCCGGATAATAAAACTGGAAAAGTTGTCAGCGTAAAAACTGTAGGCGATAAAGATGAGATAATGGTTGTTACTACTGATGACATGACTATAAAGATAAAAGCTGATTCAATACCGGAACTTGGAAGAAATGCCAAAGGAGTAAAAATAGTAAATATTTCTGATGGTGCTAAGGTTAGTGATTTAGCTGTTGTACCAGCAGATGATGAAGAAAAGAAATAATCATTAAAAGTTATAAAAGCCTATATTATATTTATATAATATAGGCTTTTTCTAAAAGAATTTGTATTTTTGTGAAATTTTATTATATTAATAATATAAAGAATACGTATTCAAAATATTTGGAAATAAGGTATCTTTATTTCTGAAATCTTTAATTTAATTAATTTATTTTATTATTTACACTTTTTGCGGTAATAGCATAAAAATTACTTATTAAAAATATAAAAATATAGATAATATTAATATAACTTAGAGGTTAAGATTATGGATAGAAAGTTAGAATTGTTTGACACTCTACCTTATGATGCTAAAATATTTATCAGGAGTAAATTTCTTAAAGCAAATATAGTTGACCTAGAAGTAGTAGACAATCTTTTCAAGGTCGAACTTGATAATGAAATATCAATAACCTTTGATGAAAATGGAAATTGGATTTCCATAAATAGTCAAAATAGGCTTCCAGAACATGTTATACCCAATGTGGTTAAAGAAAAAGTTCATAAATTAAAAAGATTCGAAGTAGAATATAAAGACGAAAATTTAGATATTAATGAAGTTAGAAGAATCATTAATTCATACAGAGTTATATTAGATCATTATTTGGAAATGCACATATACAGCAATTAATTATAACTCAAAGTCAATTATTTTAAACAACGAACTATTTTACCGTTTGCCATTTCATAAACATTATTGGCATGAGCGGCTATATTATGGGCATGTGTTACCATTATAATGCTTGTGCCTTGTTTATTGATGGTAGAAAATATTTCCATTAATGTTTTTGTAGTTGCCGGATCTAAATCGCTTGTAGGCTCATCTGCTATCAAGCATTTACATCCATAAGCTAAAGCTCTTAATATAGCAACTTTTTTCATCTCTCCTCCGGATAGATTAGCTGCTTTAGCATACATCTTATCTTTGAGTGAGAATAGTTCTATATTTTCTTTAGTTTGATTTATTTTTTCATCAGTAATTTTATGTTTAAATGCTAAAGGCATTAATATATTATCTATAACACTTATAGTTGGTATAATTACTGGATATTGGAATATATAAGAAAAATATTCCCTTCTAAAGCTTGCAAGAACATCGTCAGAAGCATCATTTAATTTATAAGAGTCATAATATATAGTTCCGCTTGTAGCTTTTAATATTCCGCCTATTATGCTCAACAATGTACTTTTACCGCTTCCAGTATGTCCGACAAAGCTTATAAAATCGCCTTGATTAATATCTAAGCTAATATCTTCGCATGCATTACATTGATTAACGCCCATTGGGAATACTTTTGATACATTGATAATTTTAATATTCATAGTGTTCCCCTTAAATCTTCATAAGGATCTTTATGTAAAAGTATAGAATTTGAAATAAAAGCACCTATCATAAAACCAACTATTAAAACAGCATTGGCTATAAGTATCATATAAGCTCCATTAATAACATCAGCAAATTCTATTAAAGTTAATATATAGGAACTGTATCTAAGATATAAAATTCCCATTTCAATAATACATATACCAAATGAAATAAGAGGATATAGTAAACTTATAAGCATTGCTAATTTTTTTATAGCTAACTTTGTGGCACCGAATATACGAAGCGTAGAAAACATTCTGTTGTTTTTTGAGAATATATATGCACTTGATATAGCTGAATATAATACCCCTATTATAAATATGCCTATAAATAGAGCATATATAGAAAATTCTCTAAAGAAAGGAATACTTTCATTCAATAATATTTCATATTTCCATACTAAACTAAATATTGAAACAATAGTCATAAGCTGGGATAATGAAATAAATATCACTACAGAAAAAACAATACTTCCTTTTATAAGTTTTGAAGCATATCCAATAGTTGAGTTATACACAATAAAACCTTTTATTTTTTTAATAATATTAAACTATTTTTTTATAGCTTTGTAAAATAAATGCCATTCTGTATTATAATATCGATATTATTAATTATTACTTAAATAAATTATTTATTATTTTATTTTGAAAAGAGCCATAGTAAAATCATCATCAGGCGACATGTATGATAAATATTCATAGAAATCTTTTTCTATGCTGTCCACTATTTTTTCAGCTTTTAGGTATTTATTATCATAAATAACTTTTTTTAATCTGTCTATACCATAAAGATCATATTTATTTTTTGATTTAGATGCTTCTGTGACTCCATCTGTATAAAAGAACAATATATCACCTTTAGTAATATTTATAGTTTCTTCTTCATAATTAGCTTTAGGGAAAAGTCCTATTATAGTACCGCCTTTAGAATATTCTTTTATTTCATTATTATGAATTAAAATTAAAGGTGTATGGGAGGCATTTGAATATGTTACTTTATAATTGATTAAATCTATTTCTGCTACTACCATAGTTAAATAATAGTTAATAGGAAGTATTTTAAGAAGATAATTATTCATTGTGTAAATTAGATTACTTGCTGATTTAAAATTACTAGCTAAATTTCTAAAAGCTGTTTTAAACATAGCAGTAATAATTGCAGCTTCAACTCCATGTCCGCTAATATCAGCCATAATAAATAATATTCTATTTTCATCAATATTTATATAATCAAAAAAATCTCCACCTATCATTTCAAGAGGTTTGTACAAATAGGCAGAATTTATTTTTTCATTATTAGGCATTTTTTTAGGCATCATATATTCTTGTAATTTTCTAGCCTTTTTCATATCCTTTTTATATTGCTTTCTTATGGAATCAAGTACATCGTATCTTCCCAAAATATAACTGTTTTTATCTTTTAGGTCTATTATTGCTCTTTGATAATCATTTATGATGGCACTATTTATTTTTGAAAATCTGTAGGTTTTTCCTTCAGATAATCTTTCTTCTATTTGTTTATAATCTTTTATTAGATAAAATTTAATAAGTCTCTTGTAAAAAATCAAAGCTGGTATAAAAAATAATATGAATAATATAAATAATAATATAAATGTAAATTTATTCTGATAATAAGTTATAGAAGCTATATTTAGAAGTATAAATAGTACTAAAAATACTACAGAAATAAATCTTAAAAACATTAAAATACGTTCATCTTTCATAGGAAACTTAAAAAAATTATTTTATTACAGAGATTATATCAAAAAGAATGGACTTTGCAAATATTTTTTACAAAATAAAGAGTATAGATATTGCAAAAAATGCACTTACTTTATACAATATATATATATTAAGCATACAAAATGTTTAATAAATTTTTTTAAGGAGAAATAGTATGAATAGATGCGAAGGCATATTATCTGCTCTAATGACTCCATTTGATAAAAATGGAAAATTAGATGAAAACGTTTTAAGAAAGTATGTAAGGCATAATATAGACCGCATGAAAGTTGACGGTTTATATGTAGGTGGTTCTACAGGTGAAGGACTTCTTATGTCTAAAGAAGAAAGAATGGCTGTTTTTGAAATAACAAAAGAAGAAGTAGCTGGAAAAATTCCTCTTATTGCTCATGTTGGTACATTAAATCTTAATGAAGCATGTGAAATGGCTCAAAAAGCTGAAGAATTAGGTTATGATTTGATATCTGCTGTTACTCCATACTATTATCCATTCTCTTTTGCAGATATTAGTAAATATTATAATACTATATTAGAAGCTACAACTAAAACTCCTATTGTAATATATTTCTTGCCTACACTTTCAAACAATAGCATATCTTTAGATGATTTCGGCAAATTATTTGAAAATGAAAGAGTAATGGGTATTAAGTACACTTCTTCTGATTTATTCTTACTTGAAAGATTAATACAGAAATTCCCTACTAAAATGATGTGGGCTGGTTTTGATGAATTATTAATTGCTTATGCTTCTTATGGTTTAAGATCTGCTATAGGTTCTACTTACAATATTGAAGCTCCTTTAGCTAGAAAAGTATTAAATGCTCTTGATGCTAAAGATATGCAAGAAGCATTAAAAGTTCAGCATGACATGAACGATGTAATATCTACTTTATTAAAAGTTGGTATATATCCAGCACTTAAAGAATGTATCACTTATTATGATCCTGCTGCTGTTTCTTACTGCAGAGCTCCTATCGGTTCTAAAGGTCTTACTGACGACGATAAAAAATTATTGAAAAACATGTTTGATAAGTATTTATCTAAATTTTAATTGAAAAAATGATTTTTCGGGTATTGCTTTATTTTGGACTATTATTGTTCACGTGGGCAATACCCAATATTTAAGGAGAAATAACTATGATTTTAAAACCTATTAAAAGTGAATTTAATCAAGATTTCCATGATACTATATGGAAAGCAAAAAATTATATTAGAGATCATTATGATGAATTAAAAAATCTTCCTAATGGAAAACATTTATTAGATAAAGAGATTTGCGAAGGTGCATTTATTAATGTTACAGAATATGACAACAAAGATAATCCGCCTTGGGAATCACATTTAAAATTTGTAGATGTTCAAATAATATTTGAAGGTGCTGAAGATTTTATAATAGCTAATACTTCTACATTAAAACCAAAAACTTATGATGAAGCTAGCGATTATCATGATTGGGAAGGTGAGGGAACTGTACGTTTAACTTTGTCACAAGGTGAAATTTTAATACTTCTTCCTTATGATGCTCATAGAGTAGGACTTCCTCCAAAAACAGGTAAAACTCATGTTAAAAAAGCTATAGTGAAAGTTCCTTACAAAGGTTAATTTCTTTTACTTAAATAAATGGCTGGTATAGATAATATATCAGCCATTTTTTATGTTTAATATTTTTGTTATATAAACTTATAAAAAATAGAAATCTAAAATGATTTTAATATATACCTAAACAACTACATTTTGCCAATTTTATTTTTTATATTGTTATTATTTTCGGGGACTAGCCCCCGAACTCTCAGTTCTTTTACGACCGAAGGAAGTACTGTAAGTATTGGTATAAAAGAACCAAAAAAACTGCATTTTTAGTCTAAATCTAGGTTATACCCTACATTTAATACATATATTTTTAATATAAAGTTCTAGTAATTGCGTTTTCGCAAAGCGTATCCGAGCTTGTCGAGGATATAAGCAACTTTGACGAAGTCCGCAGAGCGTGTGCGGCAAAAAAGTTGATAATATTACATAATGTGCAGTAGTCGGTAAAATGAAATTGTTTCAGTATATACTAAAAAGTTTTAACTTTGTCAAACCGCTTACTATAAAAATAAATGGAGCTATTAAAAAATAATAACTCCATTCTATATAATAGTTCATTAATTTTATTTAATTTTTATTCCCATTCTATAGTTGCAGGCGGTTTTGAAGATATATCATAAACAACGCGGTTAATACCTTTAACTTCATTTATTATTCTGTTTGATATTATACCCAAAACATTATAATCAATTTTAGCCCAGTCAGCTGTCATGGCATCAACACTTTCAACAGCTCTTATAGCACAAACTTGTTCATAAGTTCTGCCGTCACCCATAACGCCGACACTTTTTACAGGAAGAAGTATAGCAAAAGACTGCCATAATTTTCTATAAAGTCCTGCTTTCTTTATTTCATTAACTACTATATCATCAGCTTCCTGAAGTATTTTTACTCTTTCTTCTGTAATGTCGCCTAATATTCTTACTGCCAAACCAGGACCTGGGAAAGGCTGTCTATATACTATATCTTCAGGTAATTTTAATTCTAAACCTATTTCTCTAACTTCATCTTTAAATAATTCTCTGAAAGGTTCTAAAAGTTCAAATTTCATATCTTTTGGAAGTCCGCCTACATTATGATGGCTTTTTATAACAACAGAGCTTCCTCTTAAAGATACACTTTCTATAACATCTGGATAAAGTGTGCCCTGTGCTAAAAATCCTACATTCTCAATCTTTTTAGCTTCATCATTAAATACGCTTACAAATTCATGTCCTATTATCTTTCTTTTTTGTTCCGGATCTGTAACACCTGCTAATTTATCTAAAAATCTTTTTGAAGCATCAACATAAATCAAATCGATATTGAAATTATCTCTGAATACTTCAACAACCTTTTTATCTTCATCTTTTCTTAAAAGTCCGTTATTAACGAATATACATTTTAATTGCTTTCCTATAGCTTTTTCTATTAATACTGCAGCTACAGAAGAATCAACTCCTCCTGAAAGTCCTAATATTACATTTTTATCGCCTACAGTTTCTTTTATTCTTTTTATCTCATATTCTATAAAAGACCCCATATTCCAATTTCTTTCACATTTACAAATATCAAATAAGAAATTTTCTATAATTTTTATACCATTATTTGTATGAACTACTTCAGGGTGAAACTGTATAGCATAAATATTTTTTTGTTTATTTTCTATAGCAGCAAGTTCAGTATTAGGTGTTTTTGCTATAAGTTCAAAGCCTTCTGGAATAGATTTAATACTGTCTCCATGACTCATCCACACAATATTATTTTTACCAAATGATTTAAATATGCTTTCATGATTAGTAATTTCAATTTCAGCTTTTCCATATTCACGTTTTTCAGCACTTTCAACTTTTCCGCCCATAGAATAAACTATTAACTGCATACCATAACATATTCCTAGTATAGGAATTCCAAGTTCAAATAATTCTTTATCTACTTTTGGGGCATCTTCTTCGTATACGCTTGAAGGGCCTCCTGAAAGTATTATAGCTTTAGGATTGAATTCCTTTATAAAATCTATTGAAACATGGAATGGGTGAATTTCTGAATAGACATTTAATTCTCTTATTCTTCTTGTAATAAGCTGTGTAAACTGAGAACCGAAATCTAGTATTAAAACCTTATCAATATTATTTTGCATATATTCCTCTTTTATAAAAAATAAACTATGAATTTTTTAATATTACATCAAAATAATAAAATTTCAATTAATAGTTATCATAATACTTATATAAAAATTTTTTATTTCGCACGGTAAGCTGATTTTTTGTATAATGAAAGTTGTTTTATTTATAATTCTTATTTGGAAATAAAATATTAATCGTGCGTTAATTAGCACAGCAAATTTAAAAAAAACTAGGGTGGGTGCTATAATTTATATTAAAGCAATAAGTATAAATAAAATTATCAATTCAAAATTAAGTATTAAATATAAAAGGGTGGGGGATTAGAATAAAGCTAAAAATCTATTTATATTCCCCGCCCTTTATTCTTTTTTATTTAATTTGAATTTTTAATTTTGTTTATCTTTTATACTCATACAGAAAAAGCATGCCCGCCCAAGCTTTTTTAAATTTATAGTTTTCTATACTTAAGCAACTATATTTTGTCAAAAATAAATTTATATTTTTGCTTTTATATCTGGGGCTTTGCCCACCGCTCTGCGTACTTTGTAGCACCCCATTTCTTTTACGACCGAAGGAAGTACTGTAAGTATTGGTATAAAAGAACCAAAAAAACTGCATTTTTAGTTTAAATCTAGGCTATACCTTAAATTTAATACATATATTTTAAATATAAAGTTCTAGCAATTGCGTTTTCGCGAAGCGTATCCGAGCTTGTCGAGGATATAGCTACTTTGACGAAGTCCGCAGAGCGTATGCGGCAAAAAAGTAGATAACATTGATATAAAGTGTATCAGTTGACAAACTTAAAAATTCTTAGTATATACCTAAACAACTATATTTTGTCAAAATTAAAATTATATTTTCTTTTTAATATATGGGGCTTTGCCCCATACCCCACTTCTTTTGTTGCCACAAAGAAGCAAAAGGGCTATATTTTAGCTTAAATTGATAATTTATATTACATGTAAAACAATTTTAGTATGATTTAGTACTAATTTTATCCTTGCACTTTTTGGTTCTTTGACGAAGTCCGCAGAGCGTATGCGGCGGGAAAAAGAACAACAAAAAAATTGACAAACTTAAAAATTTTTAGTATATACAAAAAGGAAGCAGTTTCCTGCTTCCTTTGAAATTTTTTAATTTAAATATTAATTAAGAATCAAGAAAATCTTTTAATTCTTTTTTCTTTGACTGAGCTCTTAATCTTCTTATAGCTTTAGCCTCTATCTGACGTATACGTTCTCTTGTAACTTTGAATACATATCCAACTTCCTCTAAAGTATGGCTGTATCCGTCAATAAGACCGAAACGCATTCTTATTACTTTCTGTTCTCTGTCTGGCAAACTGTCTAATATAGAGTCAATTTGTTTTCTTAAGATTTTGAAAGTAGTTATATTTTGAGGACTTTCAAATTCTTTATCTTCTATAAGTTCTCCTAAAATAGTGTCTTCTTCATCACCTATAGGAGCATTCAAAGATACAGGGTCTTTAGCTACATTTCTTACGCTTTTAACTCTGCTTTCAGGCCAGCTTAATGCTTTAGCTATCTCTTGAATAGAAGGCTCTCTGCCATGCTGCTGCATATACTGTCTTAATACTCTTTGAACCTTGTTTATTTGTTCTATCATGTGAACAGGAACCCTTATTGTTCTAGCTTGATCACTTATAGAACGTGTAATAGCCTGACGTATCCACCAAGTAGCATAAGTAGAAAATTTATAACCTTTTTTGTATTCAAATTTATCTACTGCCTTGATAAGACCAATATTTCCTTCCTGAACCAAATCGAAGAAATGAAGACCTCTGTTAACATACTTTTTAGCTATTGCAATAACAAGTCTCAAATTAGCTTTAACTATATGGTCTTTAGCTTGAGCAATTTTTCTTCTTGAAGAGTCTATTTTACGTACCCATTCAACTAAAGTTTCTTTATCTATACGAACCTCATCGTATATATTAGCCATACGAACTTGAGCTTTATGGAAACTTGTTATAACAGCCTCTATAGCTTCAGGAGTGATATTAAATTCATCTACAAGACGTATATAAATATCTTTATTTCCTGATTCTATTTCTTTATAATAATTTTCAAAGTCTGATATTTCTTTATAGTATCTTTTTTTGAGTTTTTCAAAGTATTCTTCTATTTGGTTGATTCTGTGTAAATAGAATTTAAGTTTTTCAGCTATTCTGTCTATTTCCATTCTATTTAATCTTACTTTACTCAAAAGCTTAACTATATTCTCTTTAACTTCTTCTTGTTCTTTAGTAAGAGATTTTATTGTTTTTTGTGTAGTTATTTTTTTGATTCTTTTATCTAAAGCAAGATATTTTTCAGCTAATGCTACATATTCTTTTTCAAAGTTTTTATACTTTCTTTCTAATTTTCTTTTTTCCTGAGTAGAAACATTATAGATTCTAGGAGGTTCTAATATTTCATGTATAGAAACCTTTCCAACCTGTACATTTTTTATTGTATTAAGTACTTCACCTACAACAAGATGTGTATTTAATATAATATTTTCTATATCTGTTTCGCCGGATTCAATTTTTTTAGAATAATCCACTTCATCTTCGTGGGTAAGCAAATTAACCTTTCCGATTTCTTTAAGATAAAGTCTTATAGGGTCATCATTATTTCCTACTTTATCCTCTACATGTATAAATTTAGCTGTAGTATCATCAATTTTATTTTGATTTTTAGAAAGGCTTTCAAATTCTCTCTTATCTTCAACAATGGCAATCTTTCTAGCAGTTAATAACTGAAAAAGTATATCCATTACGTCAGTATCCATATTATCTATGGCACCATTAATCTCTTTGAAAGTAAGATATTTATTAGTATTACCTTTTTCAAGCAATTTTCGAATCTTTTCATTATTTTTAATTAAAAGATCGCAATCCTCTTCTTTCATCATAAATCACTTCCTTGATGTAATTTTTCTTTTTGCTTATTAAGTAAATGTATTTCGCGAGCCTTTGCACAAATAGCCTCAAATCCATCATTACTTTCAAGAGTGTTGTTTAATGCAGTATTATTATCTAAAACCTCTTGCCTTTTAGAGTCTATGTAGCCGCTTTTAATTCTAATAATAAGCTCCTCCAACTTTTCATATATATTTTCACTATATAGTTTTTTCTTGCTTAAAATCTGATTAGCTATATGCTCATTTCCCAATACATTAAGAGCATCTTCAACGCTTGCTTCTTTATTAAGAGTTAAGAGTCTTATATAAAATTCCCTTGTTATATCTTTCTTAATAAGATCAACACTAATTTCTCTTTCAGCCTCTTTAATCAAAGAAGGATTTAGAGCAAGTAAATATATTAAACTATTTTCATAGTAAAATTTGTTATTTGTATTTTTAATTTTATTATTATTTGCGTTTGAGATATACTGATTTGTTTTCTGTATGCGTAAATAATCCTTGTTAAAAGCCTCCCTATCTATAGAAAGTTTAGAAGCTATATGAGCTATAATCATCTGCTTCTCTGTTTCGCTTTTTACAACATCTAAATACTTATAAAAATCATTAATAACATCTAACTTTTCCTCTATAGATATAGAAGAAATATCTTTCTTTATTCTATTCTCTACAATAAAATCGTACCAATTTAATCTATTATTATATAGTATATCAAACCGCTCTTTTGTATAAACTGTAAAAAATTCATCTAAATCCTTAGTTTCTTGTATAGAAAGTATAGTCAATTTTAAGTCAAACTTCAATAGCGTCAATATTGCCATTTTAGAAGCTTTCTGACCTGCTTCATCGCTATCTAATGCTAAAACTACATTGCTTGTATACTTTTTTATCTCTCTAGCATGTTCTTCTGTAATAGCTGTGCCTAATGTGCCTACTACATTTTTTATGCCCATTTTATGGCATGCTATTGTATCCATGTATCCTTCAACAAGAATAACTTCATCTTGCTTCATTATATAGGATTTAGCTATATTTATGCCATATAATGAAGATTTTTTCTTAAAAATAAGGCTTTCTTTGGAATTTAAGTATTTAGGTTCTTTACCGTCTATACTTCTTCCTCCAAAACCTATAACTTCTTCTCTTTCATTTATAATAGGAAACATTACTCTATTAACAAATGTGTCATAATAATGGCTAGGATTATTTTTACTTACACTAGCCAAACCTAGTATATTCATGTTATTTACAGTAATTTTATTATCGCTTAAAGCGTTAATAAGTGCATTCCAACTAGGAGGAGCATATCCTATTTTAAATTCTTTTATTATACTAAAAGGTATTTTTCTGTTTTTTAAATATTTTACTGCTTCTTTATAGAAATAATTTCCATTTTTATCCTTTAAAAGCAGACTTTTTCCAAAAAAATTGCAGGCTATTCTGTTTATTCTTCTGCTTTCTAAGTATATTTTCTCTTTTTGAGAGGATTTTGCAGAAAAGAAATCGGTAACATCTATTGAGAATCTATTACCAAGATATTTAACTGCATCCTTAAAGGACATATTTTCTTTTTCTTTTAAATAGGTTATAACATTTCCCTTTGCACCGCAGGTAAAACATTTATACACACCTTTATCATCATCAACAGACATAGAAGGATTAGTTTCCTGACCATCTTTGTGAAAAGGACATTGAACGGTGTATTTATTTCCGCCTCTTGGTACAACTTTATATCGATCCCTTAATATATCAATAAGAGATACTCTTGATAATAGATTGTTTAATTTTTCAATAAATAAGTTATCCACAATAAACTCAAGCAATAATATCTATAATATTAATCGGATATATATAGCAAAAAATACAGATTATACCTATAAATAAATATGCATAAATATAAAAATATTTAAAAAAAAGTCAAGTAATTATAGTAAAAAAACTAAAAAATATATGAATTTATTTCGATTTATTTTAGTTATTTATTACTTGACAAAATTCGTTTTTTTATTATTATAGTGAAATCAATTTTGTTTGAGGAAATATTGTGATTAATTATTTTGAAAAGAGCGAGAGGAGAAGAAGGATCTTAAACAATATAAAATCAAAAAGGATTATTATTGATAAATTTTATATTCCGCTTGGCATAGTACTAAGCGAATATGCTTATCCCAAGGAAGGGACTAAAATAGAATTAAAAAACACTGATAATGGAGATTTATACAACTATAGAATCTCAGTATCATCGGAGAAGATTTCTTCATTATATTTGAAGCTTTTAAAACTATTTCCGTCTTATGGCACAATAGTTATAGAGCGTATTAGTGAAGATGTTAATAGGGATTATGATGTACTTATGAGCGATCCTGATGTTTCATTAAATGAAATTAGAAAGGTGTTCAAAAAGTATAATGAACTTTGGATTGAATGCGGATACGTTGGATTCGGAGTTATAGACGAGCTTACAGAGTTTGAAATTTTCATAAATTTGGATAAAGAAATAGAAATTCATACTTCATATAAAAATATAAATAAAATTAACCATATTCTTGAATCATGCAGACTTTTGAATGATGATGCTTCATTTATAGGCGATTATGAGCATTTGCATTATTCTTTGTCTTCTATAGTTGCAGATGAAGGCTGTTCTGAAACAGATGAATATGTTTTTGATTATTATGATATTATAAATAATCTTAAGCATATATACGGATTTACTACTGTTAATTTAAATGAACCAAATATGTTAATAAAGCCTCCAAAATGGTGGAATGTTACTGTTAAGGGTTTAGGTAAATGCCAAAGGAGAACTTTTGTATCTACTTATTATATGGTTGCAAACACTATAGAAGAAATGGAAACTCTTATAGATGAAAGAATGAAAGATATGAATGTTGATTATTATTATATTTATGATTTTTATAATGTTGATCCTAAAAACTACAGCTATGAAAGTGTTAATGTCATAGATACTCATAATATTTCATTTGAAAAGGCACCTTTTGGTATTTGGGCACAGTCTGATGTATATATTTGTAATGTAAAAAATATAGCATCATATTATATTAATAAAAACTATGCAAGAACATATTGATTATAAATTTGAAAAAGCTTTAAAAATAAAAGAACATATTAAACATCAATTTAAATATTGTCCTTATTGCGGGGAAAAAGATTCTTTATCATTTAATAATATAAAGATATTCACATGTTCAAAATGCGGAAGAACTTATTTTATTAATCCGGCATCTGCTGTTGGAGTTATAATAGAAACTCCATCTGGTATAGTATTTGTTGAAAGGGGAATTAATCCTAAAAAAGGCTTTATAGATATGCCTGGCGGGTTCTGCGAGCCTTATGAAAGGGTTGAAGATACTGCCAAAAGAGAAGTTTTGGAAGAAACAAGCATAAAATTAGAAAAAATAGATTTTCTTATAAGCGGATCTAATGAATATATATATGACGGCTTAATGTATGTAACGTCTGATATATTCTTTTATTCAAAATTAGATTATACTCCAAATGTTAAGGCTAATGATGATGCTTCTAATGTTATATTTTTAAAAAGAAATGAAATAAATATAGATAATATAGCATTTGAATCAGCTAAAGAGGCTTTACTATACTATATTCAAAATATCAAATAAATATAATTATTTCAACTATGACAAGTAAGAAACAGATTGCAGAGATTATATTAGCATCATTTACTGCTATCTTTTTAGCAGCATTTATTAGGTTATTTTTCTTTGATACTTATATAGTTACTAATAAATCTATGGAGCCTACTTTTTTTGAAGGAGATGAAATACTTCTTCTTAAAAAGAGCTTTATTTTTAATCGTGTTAAGAATTTTGATGTTATAGTTTTTAATCATGAAGGAAGTAATTTAGTTAAAAGAGTTATAGGAATAGAAGGCGATAAAGTAGAAATAAAAGACGGCGGCTTATATTTGAATGATGAGCTTATAGAGCATGAATATTATATTTTTTCTGATAAAGATGACGGACTTTATATAGTAGGAAGCGATCAATATTTTGTTTTAGGCGATAATATAGATGTGAGCGAAGACAGCAGATATTTCGGATTCATAGATAAAGATAGTATAAAAGGGCAGGTAATACTTATATTCAGCCCTAAAAGCAGATTTCAGCTATTCAGTAATATATTTCATCACAATAAATAAATTTAGGTTTTTATGATGCTTAATAATATAGCAGATTATATTAATATATTATCAAATTTTTGCGGTAAAAGAGATATTGAATCCTTAACAAAGGAAGAACTTTATAATAAATATAATATTGATAAAGCTGATGTTATGGTTTTATTCGGCGGAAGTATTATATGCGGTGGCGATATATTAGCTGAGGCAATAAAAAACAATATAGCAGAAAAATATATTATAGTAGGCGGTGCCGGTCATACTACAGAAACATTGAGAAATAAAATGAGTAAAGAGCTTTCTAATATTGATTTAAATAATTTAAAAGAAGCAGAAATATTTAATAATTATATAAATACAAAGTATGATTTAAAGGCTGATCTTTTAGAATTGGAATCAACTAATTGCGGCAATAATATAACATATTTGCTTAAATTATTAAAAGAAAATAATATAAATTTCAAAAATATAATTATTTCTCAAGATTCTTCTATGCAGTACCGTATGGAAGCGGCATTAAGAAAATATGTTACTAAAGATATATTGATTATAAATTATGCTGTATATAAAGTTAATGTTATATGTAAAGATAATGAACTTGTTTATGATAAAGATATTTTTGGAATGTGGGATATAAATAGATATATAAATCTTTTAATGGGAGAAATATATAGGCTTAATGATGATGCCAATGGTTACGGCCCTAACGGCAAAGATTTTATTGTTCATGTTGATATACCAGATGATGTTATGAAGGCATTTATAGAATTAAAAAAAGAATTTATGATAAGAGAAGCTAATCCTCTATATTCTTAATTTTATTAACTTATAAATACTACTTGTACTAAAAACATATACAGTACAGTTCCTACTCCTATACTTATTAATACATTTCTTTTTATTACATGCAATATTACTATAACTGCTATAGATATTAATTCCGGTATAGCATAAGGAAATTTTATTATATTAATATCTTTAAGACAATATACTACAAGAAGTGCTATCATAGAATAAGGCAGTATTTTACCTAAAAACTGTATATATTTATTTTCAGATAATGATTTATTTATTATGAGAAAAGGAAGAAACCTAAGAAAGGCAGTTCCAATTACAATCATCAAAGCAGTTATTAATATTTCTTTATTTGTCATAATTTTATCCGTTTATACTTTCTGTTTTATCATATTTGTACATTACGCTTATAGATATCAATATTAGTACCATAGCAAGTATTATAAATATATTAGTTTTAAATATTAAAATAGGTATTGAACAAATAAGACCTATCACGGCACCTCTATGATCCTTACTTTCAAGCCATTGTTCTACGAATATAACAACGAATAAAGCAGTTAATACAAAATCAAGCCCTTTAGTATTGAAAGTTATAAAAGAGCCGATTAAACAGCCTAACAATGTACCTATATTCCAATATATATGATTTATAAAAGCTACAAAGAAAAGAAATGCATTTTTATTGATATTTTCTGGTATATCTGCAGAGCATAGTATTGAAAAAGTTTCATCACTTAAAGTATATATCAAATAAGGCTTTATAATACCTGTATTTTGAAATTTTGATATAAGAGATATACCATAAAATCCTACTCTTGAATTAACTATTAATGTAAGTATAAAAGCGTATAGAGGATTAAAAGGTGCTAAAAATAAATAATTAATGGCTGTATACTGCATGCTTCCGCAATATGCAAATAAACTTAAAAAAACTGCAAGCCAAGTATCAAGACCTTTAGCTTTCATTAAAACACCATAAGCCATACCCAAAAATATATACCCTACAAGAACAGGTATAGTATAAGGAAATGCATATTTTAAAGATGATATGATTTCTCGTTTTTTAGTATTCATAATATTTTTTACTATTTATATAAAATTTCTATATTATTAAAAATTATTTAAATCTGTAGATGTATTTACTTACAAACAAAAGTTTTTCAAAAATTTTAAATAAATTTTCAGAAATAAGATAATCAAAAAAATATTTATGTCAATATGATTTTTATAGTTTTGATTTTATATTTTTTACTTTATTTTCATCAGTATATTTAATACTGAACTCTGGAGGTCTTAAAGCGGCACCCATAAATACATTTTCATTTCTGTATTCCATTATGCTATTAACTGTTTTATTTGCTGTCATATGATATTCATTAGCTTTTACAGTATCTTTTATATATTCAATATTTCTTTCATTTATTCCGCTTCCGGGCATTATTATTATTTTATCATTATATTTTTCTACTAATTCTTTTAATTTTATTATACCGCTCATAACATTAGCTTCGCCGCCTGAAGTGAGTATTCTCTCAAAACCAAGTGATATAATATCCTCGCATGCTTCATTTAAATCAATACTTACATCTATAGCTCTATGGAAAGTTGCTTTACTGCTTCCCCATAAATCTAATAATTTAGAACATCTTTCTTTATCAACTTTTCCTTCTTTTGTTAATATGCCGAATACTATTCCGTCAATTTTTAAATCTTTCATTAATTTTATTTCTTTTTTCATTATTTCAAATTCGATATCATTATAGCAGAAATCTCCGCCTCTAGGACGCACCATTGCATATATTGGCTTATTAACTTTTTCTCTTGCTAATTCCAAAACTCCAAAACTAGGGGTAGTACCGCCTTCAAACATATTTCCGCAAAGCTCAAGTCTGTCGGCTCCGCCTTTTTCTGCATTAATGCATGATTCTACAGAATCAACGCATATTTCTATTTTGATATTATTTTCCATATTATACCCCTTAAAGTTTTGATTTATATAAAGATATATAAATTATACTAGATAACTGTTAATTGTAAAGGTGCTTTATTTTAAAGCTGATGAAAGCTGAAAATATCCTGCATTTTTAAGATTATTAATATTAGTAAAGCCCAATTTATACATACGCATAGAGGCCATACCAGAACGGCTGCCGCTTGCACAGTAAACTATATATTCTCTGTTTTTATCTAATTTTGAGATTTTTTCTTCAAATTTATAATCATCTAATGCAATGTTTATGCTGTTTTTTATATATCCGCTTTGCTGAACTTCTGCATAGCTTCTTACATCTATTAAGCCAATATTTTTATTATTTTTATAAAGTGAAACTGCATCATTAATATTTATATTCTTAAATTTTCCTTTGCTTCTTATATCAAAAATAATTTTTCTTACAGTACTTAATATTATAAAAGTTAGTATAAGTCCTATTATTAATGTTAAAGTATTATTCATGTTATACCCTCTGTATGTATATAGAATTATTATATCATATAGTGAGTAAATATCAATACATAATAAAACTATAAAATTTTTTTAAATAATATTTTATAATTTTATAGTTGATTAAAAAGTATAGTTATCAAAACATATACTGCAAATTTAATTCCCATATTAAAAATATAAGCCAAGTATAAATAAATCTTTCACTTACTTCTGAATTATCATTTTTTATAAAATAAGGTTTAATAGTAACTTTATCATCAGTTAAGGCATAATATGATATATTAGTATCAATGCAAAAATACTCTTTACTCATAGAATCATAAAAAGAATATTTATTAATTGTATTGGTATTAAGAAAATTGGTTTTCATTTCATATTTATTAATGAATCTTTTTAAAAGTCCGTAATTTGTTTCTATTACTTTTAATTTATTAAGTGTTTTATTTAAATCATCTATATTTATAGTGCTAAACTGCATTATTGGCTGATACAATTCATAATCATTAAGCTGATTTTTCCATTTTGATATAGTTTCTTTTTCCATTTCATAAGGACTTGCTAAATTTATATAACTGTTTTCATCAATAAAAATACTTTCATCATTTTCATTGCTGTAGCTTCCGTCGCCTGAATATCTGAAAGTATAAACTTTATTTTCAATATGCATATTCCAAATTAAGTTAATAGCAAATTTATTCATTAAAACATTATCAATAAAAATTTCTTTAAAAAAGCTGTAATGATATTTTTTACCGCTCATTAAAAGTTTTATTAAATTAAAATTCTGATTTTTTATAGTAAATGAAATTTCTTTTTTTATATATTTAATTTTTTCCTTCAAATCAGATGTCATATTTTTCGGATATGATTTTAATATTTTATTTTTTTCAATATCAAAAAGCTCTGCCTCATTATCTTTAATAATTAATTTATATTTATTATCTTCTATAATTTTTTCACCATTTTTATCAAATCCTAAATTGGGTATAAGTTTAAATATTATATCATCTTCAGTTAAATTTCTCATTAAAGCAGCTTCATGCAATATAGCATCTGCTATTTTCTGTATATCATCTCTTTCATTATATCTAAATACATTGCATAATAAATTCATAGCATAATCGCTTTCTTTATGAAATGATAATATTATAAGTAAAAGTTTAGAATATTTTTCTTCTTCATTTATTTCTTTTACAGCTTCATCTCCTCCATATATCCCGTAAATTATAGCTGAAGTTTCTTTTTTGGAAGATATATATATTTGTCTTAAAGCTTTTATAAATGATTCTGTGTCTAATAGATTTATAATATTATCTATTAATACTATTTTAAAAACATCTCTCTTTAATGCTAAATAGGATAAGTATATATATTTTATAACTTTGATATTAACTGTTTTTGTTTTATCTTTAGTAAATACTTCTTCAATATTTAAATCATCTATAAACTTAACTTTCTTTTCATCTTTTTTATCGTAATTATTTTCTATATAATTTTCTGCTTCTTCTATAGTTTTAAAATCATTAGAAATTTCTTTTAATTCATTATAATAATCGTTTTCTAATCTTTTACGAAAAAGCATTATTTTTTTATTATTAGTTGTATTAATGCTGTAATATATTTTTTTGATATCATTATTTTTTAAAAGCTCTGATAAAGCTTCTTCATTATTATTTTCTAAACAGTATGAGTAAATTTGAAACTTCAATGAAATTTTATTATTTTTATACATAAATGAATTTTCAAACATATAATTCATTGAATAAAGATTTTTAATATCCCAAGAATCTAAATCCTGATCAAATTTATTAGTATTTGCAAACATTTTATTCATACTTTCAACATTAGATACATTCCATTTATTTAAAGGCTTGTTAAATTCTAAGGCACCATTAAACATATCATCCATTGCTTCTACATGGATTACATTCCAATTATTAATATCATTATCAAATTTCAATGCATCAGCAAACATTCCTCTCATATTTTTTACTTTAGAAACATTCCATTTATCTAAACTTTGATTAAACTCTTTAGCCGACTGAAACATCATATTCATACTTTCTACATTAGAAACATTCCAATCATTTAAAGGCTGATTAAAACATAAAGCAAAATGAAACATCTCGGACATAATTTTAACTTTTGAAACATTCCATTTACTTATATCATTATTAAAATAACTATTAAACGAAAATAAACCATGCATGTTTTCTACATTTGAAGTATCCCAATTTTCAATACCATCATAATTTTTTCTATTAGAACATTTAAATAAATCTGTCATATTAGTGATAAGGCTTGTATCAATATCATTTAAATCAATACTTTCATCATCAACTAATAATTTTAATTCTTTTGTATTATTTGGTTTGAACTTTTTATGCATAGTAAATCCTTAAAATATTATATACTTAAAATTTTTAACTTTGTCAATTTTTTTATTGTTCTTTTTCCCGCCGCAAAAAGAACCAAAAAGTGCAAGGATAAAATTAGTACTAAATCATACTAAAATTGTTTTACATGTAAGACAGGTTATTAATTTGAGCAAAAATATAGCATTTCGCGAAGCGTATCCGAGCCTGTCGAGGATATAGCTTCTTTGGGTCACCACCAAGTAGGTGCCTAATCGGCAAAAGAAGTAGGGGTGTGGGGGCTAGTCCCCACAAATAACGTAAATTCAAAATTGTATTTTTTGACAAACTTAAAAATTTTCAGTATATACTGAAACGATTTCATTTTGCCGACTATTACACATTATATAATTATCATCAACTTTTTTGACGCACAAAAAAGTTGCAAAAAATGCAATTGCTAGAACTTTATATTTAAAATATATGTATTAAATGTAGAATATAATCTGAATTTAGACTAAAAATGCAGTCTTTTTGGTTCTTTGTGCCAACAAAAGAACTGGGGGGGTCGGGGGCTAGTCCCCGAAAATAATAAAAACATAAAAACTATTTTTTGACAAACTATAGTTGTTTTGGTATATATTAAATAAAAAAGTGAAGCTAATAAAAATTAACTTCACTTTTATTTTATTATAAATTATAAAAATAATTAATGTTTAAAATGTCTTATTCCAGTAAATACCATAGCAATACCATGTTCATTACAAGCATCTATTGATTCCTGATCTCTTATAGATCCGCCAGGCTGAATTATAGCTTTAATATTGTATTTAGCACAAGCATCAACAACATCTCTGAATGGGAAGAATGCATCAGATGCCATTACAACTCCATCACCAGCACGCTCTAAAGCATCTTCACAAGCCCAAATTCTATTAGTTTGTCCGCTTCCTATACCTTTAGCCATAAAGTCTTTTATTACTACTATAGCATTTGATTTAGCATATTTTACAACCTTCATTCCGAATATTAAATTCTTCATTTCTTCTTCAGTAGGCTTTTTCTCTGTTACAACTTTATAATCTTCTATTAAAGTAGTATCTTCATCTTGTACAAGTAATCCGCCGTCAATTTTAACAAGATTGATCTTATCATTACTATTAGTTTTATATTTTATAACTCTTAAATTCTTTTTAGTTTTTAATACTTCCAAAGCTTCAGGAGTAAAGTCTTTAGCAATAACAATTTCCAAGAATATTTTTATAAGTTCTTTTGCAGTTGCTTCATCTACTGTACTATTGAAAGCTACTATTCCTCCGAATATAGAAGTAGGATCGCATTCATAAGTTCTATTATAAGCCTCTAATACATTAGAACCTAAAGCAGCACCGCAAGGAGTAGAATGTTTTATAGCAGAACAAGCATATTCTTTTTTAGCCTCATCAAATTCCAATACTATTTTTAAAGCTATATCCATATCTCTAATATTATTAAATGAAAGTTCTTTTCCGTTTAATTGTTCAAAATCTTTCATAGAGCCTTTATCTGTAGTAGAAACATAATAACTTGCTCCCTGATGAGGATTCTCTCCGTATCTTAATTCTTCTTTTAATGCATAAGACATATTCAAATAATTAAGTTTTTTGCCTTCTTTATTTTCTAATGAATTGAACATAAACTCTGAAACAGCAGCATCATAAGCAGAAGTCAAATTAAATACTTTAGAAGCTAAATATTTTTTTGTTTCAAAACTAACTTCGCCTTTTTCCATTTCATTTTTTACTAAATCATAATCTTTAACATCGCTTATAACAACAACATCTTTAAAAGACTTAGCAGCAGAACGAAGCATAGTAGGTCCGCCTATATCAATAAATTCAATCTTTTCTTCAAATTTCAAATTATCATCTTGTACTTTTTCAAAGAAAGGATAAAGATTAACTATAACCATATCAATAGGAGTTATACCTCTTTCCTTAATAGTTTCCATATGAGTAGGATTATCTCTTATAGCAAGTATTGCTCCATGTATTTTTGGGTCTAAAGTTTTTACTCTGCCGTCAAGCATTTCTTTAGCTCCTGTAACTTCAGCAACCTCTATAACTGGTATATTATTTTCTTTCAAATATTTATAAGTTCCGCCTGTAGAAACTATTTCCACATTCTTTGAAGTCAAGAATTTAGCAAAATCTAATATTCCGTCTTTATAAAATACAGATATCAATGCTCTTTTAATCATTGCACAACTCCTAGTAATAGTTTTTATAAAATAATGAAACAATTATAATATAAAATGTGTTATTGTAAAGAGTAATTAAAAATTACTGAAAACTATTAAAAGTAAAAAATGTTTAAACTATCATAACTTTATACAAGTTTATTTAAACAAGTAATTATTTTTATCAAGTTATCATAATTGTAATTTTATGTTAACTATGTTAAAATGAATCTTCATATTATTTAATTCAATAAATTCAATAAAAATTAGAGGCTTATTATGAAACCGTTCATTAAATTTTTTATTATATCTTTTATAATAATATCTTTTAACTTATATTCTGCTGTAACTGTAGACTTTAGATTATTTACAAGTTCTTATGCATATAATGCTGAAAATACTTTATGGACTGATACAAGGACTACATTAACATATTTTGAAAATTTTACTGAAGGAGCTTTTGATATAAAATTTAACGATTTTATTACTTTAAGAGTAGGAGCTTCAGTATTTTTTCCATTTACATTTGAATTCCCTCAAGGTATAAGGGTTTTTCCTATAGTAACTACACAATTATCAAATGAATATATATCTTTGAGAATAGGTACTATGACAGGCGGACATAATTTACCATCACCAATAAGAGATCCTTTAATGGATATGACTCCAGTTGTTAGATCTACTCCGGATAATACTTTAATATCAAAAGGTCCTGAAGAGTATAAATATAATGAACCTTTTACCCATGGTTATTATGAATACGGTGCTTCCTTTGAATGGTTTAAAGGAGGAAAAGGTGAAATATATATGAATTGGCAAATACAGCATAATGCTAAACATAGAGAAAGATTTGATGTCGGACTTACTTATGCTATGGATTTTGTTCATGATATAGCAACACCTTATGCAGCTGTTCACTATTGGCATAATGGAGGACATGAATACCCATTTGTACCAGGAACACCAGCTATTACTGAAAACTATGTAGGTGCTATAGGTCTTAATAGTTATTATTTAACTATACTTTATATGGCTTCTTATAATTTAGCAGACAGAGATAATGAGCCTGGAGTATTCGGACATGGACTTTTCTTGAGAGGTACAATACCTGTTAAAACTTGGTTTGAAATAGAACCTATAATATTTGTTTCTGGCTGGTATATCAATAAAAAACATAAATTTATCAGCGTTGAAGGAGATCCTTTCTATAGAGTGCCTTTCTATTTCGGACTTAATATAAAGAAAGACTTTGTATTTGATAATGGAATAGTTTTGGGACTTGGTTTTGTTAATGGATTATTCCTTAATGAAAAAAATCAAATAGGTATAAGATACGATCAAACATTGCAATTTGACTTTACATATTTAGTTCCTGTAAAAAAATAATTAATAATTTAATATTGATAGCGATAAACTATAGTATATTCCCTAGTTTATCGCTATTATTTTACTATTTTTTGATTTTTTATATTTAAAACTTATATAATAATAAATTGCTTTTATTGTAAAATATAGTAATATACTTAAAAAAGATTTATAATTAATAAATAATTAAGTATTATTTAATGTTTTATAAAAATTATATTAAATTATTATGATACAAAAATAATTTCAGTGTATACTGAAAATTTTTTAAGTTTGTCAATTTTTTTAATATATTGTATAATAATAATATGGATTTTAATTTAACAGACGAAGAAATAAAA
>NZ_CALXRM010000003.1 GCF_944390845.1 uncultured Brachyspira sp.
ATTTATATTCCAGTATGGATAGATTAGAAACACTTTTTGTTTCTAAACAATTAATCATTACTTTTGTATTTATATTCCAGTATGGATAGATTAGAAACTATCAGATTTAATGTAAATGTAGTTTTACCATCGCCATTTATATTCCAGTATGGATAGATTAGAAACAGAATTAGAAGCTGATGAAATAATACTAAAAAAGTAATTTATATTCCAGTATGTATAGATTAGAAACATTAGCTAACCTTTTACAAGTTCGACCAAAATTATAATTTATATTCCAGTATGGATAGATTAGAAACCTGTAAATCCAACTGCAATGCCTGCAACTGGTGCGGATTTATATTCCAGTATGGATAGATTAGAAACAATGGACAATCATAAAATTAATAGCTTTAAGATTTAATTTATATTCCAGTATGGATAGATTAGAAACGCCGCACGTTCTCCACCCAGATAAAAAAAGTTTTTATTTATATTCCAGTATGGATAGATTAGAAACGATACATCTACAAACGCAATATTGAACAGCGGAGAAATTTATATTCCAGTATGGATAGATTAGAAACGGAACATTTTAATGCTATTATACCTATAGAGAGTTTATTTATATTCCAGTATGGATAGATTAGAAACACACCTTTTTACCCTATGCTTTTTTTATAAAAAGTGTATTTATATTCCAGTATGGATAGATTAGAAACGGAAGCGGTTACAGTTTACAAGCCTTATAAAACCGAATTTATATTCCAGTATGGATAGATTAGAAACTTATCAATTAAGTGGTGTTTGTGTAGATGAAGACATTTATATTCCAGTATGGATAGATTAGAAACTCGGTGTCGATAGCCCTATATATGTCAAGTAAATACATTTATATTCCAGTATGGATAGATTAGAAACAGGTATAGCATCACTATGAAGACGAGACAAAACAAAATTTATATTCCAGTATGGATAGATTAGAAACAAGAAAAACCATTTTATCTATACTGCATTATTGATAATTTATATTCCAGTATGGATAGATTAGAAACTAAAGTAATACGTTTACCTATCTCTTTAATAAATGCATTTATATTCCAGTATGGATAGATTAGAAACCTGTTTATTTAAGACATCTAAATCTAAAGTGTGTAAATTTATATTCCAGTATGGATAGATTAGAAACCTATAATAAAAGAGTGTATACAATGAATAAAACAAAAATTTATATTCCAGTATGGATAGATTAGAAACCAATTACAACATACTGTATAATTATCGAAATGAATAATTTATATTCCAGTATGGATAGATTAGAAACAAACAGTAGCTTTTAGGAAACAGCAAGGGCAAGTTAAATTTATATTCCAGTATGGATAGATTAGAAACTTTTATTATATGATAAAATATATAAAATGATATATCATTTATATTCCAGTATGGATAGATTAGAAACACATAAATTATTTAATATACAACATTCTTTTAATATATTTATATTCCAGTATGGATAGATTAGAAACTGTTATAGATGATTATTATAAAACTATAGATTAAAGATTTATATTCCAGTATGGATAGATTAGAAACTAAAATAACAGTGTATGAAAATACAATAACTAAAGAATTTATATTCCAGTATGGATAGATTAGAAACCCGTTTTATCATCATAAACACTATCATTTTGAGAAAATTTATATTCCAGTATGGATAGATTAGAAACCCTAATAATGTTTGCATATTAAACTCCTTTTAATATATTTATATTCCAGTATGGATAGATTAGAAACCAAAATTAAAAGGAGTTTAATATATGGAAACAATACAATTTATATTCCAGTATGGATAGATTAGAAACTACTAATTCTAAACAAGATATTACTATTGATAGTAAATTTATATTCCAGTATGGATAGATTAGAAACCCATTGAAAAAGCTGTTTATATTCTTCAGCTTTCAAATTTATATTCCAGTATGGATAGATTAGAAACGCTTGCCCCTTCGCCGTCTCTGCCCATAACAGTGTTATTTATATTCCAGTATGGATAGATTAGAAACATTAAAAGAAATTAGCAACATATTAGAAATACATATATTTATATTCCAGTATGGATAGATTAGAAACCTTATTTTTTAGATTTATATAATAATACTATTGTGTATTTATATTCCAGTATGGATAGATTAGAAACGCAGCAGAAGTTATTAATTCTATTATTTGTTTATAATTTATATTCCAGTATGGATAGATTAGAAACAAAAGCAACAATAAACATTGGTAAGGAAATAAAAGAATTTATATTCCAGTATGGATAGATTAGAAACTGAATTAGTTTGTGTTGGTTCTTTTGATCGTGCCTCATTTATATTCCAGTATGGATAGATTAGAAACTCAGATTTCTGAGCCTGGTTTGTTAGATCATGTTTAATTTATATTCCAGTATGGATAGATTAGAAACCAAGCTTACCATCAGTCAAACCGTTTGCATATCCTGCATTTATATTCCAGTATGGATAGATTAGAAACATTAGTATGGAATAAACAAACAGGTAATCTAGTGAGATTTATATTCCAGTATGGATAGATTAGAAACTTTTATTCTTCTAGTTGTAAGTGAAGAGTTTATGCGATTTATATTCCAGTATGGATAGATTAGAAACTAAAATGAAGTATACATAATAAATATATATAGTAGATATTTATATTCCAGTATGGATAGATTAGAAACATATACTTCGTAATCTTGTAAAGAGACGTCAACCTCATTTATATTCCAGTATGGATAGATTAGAAACCCTTATAGAATAACATTTAATAAAGATAGTAAAGGATTTATATTCCAGTATGGATAGATTAGAAACAACTATGTTTGTAGCAACAGGGCTTGTAAAAATAGAATTTATATTCCAGTATGGATAGATTAGAAACTTTATGGTCTAGTATATATAATTCGGATATGCTTTGATTTATATTCCAGTATGGATAGATTAGAAACCAACAAAATCATCTGACTTACAATAAATATTTTCATCATTTATATTCCAGTATGGATAGATTAGAAACAAATTGTACCAATTCTATTTGTTGTTTGTTATCATCATTTATATTCCAGTATGGATAGATTAGAAACATTTAATTAACCTTTACCTACTTCAGCAACAACAGCATTTATATTCCAGTATGGATAGATTAGAAACCCTTACTTGGTAGCAGATGAAAATAAAAATGCAGTAATTTATATTCCAGTATGGATAGATTAGAAACTCCCAAGTATCTTGGTCTTTGAAGTGTCTCATCTTTATTTATATTCCAGTATGGATAGATTAGAAACCAGTCAATTTGATATTGTAGATAGTCCCATAAACTACATTTATATTCCAGTATGGATAGATTAGAAACAAAACTGTATCTAACAAACAAAGTTATTAAAAATATATTTATATTCCAGTATGGATAGATTAGAAACTTACAAGACTGTAAAAATGAAAACTTGTATTTAAGATTTATATTCCAGTATGGATAGATTAGAAACATAGATAAAAAACAACTACAATCATCATCCATGTAATTTATATTCCAGTATGGATAGATTAGAAACAGAAAACAAGTAAAGGTTATAAAAGTGTGCAGTTGAAATTTATATTCCAGTATGGATAGATTAGAAACTTGACAAAAGAATAAAAAAAAATAAAATAAAACTAATTTATATTCCAGTATGGATAGATTAGAAACCAAATTGACTGTATACCAGACGAAGAAACATTACCACATTTATATTCCAGTATGGATAGATTAGAAACTGGTCGATTCTTCCAGGTGTTCCGAACTGTGATATATTTATATTCCAGTATGGATAGATTAGAAACACATAGCTCATTGACACCCCTTTTTCGTTAGAAAAATTTATATTCCAGTATGGATAGATTAGAAACGTTAATGCGTTTTCTGTGTCTACCCCTTTTATTAGTATTTATATTCCAGTATGGATAGATTAGAAACTGTTTAATATATTTAGTGTCATTCCTCCCAAGTATCGATTTATATTCCAGTATGGATAGATTAGAAACTTCAAATGGGAGGACAAGAAGCACCACAACTAGGAAATTTATATTCCAGTATGGATAGATTAGAAACCCTACATCAATCATAAAATCTCCTAATTTTCGACATATTTATATTCCAGTATGGATAGATTAGAAACAATGCATAGTATTTATAATTCTGCTACTTCTGTTGTATTTATATTCCAGTATGGATAGATTAGAAACACAAGCAGAAAAAGCAGAAAGAGAAGCACACGAGACCATTTATATTCCAGTATGGATAGATTAGAAACCCGTAAATTTGCGACTTTTTCATAATTTATACTGTTAAATAATCAATATACAACAATACATAATGATAAAACAGTTAATAAACATATTTTTGATAAAAAATATCTGTCGATAAAGTGTAATTTTTTAATAATTAGACATCGACGATAATAATATTCTATATAAAATTAGAAGTATTGTCAATACTTTCTTCTACCAAAAATTCTTTATCAAGCCATTTTTCATTACGGCTTTTAAAAACTATACAAGAATCTTTTCCTTTTCTTAAAATGTCAAAGAGCTTATTTTTTAATTCCAAATACTGTACTTTTGAAAGTTCTCCTTCAAATACAGATTTTTGTATATGATTAAGATACGCCTTGCAAGTTTTAAAAACAGTTCTTGCAACTCTGGCACCATCTTCGTCATCTGTTTGTATATCATAAACTAATATTAAATACATTTATTTTACCACCATATTATAAAAGGTTTGTATTCCTTTTCATTAAGCAAATGTTTGGATATTTTATATAATTCCAATCTAATCAAATGTTTATATGAAACATCTTTATTTAAACTTCTATGTTTTATTGTTGTTAATAATCTTTTTTCCAATTCTTCCATTATAGTTTTTAATGCTTTATCTTTAATCCTCAAAAAATTACTTTCTTTATCAAAATCATTTTCATTTATCATATTTTTATTTAGCAGTGTGAATATTAATCTATCTACTATTAGTGGTTTAAAAATTTCTGCAGCATCAAGAGATAATGAAAATCTTTTAGTTGATGGTTCATGTAGATAACTTATAGTAGGATTTAATTGTGTTTTATAAATCTCTGATAATACTTTTGTATAAAGCAGTGAGTTTAAAAAACTTATAAGTGAATTAACCATATTATCCGGCGGACGTTTTACTCTTTTTTCAAAGTCTATTTCCTGATTAATAATTTTTTTCCAAGAACTATAATAAACTTTATGAATGTTTCCTTCAATTCCCATTATTTCATTTATATTATAATAGCTATTTAAACTAGATTTTAATTTTTCTATTGATTCAATTTCTTCCTGCAAATCTTTTCCTCTATTAGCATAATATTTTAAATTTCTTAATATATTCTCTGCTGCTCCATAAACAAATTTTTTGGCAAGCAGACTTCGTTTATCATAATCACTGTAATGCATAACCTGATGAACAAGTAAATCACCAGAAACTAATTTTTCTCTAGGATAAAAACTTCCAGCATAAAATTCATAATAATTAAAAAAATGTACACATATTCCCATTTGTGATAAAAAATTAAGCAGTTTAGTATTAATTGTTACTTCAGAAAAAATATATATGTCATAAATTACTTCTATAGGTAAATCTCTTTTTTCTCCGTTTGATTTTATAAACTGTAAAGTATTATCTTTTCTCTTAAGTTCTCCGCTTGAAAATAAATAATAAGATTTACTCATAAAAATAATTCCCCCTATATATAACAAAACTCATAATAAGCACATTTTTTACAGGAACTTTTATTAATAGTCTCTGGTATATTTTTTTCAGATAGAGTTTGATTTATAATTTCAAGTCTTTCCAAAATTTTTTCATTATCTCTTTCTTCAAGTAACACTTCTTCTTTATATCTTTTTGAAGGTATATTTAATTCGCCTTTTATATTATCAAATCCATGCTGTTTTAATATAAATAAATAATATTTTATTTGATTAATAGCCATTTGTTTTTCTTTATCAGATTTTTTTACTTCATGTACAATATTATCTTTTAAAAAATCAATATTTACTTTATTATCTATCATAAAGTTATGTTTTTGATTTGTATAAGTATTTTCATCAATAAACTTTCCAATCTGTACAAGTTCATTTTCTCCTTCAAAAGATAAATTATGATAAGAAAGCCATACCTTTCTCATACATAGAAAACTATAAGAATAAATTGTTCCTGTTACATAATTTATATTTTCATCATTCATAAATTAATCCCACATAAGAGAATCATCTTTTTTATCAAGAAGTCCAAATTCATCATCATATTTCAAATCAACAATAAATATTTTATTAGTTTTATTTCTGTTCAGATTTATTTCTATATTCGTATTGCTTTTAAATCTTTTATAAGTTTTTATTGAAGTTGTAAAGCCTAATAATTCTTTTTTCTTTCTTATTAATTTCTCATAATCTTCTTTAGTTAATTTTTTTAAGTTTAATAATTCATCATATTCTTTTATTATATTATTTTCTTTACTAATTAAATCTTCGTAAATATTTAAAGGCATTACTGTTACATTATCTATTTTTCTAAAAAGCTCATCGCATTCTCCTTTATCAATAGCAGCAGGAGTAAGATTTGTAATATCTTTTAACGCCTCTTTTATTTTTGATAAATATTCACTATTTTCTAATTCATCATAATCATAAACTTTATTTATAAAATCCTGTTTATCTTCTTCAGTAAATATTTTATTATCATAGCTTTTTATGTAATCAACAGATCGGTCATATATTTCTTTATCATATACATAAGGAACACCATTTTCACTATTATAAATAAATATATTAGGTTCATCTTTTTTATAATTTCTGTTTCTGTAAACTCTACCCATTCTCTGAAGCAAACTGTCAGCAGCAGACATATCAGTATGAAGTTCATCAAAATCTATATCCAAACTAGCCTCTACTATTTGAGTTGATATCCATATACCGAAAGTTTCATCTCTTTTATTTTCATCATTAGGAGCGAAGTTTTTTATTTGTTCTTCTTTTGATTTTCTGTCTTTCATTATGAATCTTGAATGAAGAAGATTAATTGTTATATCATTATTTTTTTCTTTAATTAAATCTTTCAAGTACTTATAAATCTCTTGAGATTGATTAACCGTATTACAAATTATAAGTACTTTTTTATTTTCAGCACTTTTAAGTATTTTATTATAATCAAATTCTTTTTCATCAATAAATTTTATGAAATGCCTTTTAATACTTTTGTTATCATTATCAAGTTTAAAAAAAGCATTATGAGGCATTTCAAATTTAATATTATTTTCTTCCATCAATTTTTTTATTATAGGAGGAAGTGTGGCAGTCATAATGCAGAACTTGCCTCCTATATCATTTATCACCTTAAGCCCATAGATAATAAAAGCAGTTATTTCCGGAGTATATGATTGTATTTCATCGATTATCAATTTACTATATTTCAAAGTAGCTGGGAAAATTTCTGTTCCTAAAGATTTAAACACAAAATAAAAAAGCTGATCTATAGTACAAACAGTAAAAGGAAAAGAAAGTTTTTTACTTTTATTATATTTATCAAGCACATCATCGATACTCATATCATTATCAAGCATATCGTTAACGCTGTCAGAATGTAAGAAAGTTATTTTTTCACTGTTATAATAATTTTCTTTTATCCTATCATAAATAGCATTGATAGACACTTTCAAAGGAAGAGTATAAAAAGTTTTTGAATTTCCTGCCCAAAGCAAAGCCCCTTCAGTTTTACCTATACCAGTAGAAGCAATCACAACTATATTATTATTTTGATTTTTAAGCATATACTCTTGGCATTCATTGGGCTTAAACTTTCCTAAAACTTTTTTGGAAGCGTCATCACTTTGTATTTCTATTTTCTCATCATAAGCACTAGCAGCATAATCCAATTTGTTAAGCATTCCTTTTATAATGATATAATTTTTCCAAATATCATAAGAAGGATTATAATTTTCTTTTATAGCATTCATTGATACGCCTAAATATTTGCATTTAAGTTTATCATTATAAATTTTTTTATAAAATGCAACATCATTATCAACGATTGTTTTTATATCAGCAGAACTTATTTCTAAACCATTATTATTTAAAGCTTTTCTTGTATGATGATTATAAATAGCACTTGATAATGCTTTTATTTCATCTTCTGAAAATTTTTCTTCTAATTCATTAATATTCAAAAAAGCACAGCTTAAAATACCATGCGGAATTTCTTCAATGTTTAGCTCTTTATATAATTTCTCTAAATCATTATTAATTTCAAAATTTTGATTTATACTTTTATAAATTTTCTTTTGAAATTTATAATTCATCTTTCCCAAGTCATGAGTTTCGCATGCTATTTTTATAAGCTCTAATTCTTTTTCATTAAAATATTTTTCATACATACTTTTAAAATCTTCAAATAATTTTATAAGATTTTCAGTATGTTTTTCAATGCTTTCTGTATGATATGAATCATTATATTTATTGCTTTTCGCTAAAAAATTTTCTTTTTCCATTATGCTAAAAATAATCCTAACTTACTATTTTTTTCTTTGATCACATCTTTTTTAAAAGTTAATACACTTCCTTTATTTATATATTTTGCTTTAACTTTTTCTTTCCAATAGCGTATATTAGTTTTTTTATTAATATCAAAAACTTTATTCAAATTATAAACGGTGCCTATTAATTCTTCTTTGTTTCTTATATTATCAATCATACTGTAAGGCATATAAGCATCATAAAGCATTTCTATTTCATCAGTTTCTTCAGTTTCAACTATACTTACTTTATCGATTCTTAATATATCCTCATGACGTCCTAAAGCAGGATATACGGAAGGTCTTTTTAAACCATTCTCAATAACTTCAAATAAACTTTCATCTTCAGGAACAATATGAATAATTAAATTAACATCAACTATTACTTCAGCATATCCAAGTCCTTTAGTAATGCCGTCAAAACCTCTGTCATCATTTTTTACTTTTAATTGATGCCTTGAAGGATCGTATTTAATTCCGAAGAAATATCTAGTATACAAATCAGTTAATGAACTTTTTGTTTCTCCTTGAATACTTATTTTCATTTCTCTGTATCCGTCTAAAAAATTGCAAACTTTATGAATCATTCCTATAACAGTAGAGTAGGGAGGAAGTTTAAAGCTTTCCTGAAATTGTATACTAGAAGGCCTTTTATAATTTGGCATGTTTTGATAACATTCTAGTTTAATAGCTTTTGTTATATTTTTATCATGCATAATATTCATCAACCTTTTTAGATAATTCATCTATAACATAAGATACACTTTGTGCTTTTAATTTTTCTTTTATTTCTTCAGTATTTGAGAACATTGAATCTACTAATCCGCATATAGTGTTATTTTTTATTTCTGTATCCAAGTCAAGAACATTTGTTATAGTTTTTATTTCCAAATTATTTTTATTAACTTTTAATCTATTTTCAAAGAAAGGATTTTTTATATTATAAACTCCGCCTATTATGAATATAGGACTTAAATTTTCTCTCCTTCCTCTTATATCTCTGTATAAAGTTTTTAATACTTTTAAAAGCTCTTTAACTCTTTTGGCTTTTTCTTTATTATCAATTTCATGTTTGTCTTTGTTGTTTTCTTTATCTTTTATAATTTCATCTATTCCAACTTTATCCAAATCTATAGTTACAGTGTATGCATAGTATGATTTATGTATTTCACTTTGAGCAATAGCATTATCCATACCGCCTCTTTTAGCAAGTGCCATATTAGTAAGAAAATCTAAATCAGAATTATAACTTTCTAAAGCAATGGCATTACTTAATCTAACAACTGCATTTCTAGTATTTGAAGAACCATTTACACTGTTTTTTCCTGTTTTCATGTATCCGAAAAAATCTATTTCAGGATAATTTTCAATAGAAGCATCTTTTTCAAATTGTACAACCTTATCAGCATTAGAAACTTTTGTATTATCCCAACCTAATTGATTTATAATATTATATCTTAATGCCTGTCTTGATATATAACTGTAGCTGTTTCCATCTCCTCTGCTTAACTTTTTTAAAGAGCTTATATTTCCGAAACTCTCTCCATAGTTTGCACTTTCTGCTTCAAATATTATACTTAATGTTAATCCTTTATTTTCCATGTTGTTATTCTCCTTTAATTAAAATAATTATTATTTATTACATATCATTTTCTTTTGATTCATCATTTTTATCTTTATCATCTTTATTGTCATTTGATGAGCCTTTGAGTCCTAGTATATAAGCATTACCAATGGTTTTAAACTCTTCATCGCTTTTAAAAATATTTAGAAATATGTTTGGTATGCTTAAATTCATTCCAGCATAAAGCCTTGTAATATTACTCAAAAATAAATCTCTGTTTGAAGTATGAACATAATTTATTAATTGATAAACTAAGCCTCTTAATTTGTTATCAGCTTCTTTATTCTGCTCATTTGTTAAATTAGCATTATCTTTAGCACCTATTAATTTGTGTCTCATTTCATTGCCGTTTTTATAGGCTATATATGCTAAATCAAATTGTTTTTGCATATTCTTATCCTCCTTCAAAATTTTATTATCCAAAAACATAGTATCTTTTGCTATTTGTATTCTTAATATTTTAAATATTGTTCTTATTAAAAAATTATTGTTTTCAATTTTTAATAATGTAAATATTAAATTCCATTGATTTCTAAAGTTTAAAATATTTTCCAGACAATCTTTATAAATATCAATCCAATAATCATCAGTTATTTTTATTGATTTTATTTTTGCTATATAATTAAGTTCTTTTTTCATTGACTCAATAATTTGAAGCGAGTCTTTTCCTATAGTATTAAATAAATAGTGATTTTTATCTCTTATAATTACTTGAATGGATTTTAATTCTTTAGTTTTTTCAGCTAATAGCCTTCTTATTATTTCATTGTATGCAGTATAAGTTTTATTTTCTTCATTGTTATTTGAAAAGTCTATTCTGCCATTCATTTTTATTAATGCATCTATACTGTCATTTTGATTAACGAATATCATACTATTTGATATATCTATAAATCCTAAAGGAGTACATGCATATATGTAATTGCATAAAGCACATATAAAACTGTCCGGATTATAATTCCAAAATGCAGATTTTTTTCTATTTGTATCAACACCAACTTCAAATAAAAAAGTAGTATCAATATCTTTATTTATGCTTTCATTACAAACTACACAATTATAATTATATTTCTTTTTATTATTGATAAGTTCTTTTAATGGCTTTTCAAATGATTGATAAAACATTTCTTTTATATCTTTTTTTGAATTTGCAGGAAGTAAGAATGCTTTATTTTCCCAGAACTGATTTATTTTAGTATACATTATATTTTTCATTAAGAGGGTATCTCTTACTTCTTTATTATTTTCAAAATCTGATTTTATTTCTTTTAAGTAAGGTTTTATCTGTTCTATATCAAAATTTTTTGCTTTTATAATTTCTTTTATTTTTTCTATATTATCTTGTATATTTACTGAAATACCTTTAGCCGTTAAAGTTTCTAATCCTGTTTTTATACTTGCGGCAGAAAAGTAATCTATTATATTTTTTATATCATCTTTATAATCTTTATTTTCTTTGTCATTTAATATGATATCAATTTTTTTAATGCTTTCTGATATATTAGTTTTATCTCCAAATTTTTTAACTATTCTATCAATATACATTTGAGATAAATCTGTATTGAGTAAAAATTCTTTTTTTACAAATAGAGTTTGACCATATAAATAGTAATCTTTTTTGTCTTCTAAACTTTCGCCTTTTTTAGCTTTTGATTCTTCCAGCACTTCAATAAATCCAATAACTCCAGCATTGAAAAGGAAAGTATCAAGATTAATTTCAAAATATTCGCTTTCAAGTTTATTGTTTTCTTTATCTTCTAAAGTTAATTCTTGTTTAGTATCTTTTTTTGTTCTTGGCATAAAAAATCCTTAAATAAAAATATCATAAAACTTCAAATAATCCGAAACCCTCGCTTCGTCTGCTTCCTATTCCTGTTTTGTAGAGATTGTTTAATAGGGTAGTGTCCCCTTCCAAACAGAATTTTCCAAAAGAGGCACTGATTAAATTTTCTTTGAATGGTACTACTGTTGTTTTTGATTCTTCTTTTATTATATTTCCATTTTCATCTGTTGTTTTTACAGTTATTAATTTTATTTCAGAGCTTTCAAAATTGAACTCTTTGGCAATTCTTTCTACTGATTGATTTAATATAGAGTTAAAATTTTCATCTTTGAAAGTTAAATAAATGTCTTTGTTAGTTTCTCTGTTATGATTGCGTAGTATTAGAGGGCTTAAAAATTTTATTAGTACTTTATTTTTGTTTATAGCTTTTTCATTTAGCATAGTTATTTTTCTTAATGTCATAATCATAGAATTATTATTATATGTGTATTTTTTATTTATCATGCTGTTGAATGAATTATAAAGTTCTATAAAAAGCTCATTATCAAATATAGAGAAAGTTATATTAATGTATGTTTGATTATTATATGTTTTAGAAATTTCTATGCTGCTGTCATTTATTTTAGCATTTGGAAGGAATACCCCGAAAGTAAAAGCCTTCATTTTTGTATTGTCTTTATATAGATCATTGTATGTATTAGGATATTGATTTTCTAATGCATGTTTAATAAAACTTATAATGGCAAGTCTGTATTCTTTAATAATGATATTACTTTCTAATTCAAAGTTAAGATTTATTCTCATATATGTATCCTTATGTATATTTATATAATTAAGATTATTATATAAATGTTATGTAAATATAATATAGTAAAAATAAATAGTATTGTCAATGAAAAATCAGTGATAATTTATAAAAAATATAGTATAAATATTTATCGATTAGCTAAATTGTAATTATATAATATGAAATTAAATTATAAACAATATATAGTTCTGTATTTAGGTAATTAAAAAAGGATTTAATTTACATAATATATGGATAAAATTTATCAAGCAAATTTGTATTATACCGAAAATATTGAAAGTAGATTTTTTGCAAGTGTATTGCCAAAGGCGGTTTATATTTATGTATAAATATGTGATAGAAGGTTCAAACAATATTGGAGGCGTATTAAAAGTATCAGGTTCTAAAAATGCATCATTGCCATTGCTTGTTGCATCTATTTTAACAGATGAGCCTGTTATACTTCATAATGTGCCTGATTTGGTAGATGTAAAGGTTCTTATAGATATATTGGAGCCTTTAGGAAAGAAAGTAGATTTTAAAAATAATACTACTGTAATAATATCTCATAATGGAAGAAGCGAAGAAGCACCATATAAATTGGTGAAAAAAATGAGAGGTTCTATCATAGTATTAGGGCCGCTTTTAGCTAAACGCAAACATTGCAGAGTGTCTTATCCGGGCGGATGTGCTTTCGGGCCAAGACCAATAGATTTGCATTTAAAAGGAATGGAAGCATTAGGTGCTAAAATAGATATAACAGCAGGATATATTGATGCTGTAGTTGAAGATCATCTTGTAGGTGCTGATATGGATTTATCAGGAAAATTTGGCCCTACAGTACTTGGTACAGATAATGTTATGATGGCAGCAACTTTGGCAAAAGGAACTACTATTATAAGAAATGCTGCTATGGAGCCCGAATGTACTAATTTAGTAGATTTACTTAATGCTATGGGAGCAAAAATTACAGGCGGCGGTACTAATACTTTAACTATAGAAGGAGTTGAGGCTCTTCATGGAGCAGAATTTACTGTTATACCAGACAGAATAGAAACAGGTACTTTCTTAGCTATAGCTGCTGCAGGCAGAGGAAAGTTGAGATTAGAAAATGCTGAACCTAAACATTTAACTTATGTATTAGATTTACTTTCAGATATAGGCTGTGATATAAAAACTACAGAAAATACTATAGAAATAGATGCTAGAGATAAAGAGTTAAAGCCATTTAAAGTTGAAACACTTCCATATCCTGGTTTCCCTACAGATTTACAGGCTATTTATACTACATTAGCTTGTACAATCAATGGTAAAAGCGAACTTATAGAAGGTATATATCCGGATAGATTCAGTCATGTTCCGGAGCTTGTACGTATGGGGGCTGATATAGAATTAAATACTTCTGATATAGTAGTAAATGGCGGAAAAAAACTTTCAGGTGCCGATGTACAGGCTAGTGATTTACGTGCTGGTGCTGCTTTGGTTGCTGCCGGTGCTATTGCTGAAGGTGTAACAAATGTTCATAGAATATATCATATTGAACGCGGATATGAAGATTTGGAAAATAAATTAAAAACTATTAATATAAATACAAAAAGAGAAAAAGACGATATTTTATAATAAATTTAGGGGGATTATATAATGGTAAGAGGCGTTTATACAGGTGCAAGCGGAATGATGGCTGAACAAGCTAGATTAGATGTTGTAGCTAACAATTTGGCTAATGTTGATAAACCTGGATTTAAAAGGGATACAGTAAGTTTTAAAGCTTTTCCAGAAATGATGGCAGCAAGAACAGAAGATGACGGAGTAGTAATATTTCCTCTTGGTTCTACAGATGTAAGACCTTATGTAGGAAGAATGGGAACAGGCGTTGAAGTTAATGAAGTTTTCACAGAATGGGAGCAAGGTTCTTTAAGAGAAACTGGAAATCAGCTTGATATAGCTTTGGCAGATAAAGGATTTTTTGCAATAGAAACTCCTCATGGCGAAAGATACACAAGAAATGGAAGTTTTTTAATAGATAAAGATCATTATCTTGTAACTAAACATGGTTATAAAGTAATGGGAGAAAATGGTTATATACAAATCAAAACTAATAACTTCAATATAGATGAAGAAGGCAGAGTAAGTATTAATAGAAGATATCAAGACGGCAATACATTTGTACAGTTCAATGACAATGAATGGGAAGATGAAGAAATTCTTGATACTTTAAAAATAGTAAGATTTGACAATGAAAGATATTTAAAAAAAGAAGGCGAATCTTTCTGGGTTGATACAGATATCAGCGGTCCAGCTTTCATAGCTCAAAAAGGTGTTGACAGACCTAAAGTATTATCAAGATTCTTAGAAATGAGCAATGTTAACCCTGTAAATGAGATGGTAAGAATGATAGAGGTTCAGCGTGCTTATGAATTAAACTCTAAAACTATCTCTACTCATGATACATTAGTTGGCAGAGTAATAAATGAGGTTGGCAGAGTATAATTTTTTATAATATATGCATCTTTTTTGATGAATAAATTTTGATAAAAAATAAACGATAATATATAATAGTGCAAATTATAAAATAGTATTATATCTTAAATTTGTTGAGATATATTAGAGTTAGAGGATATTATGGTTGCAGATAAAATCAAACAACATGTTATTAATAGACTTAAAATTATAGTTATTCCAATCTATTTATTAATAGATATATGTCTTTGGAATGCTGGTCTATTTTTTATATTAAAAGAAGTACCACATATTTATGGTGTAAAAATAATATTTGCTGTAATTTCCTTTATTTTCTTCTTTAAATATTTAAAAAGATGGAAATCTAATATAGAAGTAAAATTGTCTATTAAAGTCATACTAATTTTCTTCCTTATGTCATTATCCGGCAGTATCATTGAGATCGCTATTTATGCAATAGTTAATAAAGTGTTCTCATATATGGTGATGATGATTATATTTGCTGCTACTATTAATTCAGCTTTTTTAGTATGTACATTTATGACATTATTTAAACTTTTCTCACGTAATTTTGAATTGGAAGATAATATTGTTACATTCTATATACCATTAATAGTAAAACTTGCTTTCATTGTATATATGTTCTTTTCTGTATTGGTATTGGTTTTCTTATTGAACCATATTTCTATAGAAGAAGAAACTTATTTGAATAATATGAGCAATATAGCATTGAATGAAATATTAGATATAGCTAATAATATAGGTCAATTTAATAATGATATAAGAGAAGATATGATATCTTATAAGGATTTTGTATATAGTATGTATTCTAATAGAGCTACTATAAATAAAGATATAATACAGACTGAATTTGTTAATAGACTTCCTTATTTTAATAGTACTTTAAAAAATTCTTATGATACTCTATCTTTGAATCTTGAACAAAAATATCTTGATACAGATTTACCTTATTCTCTAACTTTGACTAAAGATTCTGGTACAGAAAGATTTACTACTAGAACATCAGATGCTTTATATATGCATAGTTTCTCAGAAAGTGATATAGAAAATAGTGATATAGTTTTAAATGTAAATATTTATGATAGAAATAATATATTTGTTTCAGCTTATTCTACATTAAAACTATTTGGAAACAATTTAGGATATATTATTGCTGAGGCTAATATATCAACTTTAAATAAATTAATTAAAGATAATGATTTACTTTCAAAATGGTCTTATGTAGCATATAGGAGAGAAACAAGAGATATAATACTTTGTTCAGACAGCAGATATATAGCAGAAAATTCAGCAGAGGTTTTATCTTCTTCAAAAAATTTAGCTATATATATGGACGAGTTTGAAAAATCTAATACTCAGTTTAGAATACTTCCTACAACAGATATAGCAGGTAATGAATCTATAGCTATTGCCTATTATATACCAGAGCTTAAGCTTGTTGGTTTATATTATAAAGATATTAATTCTATTGTAAAAGATTCTGATATAGATAAAGGTATATTCCAATATATATTCCTTCATATAGCTGTATTTGTATTCTTGTTCCTTATATATTTGTTAATTTTGAAATTCTTATTATCTTCTATAAAGAAAGCAAATATATCAGCAGAATCTTTAATAGGTAAGAATGGAGATTTAAGAAAAAGAATTCCTTCTAAAAATAATGATGAAATAGGTCTTTTAATATATAACTTTAATTTATTCTTATCAAGATTGGATAATCTTATAGGTGAATTAAAATTAGAAAGTTATAAAGTATTTGATGAAATAAAAGTAATAGAAAAAGTTATAGATGAAAATACGAATAGAATTAATGATCAAAGTTCAAGTATAACAGAAAGTGTAGCTAGTGTTAATAATATTATTACTTCTATACAAAATGTTACAAGTTCTACAGATCAGCAAAGACATGCATTTTCATCTGCTTCTATTGCAGTAGAAGAATTGCTGCAAACTATTTATAAGATTAATGATAACATGGAACGTCAGTCATCAGCAGTAGAACAAACTTCAGCTTCTATTGAGGAGATGATATCAAATATTACATCAGTAGCAAAAAGTGTTAATAAAGCAGACAGTTTTTCTAAAAAGCTTCTTCTAGATGCTCATGATGGCGGTGATACAGTAGATGAGGTTATTGAAGCGGTTAGAGGTATTGAGGAAAGTTCAGACCAGATTAAAGAGATCGTTAACGTTATTCAAGGTATTGCTGAACAAACAAACCTTTTGGCTATGAACGCTGCTATTGAGGCTGCACATGCTGGTGAACAAGGTAGAGGTTTCTCTGTAGTTGCTGACGAAATTAGATCTTTGGCTGAACACACAGCTGATAACACTAAATCTATTACTAACATTATTAAAGCTATTACTAAGAGAATTGAAGAAACAGTGGAACTTGCTAGTAACAGTGGTAAGTCACTTGATAATATACTTGATATGTCAGAAAATACAGCAAGAGTTGTTTCAGAAATTAATACAGCAAACAGCGAATTAGAGGTTGGCGGTAGAGATATTCTTGAAACAATTAGACACTTGAATAATATTACAACCGGTGTTAAAGACAGTGTAAAAGAACAGATGAACAGCGGTGATGTTGTAGACAGCCAAATTACTTTACTTGACCAAATAACTAGAGAAGTTTCTGATATCATAGAAGCAAACAGTGCTGGTGCTAAAGAAGTAATGCATGCTATGAGTTTCTTGAATGAATTATCTGTAAAAACAGTTGAAGGAAATAAAGAATTCTATAATGCTACAAGTAAATTAAATGAAATATTCTCTAAGTTTAATGAACTTATGGGCAGATTCATTACTAATGTTGACAATGTAGATGAGTCTAAGAAAGATGATATTATTTCAGATACTGATTCTTATTCAGTTGATAAGAGAATGGATATGGAACTTAAGAGTCTTGAAGAAGAATTCAAAAAGGATAATGAAGATTTCCAAAAAGATGAAGATGTTTTGGAAATGCTAAAAGAAGACTTTAAGAATCCAGAGATGTTTACTATGTAAGATAATATTATATATTATATACTATTAAGTGAGATGTTATATTATATATAATATCTCACTTTTTTTATGTCTTAATAGATATTTTTTTCACAATAATTATCTATTAATAGTATTATTTTATTGACAAACTATAAAAAAACGGTTATACTACAAAATAAATCTATTTGGAGTAATGTATGTCTAATTATACTATAGCAGAAGTTGATTTGTCACTTTTGCATAATAATATAAAAATAATACGCTCTATAACTGATAATGTAAAATTACTCAATATAGTAAAAGCTAATGCTTATGGACATGGCATAATAGAAATCTCTAAAGCTTCAGAAAGATTCGGTGCTGATGTTTTAGGAGTTGCTACAGTTGAGGAAGGAATAAGAATAAGAGAGAGCGGCGTTTCATTACCAATAATAGTGTTATTTCAGCATTTCAAAGATGAGTCAGATTTGGTTTGTAAATACAATTTGATTCCTATTATAAGCAATGCTGATTGTTTGGAGTATTATGATAGATATTTAAAGAAATATGGAGGAAAGTTAAAACTATATATAAAGGTTGATACCGGTTTAAACAGAATGGGAGCAAGACCGGAAGAAGTTGTTCCTTTAGCTAAAAAAGTTTTATCTTATGATACTCTTAGCATAGAGGGTATAAATACTCATTATGCTGCGGCTGATATGCAAGATGAATATTCTAAAGACTTTACTAATAATCAAATAAGAATTTTTAATGAAGTATTAAATGAATTGAAATCTAACGGCATAGAAATAAATAGTGCCCATACTGCCAATTCAGCTGCTTTGGTATCTTATAGAAATACATATTTCGATATGGTTAGGGCAGGAATAATATTATACGGCTATATTTATGATGATTATGATCTAGGTATAAAACCTATTTTGAATTTGAAATCAAGAGTTGCTTTATTAAGAAATATAAAGAAAGGTGAAAGTATTTCTTATGGTATGACTTGGAAATCAAATAGTGATACTAAAGTGGCTGTAATTCCAATAGGCTATGCTGACGGAGTACCTAGAGGTTTATCAAATAATTGGGAAGTAAAAATTAACGGCAATTATTATCCTATAAGAGGCAGAGTTTGTATGGACACAATCGTTGTAGATATAGGCAATGGTAATGTGAATGTTGAAGATGAAGTTTTGATATTTGGTAATGATGAAAGGATAAATGCTAATACTTTGGCAAAGAGAATTAATGGAATAAGTCATGAAATATTGGTAAACATAGGGGAGAGAGTTACAAGAGTTTATAAAGAGTAAATAATTTAAGTATATTAAGATTTGTAATTACTATAAATGAAAATTCAATTTTTAAGGAGTTATACCAAAATCTAATATAAAATAAACAAAAAAGGAGCGTATTATGGTAGAGATGATAGCAAAAATCAATGGCGTCATTAACAGTTTTGTATGGGGACCGGTTATGTTAACCCTATTGGTAGGAACAGGTATATTCCTAAGCATTAGAACAGGTTTTTTGCAAATAACAAAGATTCCTTTGTGGACTAAACACACTTTTGGAGCATTAGCAAAAAAACAGGATGCTGATGATAATATAACACCTTTCCAAGCTGTTAGTACAGCATTAGCTAGTACAGTTGGAACTGGTAATATTGCAGGAGTTACTACAGCTATAGTAGCAGGCGGACCTGGGGCGTTATTTTGGATGTGGTTTGCTGCATTCTTTGGTATGGTTACTAAATATTCGGAGGTTCTTCTAGCAGTACATTATAGGGTAAAAGATGATCAAGGACATCATCACGGCGGCCCTATGTACTATATTTCAAAAGGAGCTAATTTGCCTTGGCTTGGCAGTATATTTGCTGCTTTTGCTGCTTTAGCTTGTTTTGGTGCTGGTAATATGACACAAACTAATGCTATGGCTGCAGTTGTTTATCAAAACTTCGGAGTACCTCATTTAGTTACAGGTATAGTTGTTGTAGCTTTGACTGCTGTTATTATTATAGGAGGTATTAAAAGAATTGCTACAGTTACAGAGAAGTTAGTTCCTGTAATGTGTGTTATTTACATACTTGCTGGAATAATAATATTAGTAATGAATATTGATAAAATACCTCATGCTTTCCAACGCATATTTGAAGAAGCATTTTCTTTGAAACAAGTTGGTGCTGGTTTTATGGGATATACTATAATGATGGGTATGAAATTCGGTTTTGCCCGCGGAGTATTTTCTAATGAAGCTGGTTTAGGTACTGCTCCTATGGCTCATGGTGCTAGTAACTCAAAAAACCCTATAGAACAAGGTTTATGGGGAATATTTGAAGTATTAATAGATACTTTCTTTATATGTACATTAACTGGTCTTATGGCTATAATATTCTTAGAAGCAAATCAAGGTACTAAATTAAATGGTGCTGAACTTATATCTGCATCATTCGGTTCTAATTTAGGACATTTTGGTTCTATAGTTCTTACAATATCTTTGATATTATTTGCTTTCTCTACTTTTGTAGGTTGGTCACATTATGGAGTTGTAGCTTTAGGTTATCTAACTAAAAGAAATAAAATAGCTTCATTTTCTTATAGAATAATATTCTTAGTTATTGGTATAGTAGGTGCTATCAGCCAATTAGATTTAATATGGGCTATAGCTGATACTTTGAATGGTCTTATGGCTATACCAAACTTGGTAGGTCTTTTGATACTTTCTCCTAAAGTAGCTCAGCTTACTAGAGATTATATGAAAGATCCTACTTCTACATTGATGAAAGATTAAAAGGTTAATAATTATTTTGGTGTCTGTGAAACAAGTTTTGCAGATGCCTATAATTTTTAATGAATATTTAAAGTCCTGTTTTTTAACAGGGCTTTTTTATTATTTTTTATTTTTATCTTACTATTTAGTATTGATTTTTTATAGAACTGGTATATAATTAGTAATTATTATTAATAAGGACTGCAATATGAACACTTTTGCTTTAACTAAACTTTCTTATGGAATGTATATTTTAACAACTCTTGATGGTGATAAACCAGTAGGCTGTACTATTAACACTTCTACTCAAATAACTTCAACACCTACTACCATCATGATTAGTGTTAATAAAAGTAATTATACAAATGAATGTATAAAGAAACATGGTAAATTCGCTCTTTCTATTCTTTCAGAAAAAAGTGATCCTACTTTAATAGGCGGTTTTGGTTTCAGAAGTTCAAGAGATAATAATAAATTTGAAAATGTTGATTATGAAATGAAAGAAGGTTTGCCTGTAATAAAAGCAGCTAATGCATATTTAATCTGTAAAGTAGTTGATAGTTTAGAAGTTCATACACATACTATATTTATTGGTGAGCTTTTAGATGCAGAAATATTAGACAATGATGCTAATTCTATGACTTATGCTTACTATCATAATGTTATTAAAGGAAAAACTCCTCCTAAAGCTTCAACAGCTAATGCTTACGAAAAACAAGAAGAAAAGAAAGAAGAAGTTAAAGCAGTATATAAATGTAAGACTTGCGGATTTGAATATAAAGGAACTGTACCATTTGAAGATTTACCTAGTGATTGGGTATGTCCTATATGCGGAGAACCTAAAAGCAATTTTGAAAAAATCTCATAATAATAAATCAAACTAAATTTTTACCCCAACGGCAGTGCATATTCCCTATGTACTGCCACTTTTTTTGCATTAAAACAAGTTACAAACTTAAAGATTTTTAGTATATACCTAAACAACTATATTTTGTCAAAAATAAAACTATAGTTTCTTTTTAATATATGGGGCTTTGCCCACCGCTCTGCGTACTTCGTAACACCCCAGTTCTTTTGTGACCGAAGGGAGTACCTTTGGCATGGCACAAAGAACCTATATCATCGACAGGCTTGGATACGCTTCGCGAAAGGTTACATTTTGACTTTAATTTAATAAATTATATTACATGTAATACAATTTTAGTATGATTTAGTACTAATTTTATACTTGCACTTTCGCGAAGCGTGCCTGCGGCAGCAACTTTGACGAAGTCCGCAGAGCGTATGCGGCGGGAAAAAGAACAATAAAAAAATGACAAACTTAAAAATTTTCAGTATATACCTAAATAACTATATTTTGTCAATTTTTACTTTTTTGTAAATGTAATTTTTGTTTATTAATAGTATAAAATATTATTAAGTTTTGTTTGAAATGTGAAGTAAAACCAAGATTTGTGTCAAAAAATGCAGTCCTTTTGCTTCTTTGGGTCACCAAAAGAAGTAGGGGTTCGGGGACTAGTCCCCGAAAATAATAACAATATAAAAACTAATTTTGACAAAGTTAAAAATTTTTGGTATATATTAAATTATTGTGAGTAAATTAGAGTAATCGTTTTTATATCCCATTTGATCAAGGAGTACAGAGATTTCTCCTCTATGATGTGTATCATGATTTAGTTCATGCATTATCAAATGATATCTTGATTTTTTTATTTCTCTGTTTGGTATTGTTATTTTGCCTGATATACTGAAATCATCTATTGAATTAACGATAGCTATTATTACATCATCTAATTTTTCTCTTATATCTATAAAAGTTTTGAAATCTTTATCTATATCTATTTTTAAACTGAAATCATTATTAAGATAAGTTAATATTTCTTCATTAGGTATATTTTTTTTATTTGAATATTTTCTATATGCTCCAAAGAAATATATATCGCATTGAAGTATATGTTTTAATATTCCGTATATTGATTTGAAATGAGCACCAGTTTCTTTTTTTAAATCTGATTCTTTTACGGTTTCTAAAATATCAATAAGTTCTCTATTAGCATTTTTATTGTATAATGCCATCATATTCATAATTTTTTTTGCTGTTTTATCTACCGGCTTTTTTACAGTTTCTTTTTCTTTTACATTTGTTTTTTTAGTATTTTCTATTTGTTTATCTACTTTGCTGGTTGTGCTTTCTTTTTTAGCATCTATTAAATTGCTTTTCATTTGTTTTACTTTATCTGTAATATTTTTCTTTTCTTCCTGTAATTTTTTTAATTGTTTGCTTTTTAATTCTTTTACATTTTTTTTCAAATCTTTTGTTATGCTTGATTTTATTTTCTCTATATCTTTTATTTTTCTATCCAATTTTTTTGATTCCATTTCTATTTTTCTAGTCAATTCTTTAATTTGAGATTCAATCATAATAAAAAATCCTTATGCAATTTAACTTTATTATATTATTTTTATTTTGATAATTCAATATTCTTATTTAAAAATATGATTCCTATAACAAAAAACTAAACATTCCAAATAATAATCAAAATTAAGTTTTTTGAATAGTTTAATAACTTCTTTGATAGTTTCTCCGGAAGCATAAACATCATCTATCAAAAGTATATTTTTATTTTGTAATTTTTCATGCTCTATCAATTCAAAAGCATTATTTATATTTTCTTTTCTCTCTTTTAGGCTTTCTAAGAATTTTTGCTCTTTTATATCCTTTACAATTTTTATATAATTATAATTTGGTATATTAAATTCATTTGATATAAAGTCGGCAAAGTAATCCATAAAGCCGTTATTTTTATTTGAAGGTATATAAAGCAGTATATCAAATTTTTTATCATTTGTTTTTATAAAACCTGATATATTATTAAGTATATTAATAGGATTATTAATTTCTTTTTTCTTTAAAGCTCTTATTTCATCTCCAAGCTCTTTATCCAAATCGCCAAGAGCTGTAATTTTAATATTATCTTCTAAAAAAACTTTATACGGCATTAGTATTGTTTTTCTCTAAATATAAAATATATAGATGCAGAAAATATAAAGTTTACTATAATTCCTTTATAACTTCCTATAAATCCGGAACCCCAAGTATTTATATTTACATCAAATAAGAATGTTAATATAACAGATGAAAGTCTTGCTAAAACAAATGCAAATAAAGTAAGAAGTACGAATGGTATATTTTTATTTTTTAATAAACTTATTATAGAAGCAAATACCACACCTTCAAATATTAAGAAATATAATGTAGGAGGCATAGGCATATTTGTAAGAAAATAATTTATAATAGGTGAAACTACAGCAAGTGTTATTAAAAATATAGGATTTAATATATATGCTCCCAAGGATAAGGCAAAAAATATTGGGAGGAATTCTGTTCCTTTTAATCCGAAGTAATGAACTGCTATAGGGGAAACTAAACTTATTAATGAAAGAAGTACAAGCACTATAGCATTAATATTTGTTTTTTTTATAGATAAACTTGTCATAAAATAATCCTATAATATTTTTTTATTATTATACAAGACTATTTCAAATTGTCAAAATTTTTTATAATAGATTTATAATCATTAAAATATTATTCTTTTTTCTGTTCTATTTCTCTATATTTATCAAAATCTTTTTGAGCTTCTTCTATACGATTTAAACTTTTATTAATATTTCCTCTTACAAAATATATATACGGATCATTAGGATGTAATTCTATAATTTTATCAAAATCTTCAATGACTTCTTCACCATTGCTATTTTTTAATGCCATTTTAGAAAGTCCTCTATGATAATATGCTTGAGCATAATTAGGATCTAATTCTATAGCCTTATCAAAATCCTGAATGGCTTCTTCATTTCTATTTAGTACTAATTTAGCATGTCCTCTATATAGATATGGTTTTATATAATTAGGATCTAATTCTATAGCTTTATCAAAATCCTGAATGGCTTCTTCTATGTTATTGTATGCTAATTTTACGTTTCCTCTGTAAAAATAAAATTTTGCCTGATTAGGATCTAATTCTATGCCTTTATTAAAATCTTTTACCGCTTCTTCTACTTTTCCTGATACTAATTCGCATACGCCTCTATATAAATATGATTTAACATGAGTTGCATTGATTTCTATAGCTTTACTAAATATTTCTATAGCATCTTCATATTTCTTTTCATTATATGCATTAACACCTTCATCATAATATGCATCAAATGATTTTCCTGAATTACTTTCAGTTATTCTTTTATTAACCATTTCTAAATTTATTTTAGCTTCTTCATAATTAGGATTTAATTCTATAGCTTTTTTATAATCTTTAGCAGCATCTTCATAAAGATATAAATCTAATTTTAAATCTCCTCTATATTTATATAATTCTATTTTATATTTTTCGAATTCTTCATTTGACATATCTAATATTTTTTCTAATATTTGATAATACTTTATAGAATGTTTTGAGATATTATTGATTAATTTTCTATAATCAAATTTTTTCAATTTTATTATTTCTTTTTCTTTAATTATTGAAGCATCTGATATACTGTTGATGATATTTTCTAATTCTTTATTTAAATTTTCTATATATTTATTGAATTCATAAAAATCATTCAAATCTTTAAAATTTTCAATTTTAACATTTTCCAAATATTTATTGGCATTGTCAAGAAATTGTTTACTTTTTAAATCTTTTATAGATTCTGAAATATCTTTTAATCTTTTTTGGCATTTTTCAATATATCTTTTAAAAAAATAGTTTATAGATTCCATATAATATCCTCAGAATTATTTGCATAGTTTATTATAACATAAAAAAATAATATTATAAATATGAATTTAGTTGTTTGATTTATAATACAAATTAAATTATGTTTACTATTTTACATATAATACATATTTTTCTTAAATGAATATTATGATATTACAGAGCTTATCCACTTTGAAAGTTCATCAGGTGTTATTGCTGCTACCTTAGCACCCATTTTAGCAAATTTAGCTGCTGCTGTTTTATCATAACTGGCATCAGCATTATAATCCAGTGCCGGTAATATAAAAAGTTTGGATCTTGATTCTATTATATCATTTGCTGAACCATACATATATTTATAATCATTACCGTCATACAAATCGCTTATAAGAAGCACAATAGTTTTATCAGGAACAGTTGTGATTTTTTTAGCATATTCTAAAGCTTTGTATATATCAGTACCGCCTCCCAATTGTACTTTAAATAATATATCAATAGGGTCTTTGACATAATCTGATAAATCAACTATCGCTGTATCGAATATTATAAGTTTAATAGATAAGTATGGAAGATTTGAAAATATAGATGCCATTACTGATGAGTATATTATAGAATCAAACATAGATCCGCTTTCATCTATAAGTATTATTATATGCCAAGGATTATATTTCTTTATATTCTGATTGAAATATAATTTATCTACAAATATAGTTCTGTCTTCTACATTATAGTTTTTTAAATTGTTTCTAATTGTTTTTTTAATATCAAGATTTTTGAATATTTTATTTTGTGTGGTGGAGTTAGGAAGCTTTTTTCCGTAAAATACTTTTTTAACATCGCTTTCTAATTTCTTTTTTAAATCATTAACAACTTTTCTTACAATCTCATAAGCTAACTTTTTAACGTTTCCGTCCATCATATCTTTGAATGTGAGAATATTTTTTAAAAGATCCATATTAGGCTCCATCTCTTTTAAAATATCCTCATTTGTAATCATTTCTGTTAGATTATATTTTTCTAATGCCTGATTCTGCATTATCTCTACAGTTTTTTTAGGGAATAATTTTTTTACTTTTGCAACCCAAGTAGGAACGGTTAATGTACTTTTTCCTCTTCCGCCTCTAGTTTTATCTTCTTTATCAAAATTAGCGTATCCTGATTCTTCGCTGTATTCTCTGTCATACAAGAATCCTAGAGCTTCATCTATTTCAGAATATTCATTATTTAATTGTATATTATTTTCAGCGAAATTTCCTAATATAAGGCGCCATCTATTTAAATTGTTGTAATCTATATCTTTTTTATCCATTCGCTTATGATATAAATAAAATTATAAAAAAGCAACTATATTTATATTTTTTAATACAAAAATAATTTTGCAATAAAAATATATTAATTATAAAATATATAGAAACTATTAATAAAAAATAAAAATAAATATGAATGAACATAACTCAAAGCAAAGATATTTAGGTGAATTCTATACGCCTCTTAGTTTTTCAAAAAAGTCTTTATCGTATATATATAATGTTATTTCCAAAAAAGATTTAGAAAGCGGAAAATATAGAATATGGGATATGTCATGCGGAAAAGGAAATTTGGAATATTATTTTGATGAAGAAATTCACAAGTATATATATATGTCTACCATAGATGATGAAGATATAGAATATTGCAAAGAACATTTTAAAAATGCATGTTTATTTCAGTATGACTATTTAAATGATGATATAGAAAATAATTCTTTATGCTATACAAAATTACCATCAAAGCTTATAGAAGATTTAAATAACAAAAATATAAAGTGGTTAGTTTTTATAAATCCGCCTTATGCTACAAGTCAAGTTGCAGGAGCAAACTCAAAAAGCAAAAAGAGTGTAAGCATAAGCAAGATAAGAGATATAATGCATAGTGAAAAATTAGGTGATGCTTCAAGAGAATTATATGCACAATTTATGTTTAGAATACATAAAGAGTTTGAAAATAAAAATGTTTATTTGGCAATATTTTCTAAAACTAATTATATTAAATACAATAACAATGAAAAGTTTAGAGATAAGATTTGCAATTATAAATTTAAAAAAGGATTTATATTTTCATCTTCCAATTTTGATAATACTTCAAAAACAACTCCTTTCCCGGTTAGTTTTATTGTTTGGAAAATAGATAAAAAATCAAATATAAAAACGCAAAATATAATATTAGATGTATTAGATGATGAGGCTAATTTCTTATACAAAAAAGATTATAATGTAGTTGATAGTAATAAGCTTCTTAATAAATGGATAAAGAGAGTAAAAACTTCTCAAACATTTGTGCCTTTATCATCAGCAATAAAGGTGAGAACATCTGGAAAAGATATAAGGGATAAAGTATGCGAAGGTTTTATAGGTTCACTTATGAGCTGCGGAAGCGATTTACAGAAACAAAATCTAACGGCTATATTTTCCGCTCCTCAGGCATCGGCAGGTTCTTTATCTATAACTAGAGATAATTTTGAAAAGGCTATGATTATACATGCGGTAAGAAGATGCACAAAGGTTGATTGGCTTAATGGAAGCGATCAATTTTATATGCCTAAAAAAGAATTGGATAAAACTTTTATACTTGATTGTGTTGTTTGGTCTTCTTTTTCTACTTCCAATCAAAGTTCGGCTATGGATAATATTTTATATAAAAATAATTATTATAGAATAATAAATCATTTTTACCCTTTTGATTATAAAGAAGTATATTCAGGCTGCAGTTTATTTGAATATGATAATGAAAAAAGATTTGCATTTTTATATTTAGAAGAAAATAAAAAATATCTTTCAAAAGAGGCATTAGAATTGATTGAAGTTACTAAAGAGCTTTATAAGTTTTTTTATTCTAATATAGATAAAGTCAATATAGAAAAATTTAAAATATCTTTATGGGACAGCGGATTTTGGCAAATAAGAAAATCTTTAAAAGATGCAAAATTAGCTTCGGATATATTAAAATCGATTAAGAAAAAAAGAGAAGCTTTAAAGAAAAATATTTTAAAAGAGATAGATAATTTCATAAGCTAAGCTTTTAGGGTGCTGAATATATTTTTATACTTAATAAAAACTTGGGCGGGTGTGCTTTTTCTAATTAAGTAATAAAGTTAATTTAAATTTTAAATTCAAAATAAAATAATATAATATAAAGGGCGGGGTATGTGAATAATTTTTTTAACTTAATTACATTATCCCACCCTATATCTTTTTAATATCATACTACAATTTTTAATCATTTTTTCTTTATAATTTTTTACTGTCATTTTAGCTGCCCACCCAAGATTTTTTTAAATTTATAGTTTATTTACCGCCCAATATAAGACATATAGTGTGTAAATTTTATAATAAATTTGAATTATCAAATAAAAAAATAATACGATAAATAATTATTAAGAGTATTTATGATAAATGCAAGTAAAATTAATGGATAAAACAAAATGATAATAAATGAAGAATTAAAGCAAAAAATATTAAACAGATTTAAAAATAAAAAGATTGCAGTTTTACATGGCGGACAAAATGAAGAAAGAGAAGTTTCATTAAGAAGCGGACAGAATGTTTTCAAAGCATTAAGCAGTTTTGATGAACTTAAAGATAATTGTATTTTAATTGATGTTCAGGATTCTTATGAATTAGTAAAAACTTTGAAAGAAGAAAAAGTTGAATACTGTTATAATATATTACATGGTACTTCAGGAGAAGACGGAACTATTCAAGGACTTTTAGAAAGCCTTAATATTAAATATACAGGCGAAAATATATTGGTTAGTGCAGTTTGTATGAATAAAGTTTATACAAAAAGAATTTGGAAATCTTCAAATGTATCTACTTGTGACTTTATACTTCTTGAAGACATTAAAGAAATTAGCGAAAACGGTGTAAAAGATTCAAATACATCTTTTAATTTCCCAGTTATATTAAAGCCTATATCAAGCGGTTCAAGTGTTGGAGTATCATTAATAAAAAATAAAACTGAATTTGATAATGTATACAGTAAATTAGAAGATGTAAAAAATTATTTTCTAGAACCTTATATAAAGGGTAAAGAAATTACAGTAGGTTTAGTAAAAGAAGAAAACGGCATTTATGTATTTCCTATATTGGGCATTAATCCTAAAAATGAAATATATGATTATGATGCTAAATATACACCAGGAAAAACTGAAATGGAAATGCCTGCTAAACTTTCAAAAGAGGTAGAAAATAAAGTAATAGAAACTTGTAGGAAAGCGTATACAGTTTTAGGCTGTGCAGGACTTTCAAGAATAGATGCCATAATAGGTGAGGATAATGAAGTTTATTTGATGGAAGTTAATACACAAGGCGGTATGACAGATACTTCAGATATACCAGAAATGGCAAAGCATATCAAAATGGAATTTAAATATCTTGTGTTATATATTTTAAGTCTCCTTAAATAATATCTTTTTAAAAAGCAGCTTTATTTTTTTGAAAATAGAGCTGCTTATTTTTTATTTATTTTCGTTAAGAAATTATTTTATTTTTTCTTTTACAATACCGCTTCTGTATGCATCTAAAAGTTCAAGCAAATCATCTATACGTTTTGAAATATCTTTTCCTATATCAGTTTCTCCTACAGTAATTCTAGTTATGAAACGTTCTACTATTATAGATTTAGGACTTAATCTAAAACCAGATTCTACAACTTCAGCAAATGGCCTATGCTCTGCTATAAGCATCATATTTGAATTTGATATTAAAGTATATCCTCCAATTCCAGTGCTTTTATGATAAGCCTTTGAAAGACCGCCGTCTATAACTAAAAGTATTCCTCCTCCTTTTATAGGACTTTCTCCTTTATGAGTTTTTACAGGAACATGCCCATTAACAATATGAGATTTATCAATATCTAAATCAAATTCTTTTAATATATTCTGACAGTATTCTTTATGGTCTATATGATAGTAGTATGGATTATAATTTTCTTTATGAGTTTCTTTATCTTCTATAAAGTACCTTTCAAAAGTAGTCATCTTATTTTTACCAAATAAAGGAGATTTAGGACCGCACCATAAATACCAGCAATAGTCAAGAGCATTTAATTGTTCTTCGCTTCCTGCTTCACAATAGAACGCTTTTCTAACTTTATCTTCTACTTGATTTAAATATTTTTTACCTGATAAATATTGACCGTCTATATAAACATCATCAAAAGTTCCATCATCTTTTGTAGGTATGCATCCATGATATAGAAGATTGCCGTTAAATATTTTATATATTCCTCCTTTGGCATATATATAATTTACATGCTTTTGAAGTGTTGGACTATTTACGAATGAAAATGCCAAAGTTTGTATTAATGTATTTTCTCCATCACTTAATTCAAAAGGATTATTTTTATCTATTGTAGGGAAGTTTTTATCTTTAAGCTCATAAGTTTTTCCATTTATAGTGATTGTTCCATTATCATAATTTATTTTGTCAAGTAATATTCTATCGTCCATACTATAATTAGGGTGCCTTTTTATAAGCTGGCATTCTAATTTGAATTGTATTATTGATATAGCCTTATGCATTTTAGCAGCTAAATCTTTATCAACTTCATCATAAATATTTTTGTCTAATGTATTTGGTTTGAATACTTCGCAAGGATCATCTTTATAAACATCATTGGCAAATGAAGATAATGATCTTAAATTTATTCCGTAGCTATATTCAAGTAAATCAAAATTATTGTATCTTATAGCCAAACGCACAGCATTAGCCACACATATTAAACTTCCTTTAGCAGCACCAAGCCAATGTATATCATGATTACCCCAAGCAATATCAACCTCATTAAAAGTCATTATGCTTTCCATAACTTTATCAGGGTGAGGGCCTCTGTCGTAAATATCTCCTACTATATGAAGCCTATCAACACTGCATTGACGTATTAGCTGACATAATGCTATTATAAATTTATCTGCGGCAGATATTTCTATAATTGAGTTTATTATAGAAAAATAGTAATTCTCTTTATTTTCTTCAGAATCAGTTTGAAGAAGCTCATCTAATATATATGCAAAGTTGGCAGGCATTTTCTTTCTAATTTTAGACCTTGTATATTTGCTAGTAACGAGTTTGCATATTCTTATAAGTCTGTATATGGTAATACGGCACCAATCAGCAAAATCATTTTCATTTGATTTTTTTTTATTTATTAAGTTTTTTGTATCTACTATTAATATTTGAAGTTCAACTCTTTCATGTTCAGGCAAAGTGTTTTTAAACAGCAATTCTATTTTTTCTCTAATAACCCCAGAAGAAGTTCCAAGTAAATATTCAAAACCATCAGATTCGCCATGTATATCGCTTAAGAAGTATTCAGTACCTTTTGGAAGTTTGGAAATGGCTTTTAAATTGATTATTTCTACAGAAGCATCATCTATTGTAGGGTATTTTTTTGATAATAATTCTAAATAATCTCTATCTCTCATAAACAACTCCTAAAATACTATATAATAAGTAGTATATAAAAAATATATACAAAATCTATTAAATTAATGAAAATAAATTTAATAAACTTATTGACAAAAAATTATATTATTATATAATAACATCAAACTTTCCGGGATGTAGCGCAATTGGTTAGCGCACCTGCTTTGGGAGCAGGGGGCTATGAGTTCGAGTCTCGTCATCCCGAATGCGCTAGTAGCTCAATTGGATAGAGCAACTGCCTTCTAAGCAGTAGGTTACAGGTTCGATTCCTGTCTGGCGCGTATAAGGGCTTAATCAAGCTCTTTTTTATTACTAAAAACGGCGAATGTAGCTCAGTTGGTTAGAGCGCCAGATTGTGGATCTGGATGTCGCGGGTTCAAGTCCCGTCTTTCGCCCTTCTTCTTTTATTCCAATTCATATATTTCAATTACTATCTTGATATTTCCTTATATTAGTATACCATATTATATATAACATATAATACGGAGGGCATTGGTATGAGAAAAATGAAAAGATTATTATTGATAGCTGCAGCATTATTAATAACCAATATTAGTGTATTTGCAGCAAGCGGTTTTGAAGCTATTGTTAATGTGCCTTTAGGTTTATCTGTTGGAATACCTACTGGAACTTATGAAGCTATTGATCTTGGTAGTATGCCAGGTTTTGATTCTGGGGTAACAGCTCAGCTTGGATATATGATAGGTATTGGTAAAATAGGTGTAAGTATTTTAGGCGAACTTGGATATAGTTATGATAGTTATAGATATTATTATAGCGAAGAATTAGTAAACTTTGCTAAAATAAAAACTACAAGAAGTTTATATACTCATAGTTTCCAAATAGGTTTGCTTCCTAAAATAAATATAGGACAGTTTGCTATAGGTGTAGGTGCCGGAGTAAAAATACCAGTGTCAGGATATACTATTTCTAAAGTAGAAGGTTCAGTAGCAGGAGTTGAGGGAAGTTCTTCTTCTGGAAAAACAGAATTTAAAAGAAAAGATATAGAAAAAATGGATAGAAATGTTATACCATATATGAAGGTTACTTTTGATTATTCATTCTTCTTTGGAAATAAAATGGCTCTTAATGTAGGTGCATATTTGGGATACGATTTCGGACTTGCTGAAAAAAGCTATATAGACAATGAATATACAGGTGTTGATAGTTTTGATATAGGACTACAATTAGGTTTAAGATTTGCTCCTAAACTATAAACTTAAATAAATTTAAAAGTGAAAGAATCTATCAATAAATATTGATAGGTTCTTTTTTATATGACAATATCTGTTCTATATTGTTATATAAATATAGAATAAAATTTATTAAAGGAGAATATATGAAAAAAATAAAAAGAATATTTCTAGTTATTTGTGCATTAGCTGTAACTAATATCAGTGTATTTGCAGCTAGCGGTTTTGAAGCTATAGTTAATGTTCCTTTAGGTTTATCTTTTGGGGTTTCTGAGGGGCTTCATGAATCATTAACTCCTAAAAGTGCAGTAGGTTTTGATTCCGGAGTAACAGCACAGCTTGGATATATGATAGGGCTTGGAAAAATAGGTATAAGTATTTTAGGCGAACTAGGATATAGTTATGACAGTTATAGAGTTTATTATAGCGGTGATATAGGAAACTTTGCTAAAGGTAAAATAACTACAGGTTTATATACTCATAGTTTCCAAATAGGTTTGCTTCCTAAAATAAATATAGGTTCATTTGCTATAGGTGTAGGTGCCGGAGTAAAAATACCTGTATCTGCATATTCAACAACAAAAACAGAAGGTTCTTTAGGTAATTGGGGCGGAACTGTCAATTCTGGAGAATCAAAATTAAATAGAGATGATATAGAAAATTTGTATTCAAGAAATGTTATACCTTATCTTAAAGTTACATTTGATTATTCTTTCTTCTTTAATAATAAAATGGCTTTTAATATAGGGGCTTATTTAGGCGGAGATTTTGGATTGGCAAATAAAAATACTGTAAATGATAAATATATTGGTGTGAATAGCTTTGATATAGGTTTACAGTTAGGCTTTAGATTTGCACCTAAACTATAAAAAATATTTTGTAAATTAACTTGATTTTATTGTATACATTTACTATATTTATAACAATAAATATTAATTATAAAAATATTACATAAATAAAAACAAATATTTTACTTTGAAATAAAGACAAATATATAAAATTTACAGTTTTATAAAGATTTAAATCTAATTGTAAACTCTTTTACATAATTGCCGAGAATAGAAAATAACATATAATATCAGCGTCTGTGGCTCAATTGGATAGAGCAGCGGATTTCGGTTCCGTCGGTTGGGGGTTCGATTCCTCTCAGACGCGTTATAAAATTTGATTATTTAGTTAAATATGTTAGAATTATCATATTGATTTTAATAAAATAAGGGCTTTAAAAAGGGAATGAAGGAAAAAAATTTAAGAAAATTTAATTTCATTATATTGATATTATTTCCTATAATACTCTTAATTTTTTCAGTTACTTATAACATTTATAGTGTTGGAACAAGTAATCGTATTAAAAAAGAATTGGAGAATTTTACAAATTCACTTTCTTTAAGAATGGAAAGTAAATATATGGATATGATGACTCTTTATTTTAAAGATGAATTGAATAACTATGCCATAGCTAATGAATTTACTAACCTAGTTAAAGAACAAGTAAGATTAGGGGTTACTCCGCATTTTAACTCTTTGAAATTTTCTATAGATTATACAATGAAAACTAATATAAGAAATACAACTTATGCTTTATTGTTTATATCTATATTGATGTTTATATTAACTTTAATACTCAATTTTACAAATAATAATTTTTCATCAGCCAATAATGGTAAGCCTATTGTGGCAGAGCCTGTGGCTGAAAAAGCTGTTGCAGAAAAACCTAAGCCTATAAATAATGTTTTGAATACATCTTCAGCTGAAAGCATAAAAGCTGAAATAGAGGCTATGTATAAGGAACTTGTAAAAGAAATAAAAAATTCCCGGGACGATCAGGCTTTGGAAATATTGGAGAAAATGTTCCAATTAGACGACAGAAATTATTTAGCTTTGAATGGTGCGGGGATACTTCATACTAAAATATACAGCAGAGATAATAAAGAAGATCATTTCAAAAAAGCTGATAAATATTTTGAATATGCATTATCTTTATATAATCATAATGAAAATGTATCAAATAATAAGGCTATATTATATTCTATCAAGTATGAGTTTAAAAAGTTAGAAGACGATTATGAAACTGCCTTAATAATATTTAATGATGCTTTATCTGCTAATCATTTAGATACTGAACTGCTTAACAATAGAGCTACTTTATATTCTGTAAAATATAAAATAAGCGGTGATGAAAATCTATTTGAAAGAGCATTGAATGATTATGATGAACTTATAAAAATGGACTTCAATAATATCTATGCTTTAAACAATAGAAGTGCTATTTACTTCAATAAATATAAAAATTCCGGAGATAAAAAATATTTCGACAAATCTATAGAAGATTGTAATACTGCTTTCAAAATAAATTCTTCTGAAGCTTTATATGATAATAGAGGCTCTTTATATATTTATAAATTCTAATTTCTATTTTTTTAATCCCAAATGATTTTTTCTGTACTCTTTTTCTAAGTTGTACATATTTATATTTTTAAATTGATCTGCCCTGTATATTTGGCTTATATTATCTTTTTTATTGATTATAAAATAATTATAAAGATTGGCATCATCAATACTCATAAGTGTTACATCATGAGTTGATAGTATTAATTGAGATGTTTCTCTTTCTATATCATTAAAGGCATTGTTTCTAAATAGTTTTACTGTAAACTCTAAAAGTTCAGATTGTATGCCGTTAAATTCATCTACTATTGATAAGGTTCCGTTTATAATAGAAGTTAATATATAAATAAGATTAATAGCATAAACTTTACTTCCTTCAGATTCAATTTCATCAAAATCATTGCTATAAGAATCATGCCTTGAAACTAATCTCTTATTGTCCAAGATAAAAGAAAATTCATTTACTCCAATACCATCTACAATATTTAAATCATCAATATCAATCATAGAAAGAAGTCTTTTATACATATCCCAAAGATTATATTTACTGAAATATTCAAATGCATCAACTATAGCATAAGATGAAAAGTCGGCTTCATTTGTGAAAGGAAATAAAAAACATAAATTTTTAAATAATGATATATAATAATTAATTTCTTCTCTGTACTTATCCGCATTGCCTTCATTACTATTATTAAAGAAGCTTAAAAAAGTATTTGTATCAGGTACATCAATATCATAATCGAATATTCCATTTGTTACAATATTTTTATTCCTTTCAAATATTACAGTGTTATCTTTGCATAGTTTCTCTAAATATATAGATTTATTATTATTGTCTAATATTAATTCATAAGTGTAAATTATATATTCATCATAAGAATAGAATTCCAAAAAGAATCTGGTATTTTCATTTTTACCATAAATCATATTAGGATCTAAAAGTCTTTTTATACTGTCATTACTAGAAACAATATATCCATTATTAGAATAGAAAATATATTTTAAGGCATTAAGTAAATTACTCTTACCGCAGCCATTATACCCGTATAAAATACATAATTTAGATATATATTCTTTATTATTTATTTTTTTAGTATAAACACTGTCGCTTGAGGCAGTTAAATCCAAAGTCATTTCATTGTAGAATGACCTATAGTTTGAAATAGTAAATTTTCTTAGCATAGTTTATCATTGTTTATTTGTTTTTATTTTTTATCATACTTTAATAATAACAAAAAAATCATTAATAGTAAAGCATTTATGAAAATATAATAATCAGTTTTTATTTATGCTTTTTTATAAAAAATATATTATTTTGCTTATATATAAACTTATAATTACTAATATTTTTTGTTAATAGTGTAAGGATTTATTTTAATCAATTAATTAATATAAATTAAAAAGGTTTATGATTATGGAAAATATAGAAAATAAACAGTCACAAATAGAAAAAATTATTGAAGAATATGATAATAAATTGAAAGATAAAAACAGAGAGATAGAAAAATTAAATGATGAATTAAACAGAATATCAACTAACAATTATAATGCAGGCATTCCAAATGTAATGTCAAATAGGGGAGATGAAAGCGATGATTTTTCATTTCCTCATAAATGGGCATTAACTTGCAAGAGAATGGAGAACTCTATTTATCTTGAGCCTATACTCCAGTTTTACAGAGGAGTTTTTAATTCTTTTAATTATTTTTTGGAAATGCCAAAAGAATGCGAAGATAATGAAAAAGTAAACAATGCATACGATTTTTTTATAAGCCAATTTGAAAGAGCAGGCGGACTTAAAAACTTAATAGTTAATGTTTCTTATAATGCATTAGTTTACGGCTTTTGTTTTTTTACTCCTAAATTAGAAGTTCTGCCTGCTAGGGCTTATGGATTTAAAGGAAGGATTGATGGCTTAAAAGGATTTAAATATTATGATCCTTCTTCAATATACAGGTTCAATTTTGATGAAAATGACAGCGATGAAATAAAAAGCATAAGCATCATAAAAAGACATAAAGAATTTTTTAATGGTTCTTATGATGAGGCTAGTATTATAGATATAGATTTTGATTTAGCTTTAGCAGGGTATGCGAGTTATGGAAGTATTGAAGGCGACATTATAGGAAAGCCATTTTTATACAGTGCATATTCACTTTGGCAGATTTTAGAATCTATGGATAATAGTTTCAACCGTAATTTAAAAAATATAGGTGAGCATAGTTTTAATTTTATAGCAAACACTGAACTTAATGATTCGAAGCGTAAGGAGGCAGAACGTGAGATAAGGAATTTTATAAATAACGGCGGCGGAATTTTTATTTCCAAGTACGGCAAAATAGAAAAAATAGAAAGTATTGATGCTAATGAATGGTATAATTTTAGAGACAGCATGCTTTCAGCCTTATTCAAAAATAAAGGTGTAGATATTAAAGCACTTGGTCTAAACAAAGGAGCTACTAAATCATTAGCTGAACTTACTCAAGACAATGCACTTCTTATGGCAAGCGATATTGTTTCAGGTATAATCAATTATATAAATAATAGTTTTATTAAAAGATATTTTGATTTGAATTTCAAAAGTTTAAGGCTGTCAGGACAATGCGATTATTTTAGGATTTCTCATTCATTAGAATAAAAATGATTAATTTATTAAATATATATACTTAATTTATAACAAACATTAACTTTTATATTCATATACAGTTGTCAATTATTTTAAGTTGTATATACTATATTTGTAAAGAAAATATTTACATCTTTTGTAACATTTTAGGTAATTAAATATTATTTGTGGGAGGTATTTATGGCAGTTAAACTTTTCAGTAAAGAAGAATTGCAAAAATGCACTACAGAAAAAGAAGTAGAGGCATATTTTGATTCTTTAGGTATCGATGAAGAAAATTATGAACAAAAAATAAATGCTTTGACTGAGGCTTTAGAATCCCAACAGATTAAATGTTTTTCAGAAACTTCTTTAAAAAATAGATATAAAGATATATTAAGTATATTTTTAGATGAAGAAGTTAGAATGTATAGGGGATTTTAATTTGATATGGATAAATTAAATTTACAAGAAATAGCTGACAGATGCGGATATAATAATGTTTATAATGAGGCAAAAAAACAAGAAATTTTATTAAATAGTTTGCAGAATAATTTAATAGATAGTCTTATAAATAGATATATAACAAAATCTTTACTTTCACATTGGAAAAGTGCAGTAGAAAGTATAGTGTTAGAAACAAGACAATATAAATTTAAAAATTTCTGCAGAGAAACTTCATATACAAATCCAAAAGTAATAAAAATAATGAATGTGGCACTTTATAAAATATTCATAAAAGAGAAAAAACTTTTTGAATATGGATATACTTTAAAAGATAAATATAATTGGGTTGATGTTATTGTTATAAATGAAGAAATGACAATTAAAGAAAAAAGATGTGTTGTTGCTCATGAACTGGCACATATTATCATAGATAGGATATTAAAAGAGAATATAGATATAATTCCTAACATGGATTTTTATAATCTTAATGAGGAAGAATTAGCAAATATATTAATGTGTTATATACTTTTAGATAAATCATTTTTTTATAAAAATGCACAATTTGAAGATTATGTAATTACAGATGTTTTAGATTTGAAAGAATTAAGAAACAGCATATTAAAAAAATATAGAAAATAAATTGTATTAAATAAAATTAAAATAAAAAGGCTTGGTATTAATTTACTGAGCCTTTTTTATTTTGTAATAACTTATAATCACTTATATTTTTTGCTATAGGTATAGAGATAATAAATAATATCTTCTTGATTAGAACATTAAATCAATAATGATTGGTATTAAACCGCACATATTTTTGGATTTGTATAATAAGTATTACCGTGCGGGATGCCAGTATGGCTAGTACTTTTTTGCTATAGATATAGAGATAATTAAAAATCATTTCAATATAATTAATATTTTAAGGAGATAAAATGCTTAAAAAGAAATATAAAATTTTAGGGGATAGTTTCAAGCAATATATACCGCTTTCAAAAAATACTTTTGCTGAAACTAAAACTAATAAAATCACAGAAAAAAATATTGATGAGTTAATAAAATCATTTGAAAAAAAGAGCATAGAAATATTTGTCTATAAGGGGCATAAAGAAGATGAAGAAAGGGAAGCTATTGGAAAAGTTTTAAGTTTGGAAAAAGATAATGAGGCAATAGGGCTTTATGCTGTTATAGAATGGTTTGATGACAGCATAACAGAGAAAAAATCTTTTTATCCTTCTATTGAGATGGTTGGAAAAAAATCTTATGAAGATAATGATTTTATTTATTGGGAGAATTGTGAAATCAAAGCTGTTGCTGCAGTGGAATATCCTGCAAGCCGTAATGTTGATTTGCTTTGTGCTAGTGCAATTATCAGTAATGAAGAAAATATTAATGGAGAGTATATGCAAAAATTAAGAACAGTATTAGAAAAATTAATTAGCGAAGAAAAAGAAATTCAAAAAGAGGCTAGAAATGAATTTGTTTATTTGTTTAAAAATGATGAAGAAATTCAAAATATTATTATTGATATGATAGTAAAGAAATTAAAAGAAGATAATTCAAAAGAAAATAATAAAGATAAATCAAACAAAGATTTCAATAATTCAGATAACAGCAATAAAGAATTAAATTTATCAGCTATAACTTACGGAGATTGGTGCAATGAATATGCAGAGAGTCAGAATGCAGTAAGATGTTCTTCAAAATCAGAAAGCTCTACATTTATAAAGGCAAGAAAACTTTTCAAAGCAGGATTAAGCAAAGAAGAAATAATGTCAATAGTAAGAAATGATTTAGTGCCTATTGGAGTAGGAGGCGGAGAGAAAATTAACTTATCGGCATTAAGCGAAGAAAACAAATACAGCGAGATAGCAAAACTATTTAAATAAAAATTAGTAGATAGTTAAATATTTCAATATATAAATAGATTAAATCATACAAATGTGCAATAAAAAAGTTAGTCGACCAATTGGCACCCTTACAGTTGGTATAACAATAATAAGCGAGCCGACCAAGTAGGCACCTTTATAGGTGGCATAACAATAATAGGAGTTCGAATGGCACAAGGTTCTATAATAAAAGCTGGTATTCATAGCGATGAAGCCAATTTACCAAAAAGAGGATTTCCTGTATCAATAAAAGATGATAATGGGAAAGGAGTTTTTTCACTTTATAGTGAAGGTTCAGTATTTATAGGGGTTGCTTTGGAAGATGCATTCTCTTATAAAGAATTCGGATTAAAGCCAAATACAATATCAGTTTGCTATGATGGAATAGTTAATGCAGTTGTAGCTGAAAGTGTTATAGCTGGCGATATTGTAACGGCATCAGATAAAGGATTCAAAAAATCATTAGACGGACATGGAGTAGGAATAGTTATAAGAGGCGGAAGCAATTATGCAGAGATACTTTTGAAATCTGTATGATTGTATTGTAACTAAAGTTTCAAAAATATATCAAACATAAAAATCTTGAATATATTATTTTTGTAATAATCTTAAATATTTTTTAAAATAATTTTTATTAGCAACAAAATAAAGTGAGCTGTCCAGTAGGTAGCCTTACAGTTGGTATAACAATAAATATAGTGAGCCGTATCAGTCAGCAACTGAAGTTGCTGGCTAATATTAGCGAAGGCGAACATAACAACAATAGGAGTAATAATGAGCATACCTAATTTACAAAATATACAAAATAAACTTTTTCCAATAATCAATAAAGAAATGCCTAGATATATGGGGCAGACTAATTTCGTGAGTAAATATATACCTGAAATTTTTGTCGGTGTTTCTCAAGGAGCCATTGGAGGCGATTTAGATAATACTGCTTTCAATTTAAAAAATATGTACGGCGGTACTTCATTAGGAGATTTAAATATTTTCAATGAGTATCCTAAACATGAGGCCAGAGTTTTTAAAATGGAGCCTGAGGAATATTATATCGGAATAGATATTAACAGAATAGAAGAAATCAATGAGCTTTATGCAAGAGATGAGAAAAAAGCCGGAGAAGAAATTTTAAATTATATTGCACAAAAACTTGTTTCAAGACTCGGGCTTTTAAGAGAAAGAAATTTAGCAGCAAAAGTTACAGATGCAGAACTTTATGGAAGTACAAACACTGTTGATTTAACTGCTAAGCCAATAAGCACTTGGACAGAGGCTGATATTGATAATTTCTTTTCTTCATTTATAGATTTGGCAAAATATTTGAATTATGCTGTAGGCGGAAATTTATTTAATGATAAAATGGAGCTTCAGGATAATGGACAGAAACTTTATATAGTTATTCCAATAGATGTATATATAAAACTTCAAGGCTTATTCAGATTATTTTCTAATTATATATCAATGATAGGAAATGATGCTAACGGAAAATATAAAGCATTCAGACCGGATATTTTTAATGCAGTAACAAGCGGAATCACAGTTGTAGGAACTGCATTCAGGGTTGCTGATGATCATGAAGTTGATCAAAAGTATCAATTAGAAAATCTTACAGATATATGGACAGGTTCATCAATTTATATGTTTACAACTTCATCTAATGTTTTGGATATGGCTTCAATAAAAGAGGTCGTATATTTAAATCATGATATAAGAGAGGTTGATATATTAGGCAATAATTTGTGGAGAACAAGAACAAAGAGATGCACAGTAGCTTCTAACCCTTACGGCTTCTGCAAAATAGATTTGAGCTTGTCTTAATTTAAATCAAGTATATATACCAAACAATTATATTTTGTCAAAATAAGTTTTTAAATTTTAATGTTTGCGGGGACTAGCCCCCGCACCCCCAGTTCTTTTATTGGTATAAAAGAACCAAAAGAACTGTATTTTATATAAATTATCATTTGAAAATAATTTAAATATATATTTTAAGTTTTAATTATAAATTATGGACTTGCTATTTATATAGATTATAGTATTGCGTTTTTTGGTACTTTGGCGAAGCCCGCCTGTGGCGTGAGCGACAAAAAAGTACATTAATAAATATAATTAAGAGGCGGTATGTCAAAGAAATCTTTATTATTCTTTTTAGAAAACAGTATTACAAATAAAGAAATAAAAGCTAATGATTATGTTGTATCAAGAGTTGGTTATTTCTTTAGAGATGTGCATGAAAGAAGATGCAAAGTTATAGTGGAAAGCGATTTAAATATATCTTTAAGCGATTCATTTTTGATTATAAGCAAAGAGGAAGCAGAGGAGCTTATAAGAGAGAAGATGAAGCCTAATGATGTAATAAATTATCTTAAAGAAGAAAACAAAAAATTAAAAGAGAAAATAAAAGAGCTTGAGGCTTAATATATTATTTTATCATATATAATTTTTTATAAAAATAATTATATATGTTTAGTTTGATATAAAATATAATTTTGGGCTTAAAAAATGCAGTCCTTTTGCTTCTTTGGGTCACCAAAAGAAGTGGGGACTGGGGCAAAGCCCCAGATATAAATTTTTAAAAAGGTGAAATTAATATGCAGGAATATATTTATGAGCCTGATATAGATTATTTTAAAAGCATATTTAAAATGTTCAACTATGATGATATTGATACAGAATTTTTAAAAGAGCAGTTAAAAAATTATACCATTCAATTTAGAAGAATGATTTTAAATATGAATTATACAGAACCTACAGAAGAAAACGGACTTCCTTTTATATCTATAAAAAATTATATATGCTATGAGGCAGCGAGACTTTTAACCGTTAATTTTGTTTCAAACAGCGACTTAATAAATTTCATTCGCACAGAAAGTTTGCGTTTAAAAGAACTTGCTATAAAAGATTTATCAAGCATTGTAGTTGGAGAAAATAGTTATGACAGTGTTCGTTTGGACGGCGATATAAAGAAGCCCTAATATAAAAAATAAAATATATACTAAAAATTTTTAACTTTGTCAATTTTTTATTGTTCTTTTTCCCGCCGTAAAAAGAACCTATATCCTCGACAAGCTCGGATATGCTTCACGAAAGTGCAAGTATAAATTAGTACTAAATAATATTAATTTTGTCTTACATGTAAGATAAAATATTAAATTTAAGCTAAAATATAGCCTTTTTGCTTCTTTGTGGCACGCCAAAGGCACTTCCTTCGGTCGCAAAAGAAGTGGGGTGCGGGGCAAAGCCCTGCAAATATTTTATAAAAAATAAAAGTTTTTAGTATATGTAAAAATAAAAATTAAAAAGGTTATGATATGATACATTTCAAAAATAGTGTTATATATGTTTTAGATAATTTCATGAACTTTATGGCTGATGAATATATAGATTTTTCAGGAAATAAAGTTCAGGGAGAAAATAATTTAAACAGCCTATTAGATGATAAATTAAAAATAGATTGTTTTAGTTTAGGTGCTGTTAAATCTATGAGTAAATCATTTCTTTGGGCTACAATATCAGAAGGTGAGAGCAGAGGGGATAAATCATATATAGGTGACTCATCAGGTTTTGCAGATGACATATCTTTAAAAGCTACAGTATATAAAGAGCTTAAAGCAGGAGAATCATTTCTTGCATATACTATGATTCCTTTAGCACTCAATCAGGCTTCTCGTTATTGGATATCAAAGTTAAATGATGAAGGAGAACGCATAGCTTTATCGCCTGTTATTAAATGGGAATCTCCTTCCTTTGACAGTGAAAACAATAAAAGACAATTTAATGATTTTTCATCTATTAGAGGCGTGAGTTTTTCTCTTGATATTAATTTTAGAATTATGACTGGGAGTTATTTAAATGAAGTTCTTTACTAATTTAATTAATAAAGCATTTAATAAAAAAGTTTATGATTATGTTCAAAACAGAGATAAGCTTTATAAAATAAAAATCACTTCTTCTCCGGAAAATGCTGTCATCACAATGAATGAAGAAGAAAAATATTTTGGTGCTTATAAAAAAGGTGAAGTTATAAATTATCAAGTGAGTATGGAAGGCTATCAAACAAAAGAGGGCAGTATAACAGTTGATAATAGAGATGTTTTGGAGAATGTAGTTTTAGAAAGTGTTTGATTTAATATATTAATTTTTTAAGCACGCGGTGAATAAAATTTTATATATAGTTGAAATTATAATTAAAATTTTATTTATATTTTTGTATGAGTTTAACGCGTGTTAATTATAGTGTTTATTTAATTAAAATTTGGGGTGGGCGGGCGGGGGTGATAATATTGAAAAAAGCGAGCTGAAGCCCTTAACTTAATTTATTAAGTTAAGCCTTTAGGAGTAGGCGAGCATAACAATAATAAAAAATATAATTTTGAAAATTATATTTTATATGTGAGAGTATAACAATGAGCATTTTTGATTTGAAAGGTAATTTAATGAATGATGAGGACGGCTTAACAGTTGTAAGCGGTTCTAGTTATAAAGTTAGAATAGCAAAAACAAAAAATAGAAATGAAAAAGTAGATTTTACTTCTGATGATGTTAAAGGAAAATATTTAATATATCCTTCATCAGTGGGACTTACTCCTACTACAGAATCAATGAGTAAAGAATATGTAGGTGCTCCTTCTTCAGAAAGTTATGCAGGTGCTACTACTTATGCAGGCGATATTTCTTATGGAGCTTTCCCAAATACAAATGCATATTACGCTAGTTTAATATGGGCTAATGTTCATACAAAAGAAACTACAGGTAATTTACTTTGTATTAATTCTTTTAATAATTTTGCTGTAAGGTTTAATAAATCTTCAGATGATGAAAGTATTAATATGCTTGAAATTATAACTGAAAATGAAGAAGGTTATAATAGTAATTTTATTGATGTATATGATTCAATGAAGCATAAAGATTTAATTGAATCCATAAATAAAATAAAAGATATGAAAGCATTTTTAATAACAGGAAGCGAAGAAGATGAAGTTGATTTTAGTAATTTAATAAATGAATTAAAAGAATATAACAGCGAAAATAATCAAACAGAATATTTACTAAGTTTTAAAAGAGTTGGCTTAATAGAAAGCGGTATATTTAGTGATAAGGCTAAAAAGAAATATCCAAGATATCAAAGCATAATAGCTCCAAGATTTGGAGAGGCACAATATTATAATATAGCTTTGTATGATAGTTCAAAAAATATGGACGGCAATCAATATATAGGCTGTGAAAGTAAATCTATGAATTTTAATTTTGCTAATAAAGCTATGACAGAAATCAGTTCTTCTTTATGGGCTTTAGATGAAGTAACAATAGATAAAGATTCTGTTTTGTATGAGGAGAGAGCAGAAGAAAGAGATGTTGTTATGGCTCAGACTTCAAAGTATCCTACAAAACTTTTTATCAATGGCACTGAAGCTACTTCTGTGAGTGATGTTGCTTTAGCTTTTGAATGGACAAAAGAAGAAAAGTTTAATATTTCAGCTAAAAGATACGGATTTCCAAATTCTAAATTTACATTGAGTTTTTCAGGAAATGCGGTTTTTAATATTCAGTCAAAAGAACTTTTTTATGATAGAGTTTTAAATGGCAACAGACAGTCATTTATAATATCATCAAAAACAAGATTTAAAAATAAAGATTATCCTTTTATATTTGTAAGTATAGATGTTGGAGGAAGCCCGTCTTTTCCAGCAATAGAGCCTAAAGAACTTTCAATATCTTTGAATAATTTTAAAGCCATTGAACAATCAAATGATATGAATAGTAATTATTTGATTGCCTTTACAGATAGAGAAGATTTATTTTAATTTATTTTTTTATTAATGAATTATATTTATCTTTTTCTAATGTTGTCATATTGGATAGGAATGTGCTGTTTGAATATTTTAAATTAATTTTATTAGGTTTGTATTTAAAGTCGAAAGTACTTTTTGATAATGAATATAAATTATAATAGATATTTGATTGATTATGTATAGTTAATTCATTAGTTGAAATATTTTTATTATAGTCTATATCAAATATAGTAAAATAACTATTTATATTTTTAGAGAAGAAAATATTATTGTATGTATTGTAGAAATTAAAAGAATATAATTTAAAGCAGTAAAAAATAAAAATTAATATAATAGCTTTTCTTTTCATAAAAATATTATAGAACAAAAATTAATTATATCAATATAAAAGCTTTATTTATTTTAAAATATTATAAATTGTCACATAGTTTTAGAAAATTAAGTATTATATAAAATAACTCGTTATATTTTTAGAGCCTATGACAATTGAAAATTGGCATAGCCTTACAGCGAAAAAATTAAGGAGAATTTAAAACCCTCCTTATATTTTTAGAGCCTATGACAATTGAAAATTGGCATAGCCTTACAGCGAAAAAAATTAAGGAGAATTTAAAAACACTCCTTATATTTTTAGAGCCTATGACAATTGAAAATTGGCATAGCCTTACAGCGAAAAAAATTAAGGAGAATTTAAAAACACTCCTTATATTTTTAGAGCCTATGACAATTGAAAATTGGCATAGCCTTACAGCGAAAAAAATTAAGGAGAATTTAAAATGGAAAAATTAGAATTTAAATGCATTGATTTTTTTAATAGATATATTGTAGAAGAAATTGTTTATAAAGATGACGGAGAAAATATTGTTCCTGTTAAAGTATTCAGCCGTTCTACTTTGGGAAATAAATTTAAAAGTGATGATGTTATAAGTATTAATCGTCCAAGCTTTAATGAAAATATAAAATATGTGAGAGATAAAGAAGAAAAAATTATTGATGATGATATTTTTAAATGGCTTGATGTAAGAATAAATAATAATCTCGCTACAAGTCTTCTTGATGAATGGAGTACAAAAGATATTAATGAGTTTGCTCAGGTGATAAAAAGTTTTTTGTTAGAGAGACGAATTATGTAATAAATAATTTGTCAAAGTTTTCTGTAATAGAGCAGACTGAAATTGATAATCTTGTGAATTATGCTTTTTATAATAGAGAAGTTAAATACGATGACTTTTGTTATTTTAATGACGGACTTATTAGTTTGTATACATCTTCTTTGTTTTGGAATAAAATAATATTAGAGGCTTGGTATCAAATAATAAGCGGAAGATTTGTTTACTGTGTTTATGATGAAGATGATTATTTAAGATTCGGACTTAATTATGCAGTATTCAGATTTAAAATTTTGATAGATAAGTCTATACGTAATAATTAATTTTATTATAAGTTTAGTTTTGATACGGTATGGCTTTTAATAAATAATAAAAATACTTTATTTTAAATTATATTACATCAAATATAAAGTTGTTGTATGTGCGTTTTCGCTTTGCGTGCCGTAGGCAGCAACTTTGGCGAAGCCCGCCTGTGGCGTGTGCGACAAAAAAGTTGATAATATCTCTATAGTGTACAGAAATTGTCAAAATGTAATCATTTCAGAATATGCATACATTTAATAATTTTTAAGAGCGGTAAAATATGATTAATAATAATTTAAATAAAAATCTTTCTGATACAAATAAAGAATTACAAAATATAGAAAACAGTATAAAGAAAATAAATTCTGTTTATGAAACTTCTTTATTTTTTAATGATTCAAAACAGTTATTTAATGATTTTTCAAACGGAGCAGATGAAGCAAAAAGCAGTATAGAAAATATTGAAAGCTCAATTAACTCTCTTGATAATAGTATTAATAGTGTAGATTTAAAAAGTTTTTCTGATGATATAAAAGATTCTCTTTCAAGCGTATCAAGCATATATAAAGATTTGAGTGCAAGTTTTTCTGATTTCTTTTATTATGATTTGAGTTCTTATGATGCTGCTATTGAAGAAGCTAAAAATAAATTGCAGGAGTTTGACGATTATCAAAGAGAGTTAAAAGAAAATAAAAAATATGAAGATGATGAAGATTATGAAAATTATTTAGCCAGACTTGATGAAGAATTAGAGCTAGCAATAAATAATAATGATTTGATGAGTGCCGAAGCTATACGAATAAAACAGGAAGAATTAAAGAAGAAACAGGACAAGGAAAAAGAAGATTTACAAAAAGAAAAAGATATACAAACTCAAAGAGAATTATTAGAAAAACAGTTAGCACAGGCTGAATATAATAAAGCTTACGCTCAATGGGATAATCAAGTAAAATTAGCTGAGATGGAAAAATCAAAAGCGATAGCAGATGCAGTTTTAATACCTTCGCTTGCTATTGCTCAGTCAGCTTTAGGTGTGGCTGCTTCATTTGCACAAGGCGGTCCTGTAGGTTTTGCTGCAGGACTTATAATATCAGCTACTGCAATATCATCTGCACTTTCTGCTGCTTCTGGTATAGTGTCATCAGCTAATGCATTGGACAGTGTTAAATCAAATCCTCCTACAGCTCCTCAATTTGCATTCGGTACTACTGGATACATTATTCCAGATGGAGGTTCGGCAATTGTAGGGGAGATGGGAGCGGAAATTGTAAGCAATAAGTCTGGAAAAATTTCAGTTCAAAGCAATGCTCAATTACAGGAACAAGGATTTCCTAAAGGTGATATTTGGAATGTTACTATTAATGTGGAACAGGCTTTAAATCCGGATGAGGTGTACAGATTGATGAATAGTTATAAGGCTAGAAACAGTCAGATGTATACAAGATAAAAATTTTATAAACTATTCAAATTTATTTAATATGAATTATAATAGTTTGGTAAGGAGATTTATATGTCAAAAGTTATTATGCAAATAGAAATAGATGATGAATTAAAAAAAGATGCAGATAAGCTTTTTAGTGAATTGGGTTTGGATACAAATACTGCTATTAATATATTTTTAAAGAAATCTATTAATAATCAGGCAATACCATTTAAAATTGAAAAAGATAGTTTTTATAATGATGAGAATATTAATATATTAATACATAGATATAATAATTTGAAAAAAGGAGAATGTGTAGAGATTAATTATTAATATAAATTATTTTTATTAATCATTGTTATTTAAAAAATTATCAATATTTTCTGTACTGTTATAAAATTCTTTAGCTTCGTTAATATTTTCATTTAATAATTTTTTTATATATTCGTTTAAATCTTTTAATATTTCATTTCTTTCTTTTATGATACTCATTTTGGATGCAGCATTATAAGCTTCTTTAACTGCTGAAAAACCTTCCTCATATCTTTTTAATTTAAGAAGTATTAAAGCTTTATTTATATATCCTTTTTTAAAATATAATTCAGTATCTATTTCTATAAGTTTACTATAATTATTCAAAGTTTCTTCATACTTTCCAATGCTTTCATAATATAGTCCTTTATTAAAATATACACTGCTGAATTTTGAATCTAATTGCAATGCATAGTTATAATCATTTATAATATCTTCTTCTTTATAATTTAGTTTTGATTTTGTCATAGCTCTATACAGATAAGAAGATTTATAATTTTTATTTAAACAAATAGATTTATTAAAATATTCTAAAGCCTCATTATAATTTCCATCTATATAATTTTTAAATCCTTTATCAAAAACTTTTTGGTAAGAATTATTTTCTATAAATTGTTTTGTATTTTTTATTTCTTCATAAAAATTTTCTAATCCTAAAATATTTTTATTTATTAATTCTTTAGTGCGTTCTTTAATTGCATTAAGTTCTTTTTCTTTATTAATATCATATTCAATATTATCTTCTTCATAAGATAAAAGTTTCTCTATTCCTTTTTTTTATAAATGATAATCCTTCATCACTTTTATTTAATTTGCAGTATATAAATCCTTTATCAGTATAAGCCTTTATAATATAATAAGTATTATTATTCAATTCTATTATTTTATTATAATCTTCTAAAGCTTTATCATAATTTTTTATATTCTCATAAAGTAAAGCCCTTCTATATAATAGTTCTGCATTTTCACTATCTCTTTTTATAAGCTCGTTATAATCTTTTATAGCTTCTTCATATCTATTTAAATCGGTTAATAATTTTGCTCTGTTGTTATATGCTGTTAAATTATTATTGTCTAATTCTATTGACTTGTTAAAATCTTCCAATGCTTCTTCTAAATTATTTTCTAAATATTTCATGTATCCTCTATTATTGTAATAGTAGGATTTATTTTGATTTAATTCTATTGCTTTGTTGTAATCTTCAATAGCTTCTTTATTTAAATTTAATCTGCTTTTTGCTATGGCTCTGCTGTAATAAGCTTCATCATAATTGGGATTAAGTTCTATTGCTTTTGTAAAGTCCTCTATTGCTTCTTTATTAAGATTTAAACCAAGTTTTGAAAGAGCTCTGTTCTGATATGCTAAACTATAATTAGGATTTAACTCTATAGCCTTATTATAATATTTAATAGCTTCTTCATATTCTTCTAAATTATGCCTGATAAGAGCAATATTATTATAGCATATATCATAGTTTGGATTTAATTCAATAGCTTTGTTATAACATTGAAGTGCTTTATCATATTGATTCATTTCATAATATGATAAACCTATATTATAATAAGCGTTATAATGATTGTTATCTAATTCCAAAACTTTTTTATAATATTTTTCTGCTTCATTATATTGTTTTAGAAAATGTTTTGATATGCCAATATTATTATAGGCTTCTATATAGTTTGGATTAATTTCTAAAGCTTTATTAAAATATTGAATAGCTTCTTCATAAAATCCCATATCATTTTTTACATTACCTATTTCATTATAGGCATGATAATTTTGATTATCTATTTCTAAAATCTTATTTAAAGTTTCAAGGCATTTTTCTTTATTGCCTAAATTAGATTCCATTTCATAAATTTTAAAATAAGTGTTTATATTATTTGGAGACATTTCTAAAGCCTTATTTAAATACTCAGATTCTTTATCAATTAAACCTAAGTAATGATATGACAATGCAATATTATAATGGGCATTTAAATATTCTGGATATAATTCAATGGCTTTATTATAATCTTTGATAGCTTCTTCATAGAGTCCAAGCTGAAATTTTGCAAGTCCTCTGTTATTGTAAATGTATGTAATTGAATCATCTAATTCTATAGCTTTATTATAATCATCAATTGATTCTTTATAAAGAGATAAATAATATTTAACTATTGCTCTTTCAGCATAAAGTTCTGGATCATCATTTTTTAATTCAATAGCTTTGTCATAATCTTCAAGAGACTTTTCATATAATCCTAAATAATTTTTTGATAAACCTCTGTCAGCATAAATATAAGGATCATCGTTTTTTAATTCTATGGCTATGTCATAATCTTTAATAGCTTCTTCATATAAAGCTGAATAATGTTTTGATAAAGCTCTATTAACATAGATGTAAGGCTCTGTATTATTTAACTCAATAGATTTATTATAATATTCTATTGCCTGTTTATATAATCCTAAATTATGTTTGTTTAAACCTATGAGATTATAAGTTTTATAATTATCGCCTTGATAGAATAAAATTTTCTCAAGGCATTCTATGGATAACTCATAATTTTCATTGTCAAAGGCTTCTTTAGCTTTATCAAATAATTGTTTAATAATATCATCAGCCATAATTTATTCCTATTATTGCTATGCTCGTCTCCGCCTATAATTAGCAAATAAATAAATTTATTTGCTGGCTCCGACTCGCTTTATATTATTATTGCTATGCTTGTGACGAAGTGCCGCATGTAATTAGCTAGTGAGTAAACTCACTAGCTGTCTTCGACTCGCTTTTATATTTAAAGTCTAGTATTAAAAAATTATTATTGCTAATAAAAATTGTTCGCTCTAAGGCTCTGCCAAGTAAACTTGCCAGAGGCTCACAATTTTTATAATTAGCTTTACAATATTTAAAAATTATTATTTCTTATTATTGTTATGCTAGTCTATGCCTAAAGGCTTAACTTAATAAATTAAGTTAAGGGCTTCGGCTCGCTTTTATATTTCAATTCTAATATTTAAAAATTATTATTTCCAGTTATTTTCATTGCATATTTTTATAGCAGCTTCATTATTGTATTTAGATAAATAAATAATTTTTTGTTTGTATTCATCTTTTAATTTCTCATTAACTAAATTATAACTATTAATAAAATCATTATAAGCTTCTTCTATTAATTTGTTATATTCTTCTTTATTTTCTGTGTTATTTGCTAATAATTGTTTTGATAAAGCTTTATTAAAATAATACTTTGAATAGTTAGTATTTAATTCTATATCTTCTTCATATAATACTAAATTTATTTTATTTAATCCAATATTACTATAAGTATTTGAATAGTGAGGATTTAATTCAATGGCTTTATCATAATCTTTTATAGCTTCTTTATATAGTTTTAAATTATATTTAGTATTACCTCTATTATTATAATAATTTGAATTATTTGGATTTAATTCAATAGCTTTATTAAAATCTTCAATAGCTTCTTTATATAGTCCTAAATTATATTTATCTTTACCTCTATTATTATAAGCTTCTGAATAATTAGGATTTAATTCAATGGCTTTATCATAATTTTCTATAGCTTCTTTATATAGTTTTAAATTATTTTTAGCTTTACCTATATTATAATAAGCTGCATAGAAATTATTTTTATATTCAGAATATTCTTCAGAGTTTTCATCATATTCTTTTAATAAATCATCTGTCATTTTTATAATTTGATTATAATAATTTATAGATTCATTATATTCTTTATTATTATATGCTTGATATGCTGAATTGAATAAATTTGATATTTGTATATTTGTATTATTTTTTTCTATTAATTTTTTAGTTTCTTCTTCTGCTTTATCTTTTATTGATTTTATTAATTGTTCGCTTTCTTTTTGTGCTTGTTCTTTTATATCTGATATTATTTGATTTGATTTTTCTTGAATTGAGTTAATAGAGTTATTAAATTCTATTTTTAATTTATCTATTGAATTTAGAGCTTCGCTGTTTTTTTCGTTTATTTCTTTCAAAAATTGATTTGAACTTTTTTCTAATTCAAATATTTTGCTTTGTGTTTCTGTATCAATTTTTAAATGTAAATTTCTAGTATCAAGTTCATAATGTTGTATTTTATCTTTGTAGTTTTCAATATCTTTTTTTAGGCTTTCTATATATTCCAGATTTTCTTTACTTTCAGATAAAATATTATTATTGATAAATATGCCAGCAAATGTGAATACTATCATTATTACAGATAAAAATGCAAACCAGAAACTTAATACATCGTTTGAGTTTTTCATTATTTCAGACATTGAGGATTCAAGCATTCTTGTATTTATATCGAATGTTGATTTGAAATTATTTGCTATTTCTTCATTAACTATAAATTCATTGTTTATTATAATTGTCTTTTCTGATTCATTAGTTATAACAGTTTTATCTATAGTTGTATTGCTTATTATAGTTTGTATATTTAGAGAATAATTTTCTAATGCTTTATTAAATCTGATTTCTATATTTTTAGTATGCAAATAATACATTATGGCAAATGCTACTAAAGCAACTATAAATAATATAATCATTATGCATGTATTATTTTTATATTTGGAATTATTATTTGTATTATTATTGTTGTTGTTGTTTGTATTATTGACTTCCATAAATAAACCTCAGATGATTTGTTATATTATACAGCATTATCAAAATTATTAAACAATATATAAAAACTAAGTATTAAAAAATTATTGATAAGTTCTATACTTTTTGAGGCGGAACAAAGAACAATCAAAATTTGTTATGATTATAATAATTTATAGATTATTATATTAAAATTTTTTCCTGTTTATGATATGATGCCATTTATATTGTTTATCAATGTCTTTAAGAAATTTATTATCATTATTGTTATTAATATTATTATTGTTGTTATTAATAATATTATTATTAATATTCTGTTTTTTTATGTTTTTTTGTTTCCTTATCATATACATATCAAATGAAGTTTTGGCAAATTCGTACATTCCTTCACTGATTTTTTCCATTTTTCGATTACCTTTAACTAGATTATACCATATAAGTATTGTCATCATCATAGACAAGAAAGCAGACAAGTAAATTAAAATATCATTTGAGTTTTTTGTTATTCCTAATATTATGTTGCCTGTATTTTTAGCAATTTCTAAATATATTAATGAAAATGTAAATATTACTTTAAGAAATAAACTTATAATTATAGATATGCTTGCTGTGTTTCTCATAAATAAACCTCAAGTAATTTATTATATTATACAACATTATGAAAAATATTAAAGAATATTTAAAAATTAAGTATTAAAAAATTATTAAGAAACCCCGCCCTTTATGTTTGATAGTTATATTTTTAATTATAATTTTATTTATATTTAAAACTATAATTAAAAAAGCACACCCTCCCAAGCTTTAATTAGATTTAAAATCTTTATACCGCACGGTGAACAGAGTTTTTAATATAATTAAAATTGTATTATTAATTTATTTATATTTTTAATTTAGTTTAACGTGCGTTGTGATAATTATGAATTTTAAAAAAATCTTGGGGGGGTGTTATAATTTCTTTGTAAGCATAGAAGAAATAAAATACATAAATTCCATAGTGAAATTTTTAAGAATAAAGGGTGGGGCAGAGAATAAAATTTTATCCTGTATATTCTTCTATATATTTACGCATTAACATTTTTATCGTTTCTTTGTCAGCATCAAGTGAAGCAATATCAAATGCATCAATCATCACTTTACGTTCTTCAGGACTTAAACATTCTACAGGGTCTTTTGCTATGAATAATTTTTTATACTGTGACGGTATCAATGTTTCATCGTCCATTAGAATTTCTTCATAAAGCTTTTCGCCTTCTCTTATTCCAGTAAAAACTATTGGTATGTCTTTTTCTGTAAGTCCATACATTTTTAGCATGTTTCTTGCCAAGTCTAAAATTTTAACCGGCTTTCCCATATCTAAAGTAAATATTACTCCGTCAGTTAAAGTACATGCTTTTATAACAAGTCTTGCTGCTTCTCTTATAGACATGAAGAATCTTACCATTTCAGGGTGAGTAACAGTTAATGCTTTTCCTTCTCTAATCTGCTTTTCAAATACAGGAATAACACTTCCGCTGCTTCCTAATACATTACCGAATCTTGTAATTTTGAATGCAGTATTATTTTGTTCATGCGATAAAGACATTATCATTCTTTCACATATTCTTTTACTTGCTCCCATTAATGAAGTAGGGCGTACTGCTTTATCTGTTGATATGAATATAAAATTTTTAATATTATTTTTTATTGCAAGGGTGGCTATATTTTCAGTTGCAAGTATATTATTCTTTATAGCTTCTTCTGGATATGCTTCCATAAAAGGTAAATGTTTATGAGCTGCAGCATGGAAAATAATATCTGGTTTTTCTTCTTTTAATATTTTATCAACTTTGACATAATCTCTTACATTTGAAATTATATATTGAAATTTATGTTTGTTTTTTTCGTTCTTGCTGTCATTCAAAGACATTATTAAAGAGTGTATAGCACTTTCGGAATTATCTAATGCCATAACTTTTTTCACAGGCAATGTTATTAATTGTCTTACAAGTTCGCTTCCTATAGAACCGCCGCCGCCAGTAACAAGTATTGTTTTATCTTTATAATAGTTTGAAATTTCTTTTTCATCAAATCCTATTTCTTCACGTCCAAGTAAATCAGAAGGTTCGAGATTTCTAATATCTTTAATTGAGGCATTACCTTTAATTATTTCGAAGAAACCTGGTAGTATTTTATATTTTATTCCAGTAGGATATATAATATTTAAAATTTCTAATAATTGTTTTTGTTTGAGTGTAGGTATAGCTATTATAATTTCTTCTATATCTATATTATTTTTTTTATATTCTTCTATTATAGAGTTTATATCTTTAACTTTTCCATTTACTTTAATAGAATGATTATTTATTTTAACTTCTTTTTTATTGTCATCATCATCTAAAAAACAAAGTATATTATATTCATTATTTTCATCAGAAGTTAATACTTCATAAGCCAAGGTTTCCCCAGCATTACCAGCCCCAATTATAACTATATTCTTCATTATACATCCCAATATATAAAAAATTATTTTATTTAGATGATAGTATATATTTTTTTGTATTATTATACAAGGATTAAAAGAGATTATTTATATTTAAAAAGTTTATATTATAATTAAAGTTTAGCTGTGGGAGTTATTTTTTATGACTATAATATTTAGATATTGTAGTTTACTATGTCATCGCAATATTTATTTATTATGCTGTTTATATTATTAATGTTATTTATATATTCTTTTTTTATAGGGTTTTCCAATTATAATCTTTTATAATATATAGAATGAATTTATTTGAATAAAATCCAAAATCAATAATATAATTTTTGTATTCTAATTGAAGCATATCTTCTTTTAATAAAGATTCATCAAAAGTAGATAAATATTCAGATAAGTTATCTAAATTAATTTTAAAATTTTTATTGTATACCATATTTTTTATAATTTACCTTTGAAATTTATTAAGAAACCCCGCCCTTTAGATTTTATAAATTATTTCAGTATTTTAATTTATTTAATATTTAAAAGTTTAGATTAGAACTTATAGCACCCACCCAAGTTTTGTTTAGATTTTAAAATTAAATTACCGCACGTCTAATTTTATATATTTATATGATAAAATTAGAATTATAAAGCTGCTGTATATTGTAGCTTTATTTAACGTGCGGTTTATTAATTAAAAAATATAAATGAAATTATTTTTTATAGTTTGTATTAAATTGAATTATTCAACAACACCTATATAAGGAAGGTTTCTATATTTTTGAGCATAGTCAATTCCGTATCCTACAACAAACTCATCTTCAATATCAAAACCATTGTAGTCGATTTTGATGTCAACTTTTCTTCTTGAAGGTTTGTTTAGAAGAGTGCATATTTTAAGAGAAGCAACATTTCTAGTTTGTAATACCTCACAAATTTTTTCTAATGTGTAACCAGTATCAATAATATCTTCTACTATGATAACATCTCTTCCAGTAAGAGGAATATCAACATCTTTAAGTATTTTAATTTCAGAACCTATTTTATTGTTTCCGTAACTTGAAACAATCATGAAATCAATTTCAACAGGAACATCAATATATCTAGCAAGATCGGCAATAAATATGAATGATCCTTTTAATAGTCCGATAATGCACGGTATGTTTTCTTTATCTTTTAAATCATTAGAAATCTGAGAAGCTAATTCTTTAACTTTTTTACTAATTTCTTCTTCAGATATAAGAGTTTTAGCTATATGTTCATCTTTTTTCATAGTTTTTTCCTTAGTATTTTTTGGGATTATTATATTATATAATGTATAATTTTAAAGTTGTTTATGTTTAAAAATTAATATAAAAAATTAAAGTAATGATAAAATTGAATATAAAAAAATGAAATAGGGTATTGATATTTTTTTAATTTTGCTTGATTTTTTTGAAAATACTGATAAACTATTAAAGATAGTGTTTGTTGGAGAAATTTTTTTAAAATTCTATAAATCAATTTTTTATAAAAACGTTAAGGAGTTATTATGGCTGAAGAGAAAAAACTAGACTCCCTTCTTGAACGTATATATCAAGACGGTGTTGAAAAATCTAATAAGAAAGCTGAAGAAATAATCTCAAATGCTAAAAGCGAAGCTGACAGAATCATTAAAGAAGCAGAAGCTAAATCTGAAGAAATAGTAAAAGAAGCAGAAAGAAAGTCAGAAGAGCTAAAAAAGAATACAATTACAGATGTACGTATGGCAGGCGAGCAATCAATTAGTGCTTTAAAACAAAGGATAAAAGAATTAGTAACAGCTAAAGTATTAGAAGACGGTTTAAAAGGAGCTTTTGCTGATACTGCATTTTTAAAAGATTTAATCCTTGAAGTAGTAAAGAAATGGGATATATCATCTAGCAATTCAGATGTAACAGTATATTTCCCAGAATCTAAAAAAAGTGATATAGATGCTGCATTCGAAAAATCTATAAAAGGTGCAATAAAGAATGCTACTATTAACTTTGATAAAAAATTATCTAACGGATTTAAAATAGTTCCAGAAAACGGTAACTATCAGTTGCAGTTTACAGATGAGGACTTTGTAGAGTTTTTCAGTGATTATATAAAAGCAAAAACGGAAGAAGTAATTTTTAGTAAATAAGAGGGGTGAGTATGGGATCATATTATTATCTTATCTCAGGTCTTCCCGAAGTAAAACTTTCCGATACTAAGGCTAAGTATGATATAAATGAAATTACTCAAAGTATATTATCTAGTTTAAGTGCTAAAGATGCTAAGGCTTTTAGTTATCTTATTTATCAGAATGATAATAAAAATCTAGTAAATGCAATAGCAAAACAAAAAGGCTTATTCAGCCCTTATGTTGAGCATATAGAACCATCAATATTCAGTAAAGAGGAGATGCAGAAATATTCAAGTATTTCTAATTTGCCATCTTATATGTCTAAGTTTTTGGAAGATAATAAGAATGTAGAATGGGAAAATGCTAGACATATAGAAAATACATTATTGGGTTTGTATTATGATGAGATGATAAAAAGCGGCAATTCTTTTATCAAAAGTTATGCATTATTTATGCGTGATTTAAAGAATATTTTAGCTGCTTTAAATGGAAGAGCTTTAGGTTTTAGTAGTGAAGAAATAGCAAAAGAACTTATAGGAGATTATTCCTTAATATCAGCTTTAACTAAATCAACTGCTTCCGATTTTGGAGTAGGAAAAGAGCTACCATATATAAATAGTATAATAGAGACATTTAATTCATCAGATAAAGCTGATCCATATAATATGGAGAATATAGAATGTTCTTTAGTAAGAGAGTTTTTAGATAGAGCTACATCAATAAAATCTTTCACAACAGATAATGTGTTTGCTTATTATATAAATCTCACTTATGCAGCTAGTATAAATGGAAGGAATGAAGAGGAAGGTAAGAAGCATTTGGAGACGCTAATAGGTTCATTGAAGGCAAAAGCGTCTGCTATGTGATGTATGTATAATTAATTAGGAGATAGAAATGACTAAAGGTAAAGTAACTGCTATTATATCAAACCTAATTTCAATAGAGGTAGACGGACCTGTTTCACAAAACGAGATATGTTATGTATCTTGCGGTAATGCGAAACTTATGGCTGAGGTAATTAAAATATCAGGTACAAGTGCTAGTGCTCAGGTATTTGAATCTACTAGGGGTGTAAAATTAGGTGATGCCGTTGAGTTTACTGGTTCAATGTTAGAGATTGAATTAGGACCTGGACTTTTAGGTAAAAACTTCGACGGACTTCAAAACGACCTTGATAAATTACAAGGTGTATTCTTAGAAAGAGGAAAATATAATAATCTTTCTGAAGATAAAGAATCAAAATATGACTTTACTCCAATAGCACAAGTTGGAGAGGAAGTACAAGCTGGAGATTGGATTGGTGCTGTTAAAGAAGGTTGGATAGACCATAAAATAATGGTTCCTTTCAAATTTGAAGGTAAAGGTGTGATTGAAAGTGTAGCATCTGCTGGTACTTATCATTTACAAGACACACTTGCTGTAATCAAAGCAGCTAATGGTGAAAAAGTAAATGTAACAATGATACAAACTTGGCCAGTAAAACTTACAATTAAATCATATAGAGAAAAACCAAGACCTTTCAAACTATTAGAAACAGGTGTAAGAACTATAGATACATTTAACCCAATTACTGAAGGCGGTACAGGATTTATTCCAGGACCATTCGGAGCAGGTAAAACAGTATTACAGCACGCTTTAGCTACTAACGCAAACGCTGACTTGATTATAATGACAGCTTGCGGTGAGAGAGCTAATGAGGTAGTAGAAATATTTACAGAATTCCCAGAACTTATAGACCCAAGAACAGGCAGAAGTTTGATGGAAAGAACAACAATCATTTGTAACACTTCTAACATGCCAGTTGCTGCTCGTGAAGCTTCAGTTTATGTAGGTATGACTATAGCTGAATATTACAGATCAATGGGACTTAAAGTTCTTCTTCTTGCTGACTCTACTTCTCGTTGGGCACAGGCTTTAAGAGAAATGTCTAACAGACTTGAAGAGTTGCCAGGACCAGACGCATTCCCTATCGACTTGCCAGCTATTATTTCTAGTTTCTATGCTAGAGCAGGTTTCGTATACTTAAATAATGGCCAAACAGGTTCAATTACATTCATAGGTACAGTATCTCCTGCAGGCGGTAACTTGAAAGAGCCAGTAACAGAATCTACTCGTAAAGCGGCTAGATGTTTCTACGCTTTATCACAAAAACGTGCTGACAGTAAGAGATATCCAGCAGTAGACCCATTAGATTCTTATTCTAAATATATAGAATATCCAGAATTCGTAGAGTTCTCAGATATCAATATAGAAAAAGGCTGGGCAGATAAAGTAACTAAAGCAAAAGATATTGCTAGAAGAGGTCAAGAAGCTAATGACCAAATAAGCATTCTTGGTGACGACGCAGTACCTCTTGAATACCATCAGCGTTTATGGAAAGCAGAACTTATAGACTTCGTAATCTTACAGCAAGACGCTTTCGATAAAGTAGATAAGAACTGTCCTATAGAAAGACAAAAAGAATTATTAAATCAAGTTATGAAAGTTGTAGAAGCTGATTACAGATTTGATGATTATAGTGAAGTAGGTACTTATTTCAAAAGACTTATTAACGCATTCAAACAGATGAACTATTCTGTATATCAGTCTGATGATCACAAAAAATACACAGCTGAGATGGAATCAATATTTGCTGAAAGGAGTATAACACATGCCTAAAGCATTTCAAAAAGTATATACAAAATTAGTACAGATCACTAAAGCAACTGTATCATTAAGAGCAGAAAATGTTGGTAACGATGAGATGGCTCTAGTAGCTGGCAGACCTGCTCAGGTTGTAAAAATGATTGGAGATATTGTTACACTTCAGGTTTTCCAAGGTACAGAAGGTATACCTACTAACGCTGAAGTAGTATTCTTAGGCAGACCTCCTAGACTTAAAGTAAGCGAACTTCTTGCAGGAAGATTCTTCAATGCTTACGGTGAGCCTATAGACGGAGGTGCTGAAGTAGAAGGTAAAGAAGTAGAAATCGGAGGACCTTCTGTAAACCCAGTTAGAAGAAAACAGCCTTCTGAACTTATTGCAACAGGTATTGCTGGTATCGACCTTAACAATACACTTGTAACAGGACAGAAAATACCGTTCTTCGCAGACCCAGACCAGCCTTATAACGCAGTACTTGCACAGGTTGCTTTGAGAGCTGAAGCTGACAAGATCATTCTTGGAGGTATGGGACTTTCTAACGATGACTACTTATCATTTAAAAATACATTTACTGAAGCTGGTGCTTTAGATAAAATTATATGTTTCATCAATACTACAGATGACCCACCAGTAGAAAGACTTTTGGTACCAGATATGGCTTGTACAGCTGCTGAATATTTCGCAGTAGAGCATAAACAAAAAGTTCTTGTTCTTCTTACAGACATGACACTTTATGCCGATGCTTTAGCTATCGTATCTAACAAAATGGACCAAATTCCTTCTAAAGACTCTATGCCAGGTTCTTTATATTCAGACCTTGCTAAAATATATGAGAAAGCAGCTCAGTTCCCAGATGGCGGATCTATTACTATTATTGCTGTTACTACTCTTAACGAAGGTGATATTACTCATGCTGTACCAGACAACACTGGTTACATCACTGAAGGTCAGCTTTACTTAAGACGTGACTCTGATATAGGTAAAACAATCATTGACCCATTCAGAAGTCTTTCACGTTTGAAACAGTTGGTTATAGGTAAGAAAACTAGAGAAGACCACCCAGCTGTAATGAACACTTTAGTACGTCTTTATTCAGATGCTGCTAATGCTAAAATGAAAAAAGAAAACGGTTTCGACTTAACAGAGTACGATGAAAGATGTTTGAAATATGCTGCTGAATATTCTGAAAGATTATTAGCAATAGACATTAACATCAAAATCGATGAGATGTTAGAAACTGGTTGGGAATTAATGGGTAAATACTTTAGTAAAGCAGAAGTAGGTATAAAAGAATCACTTGTAGAAAAATATGGTAAATGGGCAAACAACTAATTTAAAAAAGTAGGTAAAAAATATGGCATTAAAGTTTCAATACAATAAAACGGCTCTTCAAAACCTAAGACGCCAGCTTTCTATCCGTGAGAAAGCATTGCCTACTTTAAAAAGTAAAGAGGCAGCCCTTCGTCTTGAGGTTAGAAAGATTACCGCTGAGATTGAATTACTTAAAGAAGAATATCAAAAGTTAGTTAAAGAAAACCAAAACTACAATGGCTTTTGGACTGAGTTTCCTGAGATAGTAAAAATCAAGAAAATCAATTCAGAATTAAAAAACATTGCTGGTGTTAAAGTTTCTATACTTTCTAACATTGATTTTTCTATTGAAAATGTCAGCCTCTTTAATATGCCTTCTTGGATTAGATTAGCTATTAGTATGTTTGAACGCCTTATGACTATTCAAGTAAAAATTGAAATGACTGAGGCAAGATTAAATGCTTTGGCTTATGCTAGGAAAAAAACTACTCAGAAAGTAAACCTTTATGAGAAAGTACAAATCCCTGAGTATAAAACAGCTATAATCAAGATTAAAAGGTATATGGAAGATGAAGACAATTTAAGTAAGTCTTCTCAAAAAATAGTAAAAGAAAGAAACAGAGCAAAGGAGGCATCTTTATGATTAGAAAAATGAAGAAACTCTCCCTCTTTGTATTCCATGAGGATAAGGAAAAAACTTTAAGTGATTTAGCATCGCTTGGACTTGTTCATATAGAAATTGCTAACGGTGTTTCATCTGAAAACATTGATAGCATTGCTGCTAAAAAACATAATGCTTCAAGAGCTAAAAGTATTATCAATAATGCTTTGGCTGATGCTAAAAAAGCTAAAAAAGATGTTTCTAATGTGAAAGCTGAAATCTTATCAAAGAATGCTTCTGAAGTTATAGAAAATGTTATAAACACTTCTCAGACTTCTGAAAAATTGAAAGGTGAAAGAGATGTTCTTAAAAAAGAATTATCTGTTATAGCTCCTTTCGGTAATTTTAGCTTTGATAAAGTTAATGGCTTAAAAGAGAAAACAGGTTATAATGTTATATTCTATAGTGCTAGTATTAAGGAATATAATGATTATAATTTCTCTCAAGTTAATGATATCTTTACTTATCCTATAAAAGAGGAAGCTGGAAAAGTTTATTTTGTTGCTTTCAAAAAAGACGGCAGTGAAGAAACAATTCCTTTTGATATTATTAGCATGCCTTCTAAATCTTATGATGAGATAAATGCAAAAATTGCTGAGCTTGATAAGAAGATTGAAGAAAATGAAATTGAGATTATCAAAAATCAAGTTTATATAGAAAGTATAAATAAAGAAATAGATAATCTTAATATTTCTAATCACTTTGAAGAAGCTAAAGAAAGTTTTGTGGCTAGTGAAGGTACTGAAGGTAAAATACTTTATGTAGAAGCTTATGTACCTAAAGATAAAGAGAATGAAGTAAAATCTTTGTTAGACAATAAGAAAATAGCTTATATAATGGAAGATCCTAGCAGAGATGATAAAGCGCCAGTTGAACTTAAAAATAATAAATATTCTGGTGCTTATGAGCTTATTACAAAATTATTCCAATTGCCAAATTATTTCGAGATAGATTTAACTCCTATGATAGCAGTTTTCTATCCATTATTCTTCGCATATTGTTTTGGCGATTCTGGTTATGGTTTGGTATTAACTATAATAGCTTTAATAGGTTTATTTACTGTATTAAAGGGAAAATTAAGAGGTGTTGGTATATTAGCATTAACATTAGGTATATGTACTACTATTATGGGTATCATTAATGGCGGTAGTGTATTTGGTGTAAGTATACCTTCTAATACTCAAATACCTTTATTTGCTACTTTGAGCAAGTATTTAATAATTACAGACATAAAAGAAAATTGGTTCTTAACTCCATTTAATACTGCTTTACTTATAGGTGTATTACATATATGTTTTGCTTTAGTAGTTGGTGTTATAGACAGAATTAAAACTAGCCCTATAGGCGATATATTAGGTGCTATAGGTAAACTTCTATTTATTCCAGGACTTGTTTTATGGTTCTTAGGCGATATGCAGAAAATGGAAGTTATCAAACAATTCAGCACTATATATTATGCTTTAATAGTTGTTGGTTTAGTATTCTTAGTAATACTTTCTAATGTTGGTAAGAAACCAGATGTATTAAACTCTATACTTGGTGTGTACTTTGCTGCTACTGGTATAATGGGTGATACACTTTCTTATATACGTTTGTTTGCTTTAGGTGCTTCAGGCTCTATATTGGCATTAGTAATAAACCAAATAGGTATGAGTTTCAAAGCTATCCCTGGTGTTGGTGTTGTTATAATGGTTGTATTCCTAGTTGTAGGTCATATAGCTATATTCGCATTAAACATACTTGGTGCTTTGGTACACCCTTTAAGATTAACATTTGTAGAATTCTACAATAATGTTGGTTTTGAAGGCGGCGGAAAAGAGTATAAGCCTCTAAAAAAAGTGGCTTAATTTGGGCTTAAGTTTTTTAATTAAATAATAATTACATAATACAAAAATATTTCATATTAATCTAAAAAAGGAGATTTTATTATGGGTTTTACAATGAACACAGCGCTTTTATTAGGATATTTAGGAGCAGGTTTAATGGTAGGTATGTCTGGTATTGGTAGTGCAGTTGGTACTTCTATTTCTGCTATGACTACAGTTGGTGCTTTAAAGAAAAACAAAGATGCATTTGGTAGCTGTCTTGTTTTGAGTGCTTTACCTGGTACACAAGGTCTTTATGGTTTCGCTGCTTTCTTCATTATGCAGCCTTACTTAACAGCTGACATCTCTATATTCCAAGGTGCTGCTATATTAGGTGCTGGTATCGCTGTTGGTTTAGCTTGTATGGTTTCAGCTATATTCCAAGGTAAAGTTTGTGCTAACGGTGTTGAAGCTATAGGTAATGGTTATGATGTATTTGGTAACACTATCATCGTTGCTGTATTCCCAGAACTTTACGCTATCGTTTCTTTCGCTACAGCATTCTTAATCAGTGGTGTTTTAGGTGCTTAATTAAGTAATTAATAAAAGTGAATAAATAAGAATCCGTAGGAGTTATAATGACTCTTACGGATTTTTTTTACAGATTTTATTTGATTTTTTATGTTTATATTATATAATATATAGATTATATTTTGTTATTTTTTATAGCGGGTGTATCAATATGAAAGAAGTTTATTTTGAGTATAATCCTTTTACTTTAGAGTTTAAATTAGAAGAAAATGGTCAGAAATTTAATCCTGAATCTAAAATATATAGTTATAGTAAAAATAATAAGAGACTCCAGTCTTGGATTCATAAATTTATTCCGGAGTTATATGAAACCATAAATGAAGATTTTGTATTGAATTTTAAAGGCACTTCTTTTGATTATGATGATATTCAATTTGAAATAGAGGAATTTAATAAAAAACATCAAACTAATATAGACTCTTCATTACAGGAAGTTAAATCAATAGATACAAGATTAAAAGAATTAGTAAAATTATTCAATTCCATAAAAGAAGAATCTCCTATAGATGAATTGAAAGATGAAAATATATTTGCTAGATTTTATTCAGATATTAATAAAGAATTTGAAATAGCTGTTGTTGCTACAGTAAGCAGCGGAAAGTCTACTTTAATAAATGCTCTATTGGGTAAGGAACTTATGCCTTCAAAAAAACAGGCTTGTACTTCTACTATAATTAGGATTAAAGATGTTGATAACTCTGATAATGTTTCAGTATTATGCAGAGATGAGAATGAAAATATAATTGATGATGAAGCATACAAAGCAGATAATGTTAATATAGATATAATTAGAAAATTTAATGAAGATGAAAAAGTTCATTATATAGATTTAGAGATGGATATACCATTTGTAAATACAGATACTTTAGAACTTGTTTTACTGGATACTCCCGGACCTAATAATTTTAGTGACAAAACACATAAAGAAAAAACTAGAAAAGTTATTAATAAATCTGATCCTTTAATTTTATATGTTATAGATGGAGTTAATCAAAGTACAGATAATAGATTATTATTAGAAGATATTTCAAAAGCTATGAAAAGAGGGGGCAGACAGGGTAAAGATAGATTTATTTTTGTTGTTAATAAAATTGATGAACTTGATATAGAAAGCGGAGATTCTATTGAAAAGGCTTATCAGCAAGTTATTGAATATTTAAGAGATTTTGAAATATTAAATCCAAATATATATTTTGTGTCTGCTAAAATGGCTATGATTATCAAATTATTAAATAAAAATGAAAATTTAAAAACAGGTGATAAAAACTATTTTAATTCTCATAAATATTTATTTGAAGAGTATGATGAGTTTAATCTTAATCAATATTCATCTATTTCAAAAAATAATAAATTAAAAATTGAAAATATATTAAATAATGCTGAAGGTGATTTGGATAAGATTTTAGTATATTCAGGTATACCAGCACTTGAATTTGGTATAAAAGATTATTTAGAGAAATATGCTATGGCTGAGAAAATGGAAAATGCTATAAGATCATTTTTAATATACATAGATGAGAATAATTTTATAGATAAAATAAATGATTTACTTTCAAAAAAAGAAGATGAAAATAGCTATATTTCAGAAACAATTATGAAGATGGAAGAACAAATAAAGTCTTGTGAATCTGCTATTCCATATTTCATAGATAAAATTAATAAATTGGATATGTATGATAAAATTAAAACTGATTTTGAAAATATTTTAAATAATTTTTCTGCTAGATTATCAAAAGAAATGGATATAATATTTGAAGATACTATAAAAAAATCAGTTGGATATAATGTTCAAAAACAAATAGGTAATGTTAAGGGGGCGATTCATAGCTTATATAGCAAAGTGGTTAATACTCCTAAAATTGCTCCTAATGAAAATGATAATGCTATCTTATTAGAAGATAAAGACTATGAAAATTATAATATTAGTACATTAGGAAAAGAAGAATATACACTTAGTCTCAATAAAATGATAAAAGAACTATTAGTTCAATTGACTGTAGAATTAGATTCTTATTTGAATAAAAATATAAGTTTTGTTTTAGAAAGTATAAATAATGAATATAAAATAAGTATTTATAATATGCTCAGTGAATTACATGTATATAAATTTATTTCTAAAGATTTGTCAATTGAATCTGAAACTTTCTTCGATAAATGTTCTATTAATGATATAAATAATACATTAAATAATTATGTATTGAGTACAAAATTAGAATTAAAACCTGATTTTAAAGATAAGTGGTGGGATATACAATCTTGGGATATAAGATTATGGGACGAGTTTAATATAAAAGATTATAATGAGAATGTTTATAATAAATTAATAGATGATATAAAAAGTGAGATTGATAATATTATAAAAAAATCTCTTGAAAATATTCAAAATTTAAAAAACTATATTTTATCAGAAATAGAAAAACTGGAATATGTTCTAAAATCAAAAAAAGAAGATTTAAAAAATAAAAATATCACTAAAGAAGAGTTAGAACAATTTATAGAAAAAGAAAAAAACAAATTAGTATGGATACAAGATGTTAAATCAAAATTAGAAGATATTATAACTTTATAGGATTAATTATGTTGGAAGAAAATAGTAAAATAAAAGATGCAAATACAGATCTTCAGTATCTTGAACCTAATAAGGATTTACCAAAATTAAAGATACAAGAAGATTTCCTTAGAGATAATAGTGAGCTTATAAATTCTTTAATAAAGGCAGATATTGCTGTTATGAAAAAATATTTGCCTAGCATTTCTAATTTGGATATAGTTCCATTAAGTGATGAGCTTAAGAATAAAGATGTGTCAGATTATATAAGATTTTATAAAATAAATAAATTAGTTTTTGAGAACAATGAAAATAATCAAATAAAACTTTCTTCATTGTATCAGGCTATTTATAATACTAATTCATCAGTGATTACTATTATTGAAAGCAATGAAAATGAAATAAACTTATATATAGGCATAAAAAATATAGATGATATTAACAGCACAGCATCTGCAAATAGTATTTTAAATAGCTCTAAAGAAGTATTAAAAAATTCTATTACAGGAATATTTTCAGGTACTGAACTATCTAATGTAGATAATGATAAAATTAAACATACCTTAAATAATATATCAAGAGATTGTAATATAATTTCTTCATGTTCTTCTATAGCAGGAGTAAAAAAGATTGATATAGAAGATGATAATAATTCTTTTACGCAGGGTATAGAAAAATTAATAGATGCTATGAGAGGGGAAAAATATTCAATTGTCATAATATCAGACCCTATAATGCAAAATGAAATATCAGCTATTAAAAGCGGTTATGAAAGTATTTACAGTCAGTTATCTCCTTTTAGAACAACACAGTTAAGCTATTCTACAAATGAAAGCGAATCTGTTACAAAAACTATTACAGAAGGTATTTCTCATTCAATATCAAGAAGCATATCAGATACGGAAACCAAATCAAAAACAACAACATTCTCTGTAGGAAAAACATTTGGTAATAGTACAACCAACTCAGTTACTAATTCCCAATTTAATAGCCAGTCTGCAGGAGAAAATACAAGTGAAAGTATATCAAATACTGAAAGTGTAACTAATACAGATTCATATACAAAAACAGATTCTTATTCAGTTGGAGCAAGTGTAGGAGGCGGAATTCCTGGAATTGGCGGAAGTATTAGTGGTTCAAAAGGATGGTCTACTAGTAATGCTAAAGCCTTTGCAGTTGGAACGGCTAAAACAATTGGTACAATAGTTGGAAAGACTTTACTCAGTACTGTAGGTACATCAGTAGCAACAACAGTGGCTAATACAGTTTTTTCTTCTATCAATATGGGGCTTGCTAGGAGTTATGGTACTGCTAAATCTCATACTATTGGACGCAGTGATACAGATACGAAAAGTTCTGATACTTCAGAAGGTACTTCAAAAACAACTGGTAATGATAAATCTTTGCAAATTACTTCTGAAAATAAAATGGTTACTAATATTTTAGATAAATTGGATAGTCAATTAGAGCGTCTTAATGAATGTGCTGATGTAGGAGTATGGAATAGTGCAGCATACTTTATAACAGATGATGTACAGACAAATAGAGTTGTTTCAAGTATGTATCAGTCTTTGATAAGAGGTGAAGGTTCTTCTGTAGAAACAGGGGCTATTAATTTATGGAATGAGGAAAATAGAAACAGAACAGAAGTATTAAATTATATATCAAAAATGTATCATCCTATGTTTCATATAGATGACACAATGCCTAATTTTTCACCTGCAGTTACAATAAGCAGTATGGAATTGGCTATACAGGCTGGGCTTCCTCAAAAAAGTGTTGCTGGACTTCCCGTTATCAAATATACTCCTTTTGCTAGAGAAATAGTTTCTTATGACGATATAGATGACGTAAATAGTATTAATATTGGAAAAATATTTCATTTTGGAAAAGAAGAAAATAGAGAAGTTAATCTTGATTTACAAAGTTTAGCTTCACATACTTTTATAACAGGTTCTACTGGTTCTGGAAAATCAAATACAATTTATAATATAATATCAAAGTTTATAAGAAAAAATATAAAATTTATGGTTATAGAGCCTGCTAAGGGTGAATATAAAAATGTATTCGGTCATAGAAAAGATGTTCATGTATTTGGTACTAATCCGTACTATACAGAGCTTTTAAGAATCAATCCTTTCAGCTTTAATAAAAGTATTCATGTTCTTGAACATATTGATAGACTTATAGATATATTCAATGTTTGCTGGCCTATGTATGCAGCTATGCCTGCGGTTTTAAAAGAGGCTGTTGAGAAATCTTATATTGATACAGGCTGGGATTTAGATATGTCTGTTAATAAATACGGAGATAATATATTTCCTAATTTTATAGATGTTTTGAATAATTTAAAAAAAGTTATAGAATCTTCTGATTATTCTCAGGAAGTAAAAAGCAATTATACAGGATCACTAGTTACAAGAGTTAAATCTCTTACTAATGGTATAATAGGAAGAATATTTTCATCTAAAGAAATAGATGAGAAAATATTGTTTGATGAAAATGTTATAGTTGATTTAAGCAGAGTTGGTTCATTAGAAACTAAATCAATGATAATGGGTATACTTATAATGAATCTTTCTGAATATAGAACATCATCTCAGGCAATGAATCAGAATTTAAAACATGTTGCTATATTAGAAGAAGCTCATAATATATTAAAAAGAACTTCTACAGAACAAGTTAGTGAGAGTGCTAATTTAGTAGGAAAATCAGTTGAGATGCTTTCAAACTCTATTGCTGAAATGCGTACTTATGGAGAAGGTTTTATTATAGCAGATCAATCACCTTCAGCAGTGGATATGTCAGCTATAAGAAATACTAATACAAAAATTATTTTAAGACTTCCTGAATATTCAGATAGAGAAATGGTGGGAAAAGCTGCCGGACTTAATGACGATAAAATAGAAGAATTGGCTAAACTTCATACAGGTGTTGCAGCAGTTTATCAAAATAATTGGATTGATAGCGTTTTATGTAAAGTTGAACATTATAATATTATTGAAGAAGGAAAATCATATAAGATAGAAGATAAAAAATTTATAGAAAATAAATCAAGCAAAGGTAATATATTAAAATGTTTAGTACAGAAATCATTGAATGAAAATATTGATACTAATATTATTTCTTCTTTAAATGATGTTAATATTGCTGAGTCTGTAAAAATTAATATTAGGGAAGTATTTAATAGTGAAAGAATTGATAATTTAAAACTTTCATCAGCTGTATATGATATATTAAATGGAAGTGATTTATTGGCTGTTAATAAATATTATACAAATTGTGAAATTTGGCATAGCAATATTATTAGAGATATTGAAAATACATATAATGATCTTGACAGCAAATATGCTTTAGAAGGTATGAATTTGATGTTAAAGCATGCCATTAGTATAGGTGTTTTCAGAGTAAATGTATATAATGATTGGGTTGAACAATTTTATAGAGGAGGTACGGTATTATGATTGAAAAAATACCTGAAAATATATCTAATAATAATAGCAGAGATTTGACTCCAAACTTTGGAAATAAAAATGAGATTTCAGGATCAAATAGTAGGGATTTAACTCCAAATTTTGGAAATAGAGAAATTGCAGGGGCAAATGGCAGAGATTTAACTCCAAACATTGAAAATAAAAATGAAAATATTATAGAAAATAAAGCAGAAGGCTGCAGAAGAGAAAAAGAAGTTGAAAATGAATTAAAAGAGAAATATCCTGAAAATAAAGGATATAAAATAGAATCAGAAACTTATTTAAGAAACAAAGATGGTAATATTGTAAAAGATGATAAAACAGGTGAAGCTAGAAGAATAGATTTTGTTGTTACAAAAGATGGTAAAGCTGTTGATTCTATAGAGGTTACTTCAAAAACAGCAGATAAAACAGAACAGTCAGCTAAAGAAGATAGAATTAGAGAAAATGGCGGAAACTATATAAAGGATTCCAATGGAGATTTAATAGAAATTCCAAAAGATGTACATACTAGAATAGAAAGGAGAGATTAATTATGATAAAAATTATTGATAAAGCATCATGGCAAATAGATAATGGGGTGGATAAAAAAAACGTTATTGAACATTTTATATTTATTTTTAAATGGCTTGATAAAAATGATTTATTAACCTCTGATGGAAAAGAAATGTTAGATATAGGTATTGATTCTAGTATTTCCTTGAATGAAAAAATGGTTAATGAAAAAGCATTAAAATTTTTAGAAAAATATTATGATGAATACATTAAAAATATTCAATATGGTATAAAAGAAGATGAAAAATTATTAGATGAATATTATAAAGATTTTTCTAAATAATTATTTTTGATATGAATTATTAAATCCGTAGGAGTTATAATTACTCTTACGGATTTTTTTATTTCTTTTTTAGTTCATATATAAAAAAATAGTAATAAAAAATTGTATTAATCTTTTATTACTATTTCTATTTTATTAGATGTGAATTAATTAATTTTGTTCATCAGCCCACATTCTTTCTACTTTTGATATTCCTATTATATCAAAGCATGTTCCTAATATTTTTTGTACTGCTTTAATAAGAGTTAATCTCTCTTGTCTTATTTCTGCATTTTCTTCTAATACTATATTATCATAATAGAATTTATGTAAAGCACTTGCAACTTCATAAGTATAATTGATTAATGTGTATACTTCTAAAGATTTTGCAGATTCAAACACTTCATCAGGGAATCTTAATATCATTTTAGCAAGTTTTAATGAACTTTCATTTGCTATTTTATTCATATCAAAAGGCTTGCTATTATCATAAGTCATATTTTTTTCTTCGAGTTTGAAGAATATGTTACAAATTCTAGCATAAGCATATTGTACATAATAAACAGGGTTATCATTATCTTTCTTTTTAGCAAGCTCTAAATCGAAATCTAATGAACTGGAATAAGAACGCATAAGAAGGAAGTATCTTGTAGGATCAACTCCTATTTCATCAATAACATCTTCAAGGCTTATCATATCGCCAGTTCTTTTGCTCATTCTTACAACTTCAGTTCCTCTATAAAGACGAACAAGCTGACCTAATATTACTTTCAATGTGGCAGTATCTTTACTAACAGCCCTTACAGCAGCAGTAATTCTTGGTACATATCCATGGTGATCTGCACCTAATATATCTATTAAATAATGATATCCTCTGTCAATTTTATTTTTATGATATGTAATGTCTGGAGCAAAGTAAGTGTATGTACCGTTGCTTTTTTTTACTACTCTGTCTTTATCATCTCCATATTTAGTACTTTTAAACCAAACGGCATTATCTTCTTCAAATAAAAGTCCTTCTTTATCAAGAAAGTCCATAGTTTTTTCAAGTTCTCCGCCCTCACGTATTTTTAATTCTGAGGCATAATTATCCATATAGGTACCGAATCTTTCTAATAATCTTTTCTGACTTTCCAATATAATATCTTTAGGTACTCCGTCTTGTTTTGCAACATCTTGTATATATGAACCATGATATCCGTCTTCAGGTATTTCTCTGCCTTCTTTTACTGCTTGAACACTTTCATTCAATTTTGTTATTTGTTCACCGGCATCATTAACATAAAATTCCTGATAAACTTCATGCCCTACATATTTTAATATATTAGATAAAGCACTTCCTATAGCAGCCCATCTTCCATGTCCTATATGAAGCGGTCCAGTAGGATTGGCACTAACGTATTCTACTAATATTTTCTTTTTATCTTCTACTGTATTTTTTCCGTAATTATCATTATTAAGTAAATCATTGATACATTCATTTATATAATTATTAGAAAGTGTTAAATTAATAAATCCAGGTCTTGCAACTTCTATCTTTTCAAAATATTTTTTATCTATTTTTTCAGCTATAGAGTTTGCTATATCGAATGGATTTTTTTTGAGTACTTTTGCAAGCCTCATAGCTACAGGACAAGCATAATCGCCAAATTTATCATCTACTGCATAACCTATTTCTATATATGAATCTATATCTTTTATATCAGTATCTTTTAAATAATCTTCTAATGCAGATTTTAAAATGTTTGAGATAATTTTCTTTAGCATACGCTCTCCAAATAATAAAATTTATTTTAGATAGAGTATATCAAAGATTGAAAGTTCTGCAAGCATAATTTTTTATATAAATAGGGCTATAAATGAAGTTGACATATTATAAAAAACATGTAATATTAGAATATTAAGGATTTAAGTTATGGCGAAATATGTTTTACCTCAAGATGAGCTTTTAAGAGCTTCTAATTGGATAAGTAATTTTTTAATGCGTGAAGGATATCATGCAGATTACACTATAGAAAGTTTATCAGAGATAGATAAGTTTTTCAAAGAGAAACTAAATTTAGTTTTAGAAAGTGATAATAATAGAAATTTTATATTTTCTATTAGTGCATATATAGGTGAAGTTATAAGAATGAAATATCATGGTTCTTGGGAAGTATCTCATAATATAGATTTAGATGATGAAACTATTGGAATAAGTTTTAAAAATCATAAAACTATATATCCGCTTAATATTACATTGGAACTTATACAGAAAAAATATACAATGCAGGAATATTTAAAAAATAACTTTTAAATTGTTCTTTTATTGTAAAATTGTTATATTTTAAAAGAAAGGTTTTTTATTATGATTTCATTAAACGAAGTAGAAAAATATATAAATAATTCTTATGTTATTTTGGACTTAAAAGCTACCAACAAAGATGAAGCTATTAGCGAAATGCTTATATATTCAGAAGCTAATGGTTTGAGAATTAATATAGCCCAAACTATAGAATCAATGTATAAAAAAGAAGATATTATAAGCAGCGGTTTAGGCTATGGTGTAGCTTTTCCTCATGTGAGAACTAATGAAGTAGAAGATAATGATTTAATATTTGCTGTTTCCAGAAAGGGACTTAATTATTCTGCTCTTGATAAAAAACCAGTTCATTTGCTTACTATGTTTTTAACTAATAAAAATAGTAATGAAAAATATTTGGGACTTCTTTCGCTTTTCACAAAGATTTCAAGAATGAGTATGTATCCTGTTATTTTATTAGAATCAAAAACTGTAGATGAGTTTAAAAGTAAATTAAAAGATATATCTAAAGAGATGTTGGGAGTAAAATAAAATGCCTAAAGTTACTGCTATAATACCTGCAAGATATGAATCAACTAGATTTCCAAGAAAATTAACTTATGAATTATTAGGAAAACCTATAATAATAGCTGTATATGATAATGTTAAAGCTGCAAAAAAAATAGATGATTGTATTGTGGCTACTGATTCTAAAGAGATAATGGAAATTTGTGAAAAAAATAATGCTAAGGCTGTAATGACTTCTGCTGAACATACTTCCGGCACTTCAAGGATAATAGAAGTTGCAAAGAATATTGATTGTGATATTGTTATTAATGTTCAAGGTGATGAGCCTTTAATTGATGAATCTGTACTTAATCCTTTAATAGATTCTTTTAATGATGAAAATGTCGAAATTGCTACTTTGAAAACTAGAATACTTGATGACAGCGATTTGATAAAAGATGAAAATGCTGTTAAAGTTGTTACTGATATTAATGATTATGCAATGTATTTTTCCCGTGCTACTATACCTCATAAAAGATTCGATCAAAATATAACTGCTAAATACTATAAACATATTGGAGTTTATGCATTTAGAAAAGATGTTCTTCTAAAAATAGAGAAATTAGAAGAATGTGATTATGAGAATATAGAAAAACTTGAACAGTTAAGATGGCTTTATAATGGAATGAAAATAAAAGTTTTAGAAACTAAAAAATTTTTGCATGGTATAGATACTATGGAAGATTTAGAGTTTGTAAAAAATTATATAAGAAATTTTGCTCAAGATGAATTAAATAATGAAAATTTATATAATTAATATTATTTAATTCTTTTCTATATTTTTACCTTGATTTCAGCTATTAGAAATATATAAAAAAATATTAAGAAATAAAAAGTATGACAGAATTTGTCAGTACTGTTTGTTATTATTTTTATATATAGTTTTTTATAGATGGGGGTAAATTATGTTTGAAAATATTTTAATTGTATTAGTGTTAATATTATTTTTGTGTACAGATTTTGACGAGTTATTATTTAATATATTAAGTAATATATTTGATCTTATAAAGGCTGCTATTTTATTTATTTTGTTTTTGAAAAGAGTTATAGTAGGTACATTCTGTAATTTTTTGTATGATATTTTAGTAGAGCCTATTATTTATATATTTGGTATTATTAAGAATTCTTTTAAATAAATATTTTACTTATTATAAACTTTTTGATTTTAAATTATCAAAATATTTATTATAAGAATGATTTATTTAGAAAAGGATTGTATAAAAAAGTTCTTGCCTTTGTTTATTAATTTCTTATATTATCAGTATAGATTTGTGATGTAAAGCTACAATATATGAATTTGTTATCACATAAATATTTGGGTTTATTAATGAATGAGAAAGGAGGATTGAATATGACTAAATTGCTTGATAGTTTCAATAATAACGTATGTGTTTTTATAGATGATGAAGAATATAATTTATTAATTAATGAATACAATGAGATAATAGAAAATATAGAAGAATAAGCCTTATTTTTTCCCATAAAAGCCTATGCATTTATTGCATAGGTTTTTTATTATAATTGATTTTTTATTTTTGTATTTTTTGACGCACGGTTAGTCAATTCTATTTTATAATTAATATTTAATTTTTTATTATTCTTTATTTCTTATTTTATTTTTTCGTGCGGTAATTAGCAATAAACTATTATAGATACAAATAAATAGGTAATCAATAATTTATATATAGGAATTGATATTATTGGTATAAAAGTATTTTATAAATCTGAAATCTAAAAATATATTCCAATTTAATTCCTGTAATAAATTAATAATTTTAGATTTTAATTTGATAAAATCATGTACAAATATTATAGCTAGTATTTTATTAAATAATTAAACCCAAATATCAATTGATTATTAATAAAAAAGTATTTAGCTTTACCAATATATAGTTATTGACTATAATATGATATTAAACATTATAGACATTTTGTTTTGGTATGGATGATATTTCCCACAAAGCCATTCTTCTGTTATATCCAATCCATTTATCAAAAGTTTCTTCTTCAAGATACTCTATTGGATGCGGAAAATTAAAAGGAGGTTTTTCTAAGTTCAAAGCTTTTGCTTGACTATATTTTTCTTTATATCTATTGTCATTGGATTCATTACTATGAGTACTTATTAGTAAATACTTAGAGCCTGATTTAATCATATTGTTAATTAATAATTGAGCTTCCAAATTAGATAAATGTTGTATACAATCTCTACAAAATATTAAATCTGCTTTATCTATATCATCTTGCAATAAATCAACACATTTTAATTTGATATTATTAAACCCAATAAATTTTCTTTTATTTTCTTCTACAATATCGTTTACAATATCAACACCTATATAATTTTCTATATAATCTAATATTTCTTCCATCCATTTCATATCACCACAAGGAGCATCTAAAAAAGTTTTTATATTATATCTTTTTATAATATCTACTAGTTTTAATCTTAAATTTGATGTTACTTCTAAAGAACTGCCACTACCACTTTTACTTCTACCTTCATATTTATCTTTACCGCCCCATATTGATTTTCTATATATATTACTAAATTCATTCTTTCTAATATTGGTATTAATATTCAAATAATTAGAAAGAATATCTATTTTATTTTCTACTGTGTTTATTTTATTTTCTACTGTGTTTATTTTATTTTCTACTGTGTTTATTTTTTCTAAATATTCACATTGAAAAATTAATATATTTCTTATGCTATTTCTTAACTTGCGAAATGGAATCCACCATACTATATTATCTATATCTTCTTTTAATTTATTGTTGTGTTGTGTTGTGTTGTGTTGTGTTGTGTTGTGTCATAATAATATCCAAAACTTGTTAATATTGCTAAGAGTATACAGTATATATTTTAATTGTCAATACTATTATGAAGTTATATATGTTAACTATATTCTTATTAAAATATAAATTTATATATTTTTCTAGTTTTAATTATAAATTAAAGTCTCAAAGATATTTTTTTACTTGAAACTTATATAACAGCTAAAAAACAATTTTAAATGAATTAGAATATATTTTAATCTTAAAAAATTATTAAGATTCCCGCCCTTAATTCTTTGTTGCTTTGTTCTGTAATTATAATTTTAATTGTTTTGATGCTTTATTAAAAATTAAGGCACCCGCCCAAGTGATTATTAACTTTGAAACTTTATTCAACGCACGGTAAATGCATTATCATTTATGATATAAATTGTATGATAATACAATTATATTTATTATTTATACTGCGTGCGATGGGGTTATGTTAGGTAAATAGAACTTAAAGAAGTTGACAATAAATAAAAAATATATATACTATACATTAATATAGATTAATGATAAGAGGTGAATTTATGGATTTAGAAGAAAAACTTGCAATATATTATCAAGGCTCTGCTATAGAAGATGATATGGCAAAATGCGAATCTACAAATGATTTCAGTAAAATAAGAAAGAGTACTTATGATTATTTTCCTTATAAATATGCTTTTTTGAAAGATTATTTTACTATAGAAGATGAATCATTAAAGAAAAGATATGAACACTTTATGAAAATATTTATTTACGGGAGAGATAAAGAAGGAGAAGGAGGAACTAGATATGTTATTTTTGATTATATAGTCAATAGAGATTTTGAAAAGTCACTTAGATATCTTGTTTATGGATATGAGAAAAGATATAAAGAACAGAAAGAACAGTCAAGAACTTTAAATGGTGAAACTTTAATATATACAGTTTTTCAAGATTTTAATAAATACTTCAGTAAAGAGTTTCAAGAATACATAGATAAATATATTGATATTATTAATAACAATGATAATAAAAAAATATTAAAAAAAATGGACAGAGATGCTGTAATACCATTGATTGCAATATGTTTTGTTATAAAAAATAATAAAGAATGCGATGAGAAATATATTAATGCAGCTATAAAATCATTCGATGTTCTTCCTAATCTTTATGATACTTTAAATGTTATTGCTGCTATCTTAGATAAAAATGAGGCTATAAAAAATAAATTTATAGAAGTGCTTAATAATAATAAAGAATATATTATTGATATGAATATTGAACTTGGAGAGTATTTAAGATTATTAGATTATACAAATCCTTATAAAGCTAAAGAGAAATTTTTTAAAGCTGTAAATTATCCGAATGATTTCGGATTTATAGCAAAACATTTTAAAGATTATTTTCATTATGAATTTATTTATGGGGCAAGAGATTTATATTTAAACTATAAAGAAGATTTTTATAGAATTTATAATTTAGTAGGAAATGATTTAAAAAATGATAGAAACAAAAGAATATTTATAGTGCTTAGCGGCGTTTTATTAGAGCATAATGATAATAATTTAGATACAAATAATTTAAAAAAGTCTATACCTGTATTTCAAACTATAACTAATAAATTTACAGAAGATAAGTCTGATGGATACAATAAAAGACCTGCTTTTACTACTACAGAAAAAATAGAAGAAATATTTGATAAAGATAAAAATAAAAACTTTGACGAGCTTATTAAATATTATACGGACAAAAAAAATATATTCCGTTTATACAGCAGATGGGATAGAGTTCCTGAAGTTAGTCTTGATACAGAACTTTATTATTTATTCTCTTTATTTAATTATGACATTGATGAAATGAAAAACTATAAAAAGTTTGCTCTTGATATTTTTAAATATCTGCCTGTTCAATTAGGTATAAGAAGATATATAGAAGTGCAGGCATCTATAGGAACTAAAACTTTAAAAGAAGTTATTGATAATTTATTAAATAATAAAGAATTAAATATTACATTAAAAGAAATTTTATTATCATATTATTTTGATTATGCAGGAGATATTTCAAATTATTATTATGACTATGGCGGAAAATATCTTCCTACATTATATAAAGAGCTTAGATGCGTAGATGAAAATAATAATGTTATTATAAACAGTGTAAAAGATGAATTACTAAAAAGCTATTTTGAAGATATAACAAATATTTTAAATGATGATAAGTTTATAAAAGATAATATAGCAAGCAATAAAAATACAGCCTTAGATATATTAAGAACATTGTATAATAAATGTCATTATAATGATTATCATTTAGTTTATACAGTTCTTGAAAATACAAAGAGAGCCGAAGTAAAAAGACATTGTATTAAAGTTATTTCTGATAATGAATCTATTACAAGACCTTATGTTGAAAAGATGTCAGAGAAAGCAAGATCATCAGAACTTAAAGGAGCATTAAAAAATATTATTAAAAATTGGAATCTTAAAAAATACGGCGACTATTTTAAAAGTATTGATGAGGCTTTGGAGTTTATTGACACTTACTACAATACAAACTATGAAAAAAATATAAAATTCTTAGATGATGTTCATTTGACAAAAGTTTTATACAATAATGGAACATTGGCTGATGAGAGAATATTTAAATATATCATTATGGAATATATGAATTTAGTAGAGCCAGCAAGATTAAAAGACTGCGACATGCTTGCTGAAATTCTTGATACTACTTCATTTACTAATGCTTTGGAGATGCTATATATTTATTGGAAAGATTCTAATTATGAAGCTACAAAGAAAAATATTTTAATACCTTATTTAATATATTCTGATGATTTGAAAATAGATAAAGTTTATCCTCTAATAAAAGAATTTGCTAAAAGTTCACGTACTGTTATGGCAGCATTTATTGTAAAATGTATGGCATTAAACGGAAAGAACTATGCCTTAATATTAGTAGACGGTCTTACAAGAAAATCACCTACAGCAAAAATAAAAGAAGTAGCAATAGAGACTATGGAAAATGTTGCATACTTACTTGATATGACAGCTGATGAGCTTTCAGACAGAATAATACCTAATTTCGGATTTAGTCAAAAAGGTGAAAGAGTTCTAAATTACGGCGGAGAAGCAAGAAGAACATTCACATTATCAATAGACAATAATCTTGAATTAACTATTACAGATAATGAAAAACAAAAAGTAATAAAATCACTTCCGGCACCAAACAGCAAAGACGACAAAGCAGAAGCTGACAGTGCTAAGAAAGAATGTACTACACTCAAGAAAGAAATAAAAACTTTGATACAGAATCAAAAAATAAGACTTCAAAAAGTTTTATTAAACGGCAGAAAATGGACTTACAATAATTTCAAAACTGTATTTGTTGAAAATCCAATAATGAACATATTTGCTTTGAAACTTATTTGGGGTGCTTATGATGAGAACAACAATTTAATACAGAGTTTCAGATACATGGAAGACGGTACTTTCAATACAGTTGATGAAGAAGAGTACACTTTACCGGAGAACAGTTTAATAACTTTGGTTCACCCTTCAGAATTAGATGCTGACACTATAGAGAAATGGAAAACTCAATTATCAGATTATGAGATATCACAGCCTATAGAACAGCTTAATTTCAAATATGAAGAGATTAAAGAAGAAGACATAAAAGAAGATAAAATTCATTCTCTTGATTCTAAGACAATAAAGGCTGGTGTATTAATGTCATTAGCTACTAAGTATGATATGGCTAGAGGCGAGGCTATGGACGGAGGAACTTTCTGCGAGTACATATTAAAAGATACTTATCTCAACATAGCAGTTCATCTCTCATTCGACTATATGTACTTTGGAATAGATGCTAATGAAGATATTAATTTCGGTGATATTGAGTTCTGTGAAATTACTGACGGTATTGAAACTTTGATTAATCCTTTAAAAGTAAATAAGAGATTTGCTTCTTCAATTTACAGTATAGTAAAAAGTGTTTTTGGAGATTAATTTTTATTTATTATAATACGCACGGTAAATAGATTAAAAAAATAAACTAGTTAATAATTCAGAGCGGATTATTAACTAGTTTTTTATTCATCGTGCGGTTTATAGTCTAAAATTTATAACTGAAATTAAATGCATAACCATAATCCATAATGCCATATTCATTTTTATTAAAAATCGGTACAAAAGCATATGATATTTGTCTTTCTAAATTATTAATTGCAAATGATGATATTATAGTTGTAATTAAGCCTGCACCAAATACACCAACCCCTGTATAAAATAAAGTACGCTGAAGTTTAGAATCTTTATCAGTTTTAGAAGAGTTTAAAAAGTCAAAATTTATACTATTTATATTCTTTGTATTAACATACTGAATAACAAATGGACTAGCAGTTGTTAAAGCACCTCCAACCATTAATACTATTCCAGTAGTTTTAAAAATTTTAGCAGTATTTAAACTTCTATTTAACTTTTGTATATTTTCAGCTCTATTTATAAGCTCCAATTTATTCTTAGAAGAATCGTTATTAGGATTTGCCTCTAAAGCTTTTTCATAATATTTTTTAGCTTCTTGAACATTTCCAGTACTCTTATTCAATTCCCCTAAAGCATATAAAATATCAGAATTTTCAGGATTTATCTTTAATCCCGATAAATAAGCGTTTTCAGCTTCTTCATTATTTTTTATTCCTTCATATGATTTACCAAGCCAATACCAAACAATATCATTTTTATTATCAAGTTCTATATATTTTTTAAAATATTCTATTGCCTCATCTCTATACCCATAATTGTAATTAGCTGCTGCTATCATAAATAAATTTTCTTTATTTTTAGGATCTAATTCTTCTACTTTATATAGAGCATTTAAAGACCTGCTATAATCTTCTGCTTCAAAATATGTTTTTCCAAATAAATACCAAGTTGTTATATCATTTTTATTGTATGATAATACTTGATAAAAATTATCAGCAGCTGCTTCATATTCTTTTCTAGCTAAATGTGATTTCCCCAATAAAAAATAACTTTTTTCAGAATAAGTATTTAACTTTATGGCTTCATTTAACAAATTTATAGCTTCATAATAATTTCCTTCATTGTAATATTTTTCAGCCAAATTTTCTTTTTCTTTAGCCTGATTAATTTTTTCCATTTCTTTCCTCTTGGCTTCTTCTTTTTCTTTTCTTTCAAAATCTTCTATTTCTTTTTTTATGACTTCTCTATTTCTTATTAAAAGATTTTTCCTATTATTTAAAAATGCTTTAGAAGGTCTTGCCATAGAATTAAAAGCCCCATTATATATTATATCATTTAATAAATCAAAATCTTCAAATTCATAATCTACATAGTAAGTTGATGAGCCAACGCTAAGATGTCGTATTTTTTCATTAACATATGCATGTCCAAGTTCCATATTAAAAGATTCATTTTTCTGACCATCGCTTATTAGAGGTAATTTATTTAATATATTGGCACCATTACCACTTCTAACAGCTTTTGATAAATACCTATTATCTTTTGTTATTTTATACATGCTTGTAAATTCAATATCAAAAGTTGTTTGATACTCTATATCAGTAGCTATATAAACTTGATAATAAAATTCATTTATATTTTTTTTATCATATACATAATCATCTGTTTCATCAACCAAATGATTTTCATTAGCACAAAATTTTATCATATATAATCTTATCTTACCATTTTGATTTGTAAGTTTTACAAATGCAGCATTATATATAGGAATAACTTCATTCTTTTGAGCATAAATGACACGATGATAGCTCCAAATATTATCAGTAATCAAAGATAGTTCTTTGGAATATTCTTTTAAATATCTATCAACCTTATCATAATTTTCATAAGAGAATGATATACTTGTAAAAATAAACAATATAATTATAATTTTTTTCATAAATAAATCCTCATTCAATTATTTTTCTAAAAATATATACATACTCAATAGCTGAAACTTTTTTACCTTTATATTCCATATTATCATATTCAGCATACAATCCAACAGTAGATAATACCACTATATCATTATCAATTTGATATGATAATCTCCACTTCATACTTTTCCCAGAATAATATGAAACAGAATTTGCACTTACAAAATCTCTGACATTATTTAATAAAAAACTTGTTTCATATGATTTTTTTATAGGTGCTTGATGATCCATAAAAATTAGATTATATGTATTATCTTTCTCAGTAAATTGTGCATATGGAACATATTCGTTCACATCACTTTTTTTAGCATATTTTATATACAATTTATAATTATCAAGTTCATTTGGTTCTTCATGATCTATCATCTTATTATTAAAATCATAATATGCTATTCCTCTAGAAGCAATTATATAAGATGTGTCTCCTGTACTATTAATCATATTATCTGGTAAAGAATTTTTAGTTATTTTACTTTTATCTATATATGACTGTTCTGATTTTGTAAATGAATAAAGTAAAAAGCTAGCCATTAAAAATAATATAAAAATTTTTTTCATTGTATTCTCCTCAAAAATTTTATTATTTATTTAATAAATATCTGATTCAGGACTGTCTTCATATTCACTATTAAGATTTATCAAATCATTATACCAAGCAGTATAGCTGTTATAATTCTTAACACTATCTATATAATTTTTTACTTTTTGGGAATTAGCACCATATTTTCGTATAACATCATCAATAGCCATCACAAAATAACCATAAGCTGTAACCTCATAAGTATTTTTATTTTGCATTTGTTCTATCTGAAATATAATATTTTGTATTTCTTTATCATTCATAGTTCTAAAATCTGGTAATAGTGCTTTTGTTTCTATTTTTGTATTTTCATTTTTTTTAGATTCTGTTCCTATATTATTTTTATTATATCCAAATAAAATATCAAATGCTTTAATATATGTACTGCCTTTAAAAGGATATCCTGTGTCTGGATCATAATCATCACTGTATAATATTTTTTTGTAATTACTAAAAGATTTATTCTCAAGAATATAATTTCTATATATACTTGCAATATACTCTTCTTCTTTAGAATCTTTTTCTGCTAATATGTAAGTATTAGAATATAATAGCTCATTTATTATAGTATCTTCTTCATTATCATGCTCTTCTATTTCATCAAATGTTGTTCCGCAGGTATAGGTATACATCTTATCTTTATAAAATGTTATTGCTTCATAAAACAAATCGTTAAATTGTGTATCAGCAACATAATAATATTCGTTATTAGGCATATTAGTTATGAATGTATGTGCAAATACTTTATTAAATGTACGAAATGGAGGAAAATAAATAGGTAGTATTTTATCACCGTCTTTAGCTATATAATAATAATTGGTAGTATCATTATTATTTACTTTGTAAAAAACTCTATTAAGATATTTATCTATAGTGTAGTTATTTTTTGAACTGCATCCTATAGAAAATATCATCAATAAAACAATCAGTAAAAATAATATTTTTCTCATTTTTTATATCTCCTATTTTATTTTTTATTGCAATGCTGAAAGAGATGGCATTAATATATTTAAGTATTTCCGAAGATTGAAATAAATTTTTGATAGTTATTTGATAGAATGAGTTTATAAAGTTTAATAAGATATTATAATGCGATGCGATGCGATGCGATGCGATGCGATGCGATGCGATTAAATAACATAATCAATTAAACCTTATATTAGTATTTCATTAATTAAGTATATACCATAATATTTATTTGTCAATATTTTATGTCTTTATATAAAAATAAAAATTATTGTTGGTATTTTATTTATTAATACGCACGGTAAATAGATAAAAAAATTTAAACTAGTTAATAATGCAGTTAGTGTTATTAACTACTTTTTTATTTAACGTGCGGTTTATTCATTAAAAATTTAAATAACATTAGGGCGGGTGCTTTTAAATTCTGTTTAAGCAAATAAGAAAGAATAAATTAAAATTGCAAATGAAATTAATAAAGAATAATGGGTGGGATTGTAATAAAAGTTTTAAAACTTAATTACACTTGCCCGCCCTTTAGGCTTTTAACTTTTTCTCTCATTTCTGAATTATTTTTCTTTTTTATTTCCACTGTTATTTTAGCTGCCCACCCAAAATTTTTTTTAAATTTAGAATGCATACAACGCACGTTAAACTAAATCGAAAAATATAAATCAATTAATAATACAACGTTTATTATATTAAAAAATCAGCTCACCGTGCGGTATGTAAATTTTAAATCTAGTTAAAACAGGTGTTTGATCTCATTTTTTATACTATACCTAAAAAGTATAGTTTGTTATAAATAATAAATATTTGATATATATAAATATTTTATTATAATAACAATAATTATAATAAAACGGAGGACATTCTAATGATAAAAACTTTTTTAAAAAGGGCAGTATTATTTTCAGTATATATGCTTTTTCCTATAAGTACAATTATGGCACAGAATAATACATTGAAATGGGATAAAACTTTTAAAAAAAGTGATAAAGTAACAGTAAAAAAAGTATCATTCTATAATAGATTAGGAATAAATATAGTTGCTGATTTGTATACACCTAAAGATATTAATACAAATCAAAAATACAAAGCATTAGTTATAGGCGGACCTTATGGAGCTGTAAAAGAGCAGGCAGCAGGAGTATATGCTCAATCTATGGCAGAAAGAGGATTTGTTACTATAGCATTTGACCCTTCTTATAATGGAGAAAGCGGAGGTTCTCCTCATTATACAGCTTCTCCTGAGGCATTTGCTGAAGATTTTAGTGCTGCTGTTGATTTTCTTGGAACGCTTGATTATGTTGATAGAAATGAAATAGGAGCTATAGGAGTATGCGGAAGCGGAAGTTTTGTTTTGAGTGCTGCACAGATTGATACAAGAATAAAAGCTATAGCAACTGCAAGTATGTATGATATGGGCAGAGTTGCACGTCAAGGTTTATATGATTCTGTAACTGCTGAAGATAGAAAGAAAATGCTTGATGATATTTCTATGCAAAGATGGAATGAATATGAAGGAGGTGAGAAAAAATACCAAATAGGAACACCTGAAACTATAGATGAAAACTCTTCGGATATAGTAAAAGAGTTCTACAGTTATTATCGTACAGAGAGAGGCTTTCACCCTCGTGCAACAACTACAATGTCTATTATAAGTACTGTAAGTTTGATGAATTATTATCCTTTGGAGCAGATTGATTTTATATCACCAAGACCTATACTTTTTATAGCAGGAGAAAAAGCTCATTCAAGATATTTCAGTGAAGATGCATACGAAAAAGCAAAGGAACCTAAAGAATTAATAATAATACCTAATGCTAATCATGTTGATCTTTATGATAGAACTGATTTAATACCTTTTGACAAATTAGCTGATTTCTTTAATCAAAATTTAACGAGTAAAAATTAAAGAAGTATAATTGATTTGTCTTTAATAACTTTAAAATATTAAAAAGTTTATACTAGTTAATAATTCAATTTATGTTATTAACTAGTTTTTTATTATCGTGTGGTGTGTAGGCTAAAAATTTAAATAACACTATGGGTTTTTAAATCCTGTTTAAGCAAATAAGAAAGAATAAATTAAAATTGCAAATGAAATTAATAAAGAATAATGGGTGGGATTGTAATAAAAGTTTTAAAACTTAATTACATTTACCCGCCCTTTAGGCTTTCAATCTTTTTCTCTCATTTTTGTATTATTTTTCTTTTTTATTTCCACTGTTATTTTAGCTGCCCACCCAAGATTTTTTTTAAATTTAGAATGCATAAAACGCACGTTAAATTAAAATAATGATATAAATCGATTAATAATACAATTTTAATTATATTTAAAAATCTGCTCACCGTGCGGCATAAAAATAGGGTATAGAAAAAATTATTTCTATACCCTTTTATTTTATAACAATGATCTTTTATTGAGCACTATTAGGATTCAAAGAAGGTAAATACCAAGTTATACCAGTGTTCGCACCAAATGCTATAGGTAATCCATTTACTGGAGATTGTATTTTTGGAACTCCATTGTTTACATCCATTTCAAAGTACCATTCCAAAGCCTGTATAGGTCTTACATAAACTTCTCCATAAGCAGACCAATATATACTGTGTACAAGCTTGCTTCCTTTTCTTCCGTCATCTTCAATTCTGTATCCTAAACCAGGTTCAAATTCTGTACTCCTAAAGTTTTTTTATTTTATAGGTGTAGTCTAGGAAAATTATTTATAGAATTCAAATTTTTTTCAAAAAAAATTTTGATTTTATTAAAAAATCTAACTTTTTTTAATATTTTTAATTTTGTTATATAAAGTTTTATTTTTATGTTTTATTATGTATATGATAAAATTTAAATGATTACTTTATTCTAATTGCCCTATCATTAGAACAATAAGTAAATAATATTTACAAAACTTATAAAATTTTATATTCTTTTATATTAATATGTGTTAAATGTATTGTAATACTCTTGTAAGTTTATGCTTTAAGTAAAAATATCGTAAATTAAATGTAAAATATATTGACAAAAACTGTAATTAGGCTATACTTATAATTGTAAAGATAATTTACAGTAACAAAGAACAAAATTAAAGGAGATTTATTATGACAAAAAAATTATTTGCTTTATTAATAACTTTAACAGTAGTTTCTACTTCATCTGCTTTTGCTGATTGGTTGGTTCCAGCTTCTTCACTTCCTCAGAAATCACAAAGTTTGATATCACAATTATATCCAGATGCTCAGATATGGAAAGTAGAGAGAGATGGAAGAAAATTTGAAGTTAAATTATCAAATGGTGCTTCAATAGACTTTTTAATGAATGGCGATTGGCATAGTATAGACGGTGAGTATAATGGTGTACCTCTTTCTGCTTTACCTCAAAAAGTAGCAAACACAATACAAAATAGTTATCCTCAAGCTGCTGTAATAGATGTTGAAAAAGAATGGGGAAATTATAAAGTAAAATTAAATAACTTTATGGAATTATTTATATCAGCTAATGGACAATTAATGGGACAGAAATTTGATGATTAATACTCTATAATTATTTATGAAAAATACTGAAAAAGGAGGGCTGTTTTTTATGGCTCTCCTTTTTTATTACCATATTTTTAGAAAAATTTTTTATTCATATTTACTTTAAATTTTTATTATGCTAGCCTTTTATAAAGTTATTTTTTGGAGTATAGTATGTATCATTCAAGATTTAAGGGAAGTCATTATGAAGCAGGTTTCAAATATGGAAGTATACTTTCCAAAAACAATATAAACCCTTTAGATAAAATAAAAATATCAAAAGAGCGTAAGGTCTTTGCAGCAAAATGCATACCAATATATAAAGAATTTTTTCCTGAAATAATAGAAGAAATAAAAGGAATGGCTGATGGATTAAGCAGCAATAATATAAAAACGGATTATAAAGATATAGCAGATTTTTTATTTACAATATATGCTTTTACATTTGAAAATAAATGTTCTTCTTTTGCATTTAAAACAGATGATGATATTATTTTGGCAAAAAACAGTGATTTTATAAAAAGCATAGAAAAGTATTGTGATAGTGTATATTATAAATTAAATGATTCATATTCATTTATAGCAAATACAACGGCATTCATTGAAATGGAAGATGGTATTAATGAAAAAGGTCTTGCCTGTGCTTTAACTTTTGTATACCCAGTAAAAATAAATTATGGTTTTAATGCCGGCATGCTTATAAGATATATATTAGAAAAATGTAATGATGTAAATGAAGCTTTATCTTTTTTAAAAGAAGTACCTATATCATCAGCACAAAATATTATTATAGCAGATAGAAATTCCAATATAGTATTAGTTGAATGCAACTGTGATAAAAAATATATAATAAAAAATGATTATGTATTTACTTCCAATCATTTTACAAGTGAATCTATGAAAGTTTATCAAACGGATTTAGAAGATAATGTGCATTCTTATGAAAGATATAATACATTAGAAAACGCTTTTAAAAACAATAAATGTAATTTAGATTTTTCAAAAGAATTGTTATCAGGCAAATATGGTTTTATATGTCAGTATGATAAGAAAGATGATATAGATACTATTTGGTCAAGCATATATTCTATAAAGGATAAAAATATATATAGGGTAGAAGGCAACCCGTCAAGAAAGAATTTTAAAGAGGATAAAAGATTAAAATTTTCTTATTAAAATAATTTAAACATTAAAAAAATAATTTAAACATTATTTTAACGCACGGTTAATGAAGCTTAATATATAATTGAATTTAAATTATTAATCATTCTAAATTGAAAATTTTATTCTGCGTGCGGTATATAAATAACAAATTTAAAAACAACTTGGGTGGGTGTTAAAATAACAGATTAAAATAAAAAGGAAAAATGCAGTAAAAATAACATAAAAGAATTTAAAAGAAATAGGGTGGGGTTAAAATAAAGCTTTAAAACTTATTTACATACCCCGCCCTTTAAAATTTTTTATCTTAATAAAAAATTATAACTTTATTATTCTTAAAAAACAAATATTGAAAAGCAACGCCCGCCCAAGTGCTGATTAGGTTTATAACCTTTATAAGTATATTTTCTGTTATAAAGATTCTGACATCATTTGTTTTTTCTTAGCATTTCTATAAATGTATATGTACATTATAGAAGCTAATAATATGGAAGCTACGTCTGCTATAGGCTGTGCCCATATTATGCCGTTTATTCCAAAAAATTTTGTTCCTAAATATATAGCAGGTACAAAGGCAAGACCTTGTCTGCATATAGAAAGTACCAAAGAAGGCAATGCTTTCCCAAGTGCCTGAAATGTTGATATAAATACAAATTGAAATCCTATAATAGGAGCCACTGAATATGCTGCTATTAAAAACTTAGAGCCATACTCTATAACTTCATAATTTTTAATAAATATTTTAACTAATTCTTCAGAGAATATCAAAGCTATAATTAGAAATATAGTACCAGCTACAAAACTAAATAGGCAGGATAATTTTATTGATGCATTCATTCTTTTATAATTTTTAGAAGCGAAATTGTATCCTATAAAAGGCTGAATCCCTTGTCCTAATCCTATAAAAACTAAAAGTACAAGAGTAAATATTCTTTGTGAAACTCCAAGCCCAGCAACAACATTATCATTATATTTTGAGGCGAAATTATTTATTAAAATATTAGCTATACTGATAAGAACATTATTCATAAACACAGGAAAGCCAATAGAAAAAACATTATTAAGTATATCATTTGATAATGAGAACTCTTTTATATTTATAGATAAGAAAGTACTTTTTCTAGATATATGCCATATATAATAAAAAGTAGAGCATGCATTTCCTATTATTGTAGCTAATGCAGCACCAGCAACACCCATATTCATATAGAGTATCATAATAGGATCCAATATAATATTTATAATAGTTCCAAGCATCATTCCAATCATAGCCTCTTTTGAAGCTCCTTCAGAACGTACTATTTGACCTAATGACATTTGACAAACTACAAATACAGCACCGAATGCCACTATAAGTAAATAATCTGAAGCGTATTTATATGTATAAGGACTTGCTCCTGATAATTTTAATATCTGTTTTAAAAATATCAAAAATACAGCCATACATACTATACCAGTAATAACACTGGCATAAAATGCAAATGCAGAAACCTGTTTAGCTTTATGATAATCTTTAGCTCCCAAGCTTCTAGATATATACGAAGCTCCTCCAATACCATATATAGAACCGAAAGACATAAGCACCAAATATATAGGCATAGTAAGAGAAACGGCAGCTACCTGATTAGGGTCGTTAGTTTTTCCTACAAAGAAAGTATCAACCATATTATAAAATACATTGACAAGCATGCCCAATATAGTTGGAAGTGCTAAAGTTATTAATGCTTTATATACAGGATAATTTTCAAATACATCAATTTTTTTATCATGTTTATTCATACGTTTCCCAAATACAATTATAATTAAAAAGCATTACATTATATTATATTTTGTTTTAATATCAAGCATTAAATACTAAATGAATTGTTTAAGAGCCATAGATATTGCACACTTTTATTTTAAAAAAAGAAGGTATTCCTTATAATTTAAATTTCTAGAAA